>VGXG01000006.1 GCA_016873395.1 Nitrospira sp. | reverse complement strand
GACCCGCCCTTGACTGGAAACAGGGGTTAGGGTACGCTGCAAAACCGGTTGGGGGATCGTCTAGTGGCAGGACGTCAGACTCTGGATCTGACTACCTAGGTTCGAATCCTAGTCCCCCAGCCATTTCTTTTTCATTACCTTCTCAATCACTTACGAGCTCGCTCCAGCCGGAGTGAGTTCACGGTGTTTGGGGCCGGTCACGGTTCCTTAAAGTCAGGCGGAACAGTAAACCTCGTCGCTCCGGTGAATGTTTCCCATCCAGAGACCGCTCCCTCCTCAAAATAAACCCGGAACTCGGCCGTCTTGCAGGGGTCCCTGCCGCCAGGAGGGTAGAGCCACACAACCACGGGTCTTCCCTTGTGTTCAATGGTTTTCTTGCAGATGGGCGGTCCGAGGGCGAGATGCACTTGGTCGAGATCCATCCCGTGCACCAAATAGTTCTTGTCTATAGCCCGCTGAATAGTCTCGGGATAGGATGGGTATTTGTCCCTCATTAGACGATCTCGCTCTGATGCGCATCCTATCAAGAAGATCAGTGCCGCGCCGAAGAGGCCGCCTCGTATGATGTGAGGATTGCGGCCTATCATTGATTGTCACTCAAACGCGATTGAGGAGACTCCCATCCGATGACCTGACCATTTTCAAAGTAGATTCGACTACGGGCACGCGAACAAGGCATCCCTTCGTCAGGGGGATACATCCACGTCTCCACTTTTTTCCCCTGGTAGTGGGTGGGTGTTTTGCAGTAGGCGGGCCCGAGTGCCAGATAGACTTGATCGTACGTCATTCCTCGCGTCACATAGCCGCCAGCGATGGCCCGTTTGATCAGTTCGGGATACGATGGGTATTGTTCCTTCATTAACCGCTCCCGCTCCTTGTCCGAAAGACAACCGGTCAGGAGACAGAGCACCATGACGAGAAGGCTCACTGTTCTGAGGGTTTGCACACTGTATCTCCTGGCGATCAGGGGACGCATTGTACCATGTTGCAGCCGCATGTTTAGAACTTTCCGAAGCTCGGCAAGCCCTCGCCATACCAAGCTTCGCTTGAGCCGCCGCGTTCGATCAAAGCGCGGCGGATAGTTACCTTGCCTCCAGTGAAATATTAACCAAGCTTCGCTTGAACGTCGCGCTCTTCATCGTTGTATCGAATCTAATGCGCGCCGAGAAACACCTCAGCTTGCATCAATTCTGACGGTACTTCGCGTTGAAAACCCCAAACCCCCTGTGATAGAGTTCACCTCGTTTGATCCCATCCCACGACCCCTTGATTGACGACCGGCTGGTCCCATCGTCTAGCCTGGCCTAGGACGGAGCCCTCTCAAGGCTCAGACACGGGTTCGAATCCCGTTGGGACCACCAGCCTGCGCGTCAGCGAAGGCTGCCCGCCATAGCTTTAGCGACGGCGGGCAAAACTCCGCTGCCGCTTCGGCTGGCAAGCCATACCAAGCTTGCCAGAGAGTAGTCAGTTTTCAGTTATCGGTCTTCAGTCAGGAAACTGAGAACCGAAAACTGAGGACTGACAACTTCTCCTTTACCGTGAGCGGATAGTTACGTTGCCTCAGTGGGCTCAAATTCTCCGTGTGAGCCGCCCGTGTAAGGCATTCTGTTTCCTCAGTCCATCAGAAAATGCAGACCGAGGCGGGTAGTTGCGGCAGTTCTGGGAAGCTTAGGCGAATGAGAGCACCGCTGAAGGCAGGTCCGGTGTTCGTTGGGGGAAAAGGCGTGGGATCTCTAGCTAAGCTCAGGTAATTCGCGTTCAGGAACCTGCCACGACCCCAAGCGGAGATGGTCTCCGAGGGGTCGTGGGGAGGAACCCGGTTTGGCCGCGCACCCCGTATAATGGCGTCGGACTTATCTGGAATCCGTGGACCAGATGGGCTCTGTCGAGGGCTTCACCTTGGGAGCCGGAGCCTTCACCTCCTTGGGCGGCATGGGCGCGACCGTGTCCGTTGACCAGACAGGCCCCGAGTAGGAGGGGTCCAACGCGAGGGCCGGCGGTGCCACCATGGGCCCTGTGTAGGGCTTCTCCTTAGGAGCCGGGGCCGGCATTTTCTCAGGCTTCGCAGACATGGCCGAATCCGTCGACCAGGCGGGCCCTGAGTAGGGCTCCACCTTGGGGGCCTGGGCCGGTGCCTTCTTGGGCGGCGGGGGCACAACGGTGTCCGTCGACCAGATGGGCTCCGGGGCCGACTCTCCGGCGAGTAAGGTCATGGGCACCCCCACGGTTCCCACAACCGCCATCAACACAAATACACTGGTTGCACGTTTCATGGGGTCCTCCTCCTGCTAGCCGTGGGTCTTCCCTCGGCTGTCTAAGGTTGCTGGGTGGTTTCTTATCGGATAGACGCTCCCTGGATATTAGCCACATGGAGGAGAGACTCGGCGACCAATTCCAAGAGTCTGAAAGATATGGGGAATTGATTCCGGCTGACACAGGTGCTGTTCCACAGGGAACGGAGTTCAGGCCGGTACATTGGCGGCTTGGCTCACGCAAGGGGAAGCTTCACCCCTGTGGCAGGTCAGCGCGGGTGTTGGTCTTGCCCTCACGCACGGCAACCGAGCGCCCCTCTTGAGTCTCTGCTTTTCATCCATCCCGCGTTTGCGCGAACCGCCCGCTTCGATCGCTCGACCCGGAGGCTCTCGACCCCTCGACCTCGCTCGGGGTCGAGCCTGAGCGGGGTCGAAGGCTCGACAGGTCAGGTGCGGACGGATAGTTCCATTGCTTCAACAAGTGTGGGGTAACCTTCGCTGGCACCGCTCGTCTCACAATTTCTCTTTCTGCTTCTCTTCAACGACCATCGTTCGAGGTGATGACTTGCAGAAAATTTGACGCGTCTCGTGAGGGTTGTGTATAAGTAACAAGGTTTTGGTGAGCGCAGGCGTCGTAAGGGGGTGTGTCCGATGCAGCCACGTGAATTTCACGATGGGGCGAAGGATGGGCTCGATGCCCTGGAGCCGCTCGACCCCGACAAGGTCCGGTCCTTTTCCGATCTGCTCGTGGCCATGCGCAAGACAGCGTTTGGCGCCCGACGGCTGGGGGAAGCCTTTGAAGTGTCATGGACCATGATCAGCGACCCGGACTGCTTCGTCGTGCTGACCCTTTCGGGGGCCATGACGATCGCCAAGATGGGAAAGGTCATCAGCAGCATGATCGACCAGGGCATGGTGCAGGCGGTGGTCTCCACCGGCGCGTTGATCGCCCACGGCTTGAGCGAGTCGGTCGGCAAGATCCACTACCGGCACGATCCCTCCATGCGCGACGAGGAGCTGTTTCAGAAGGGGTACAACCGTGTGTATGACACGTTGGAGATGGAAGCGAATTTGAACTATGTCGAACATGTGGTGTCGCAGACGCTTAAACGGATTCCTCCCGACCAGACTCTCTCGTCCGAGATGTTGACGCGGGAACTCGGGAAGACGCTGGTTGAGGAGCACGAGGGAACCGGCATTCTCAAGAGCGCCTATCTGAAAGGCGTGCCCGTGTACATCCCGGCCTTTACCGATTCCGAAATGGGCCTGGATGTTGGAACCTGGGCGATGGGGCGCAACATCGATCGGGCGCGCAGTCAAGGGAGACCGCAAGGCGATCTAGGGGTGTTGCGCGCCCTGCATCAGACCCAACCGTCCTACAACCCCTATCTGGACCTGAACAGCTACACGGATCATCTGCTGAGGGCCACACGGTTGGGAATTTTTACGATCGGGGGAGGCGTACCGAGGAACTGGGCTCAGCAGGTGGCACCCTACGTTGAGATCGGCAACGCACGACTCGGGTTGAACGTGAAGCCGCCGCGCTTTCAGTACGGAGTCCGCATCTGCCCGGAGCCTGATTATTGGGGGGGGCTGAGCGGCTGTACCTACCAGGAAGGGATTTCCTGGGGCAAGTTCGTGCCTCCGGAAGAAGGGGGGCGCTTTGCTGAAGTGCTGAGCGATGCGACGGTGGTCTGGCCGCTGTTGATGATGGGGCTCCTGGAGCGGTTGCGAGCCAAAAACCAAGCCTCCTGACTTCCCCGCGCTGTCGGGCCCGCCATGCCAGGTTCAGGAAAAGCGCGCACGTCTCGATTGTCCCCTCCTCCCTACAGCACGGACCGGGGGGTGCTGGAACGAGAAGTCGTGGTCGAGACGTTCCGAACCGGCGGGCCCGGCGGGCAGCACCGGAATGTCACCGATTCGGCGGTGCGGCTGCTGCATCCGCCGTCGGGCGTGCGCGTCGTGGCCGGCGAAGCCCGGTCGCAGCACCGGAATCGCGAGGTGGCCTTTGCGCGCCTGATCGCCCGACTCACGAGCCTGAACCGCGTGCCGCGCCTTCGTGTCCCGACGCGGGTGCCGACGCGGGTGGTTGAAGGGCGGCTGGTCGAAAAACGGCATCGCCAGGGAATAAAACAAGTTCGGGCCAAGGTTGAGGAGGAACGGTAGTGCCATCCACTCTGTTGGCCGTGATCGTGCTGCTCTTCGCCGTTGTCCTCGGTCATTCCCTGGGTCCTAAACAGGCGGCGGGACAGACCCTTGAGACCCTCCTGCGGGACGACGGCCGGATGAGGGGCAGCGCCACGGCGCCGATCACCCTGGTCGAGTACTCGGATTTCACCTGCGGCTACTGCAAAAAATTCTTCCAGGAAACCTGGCCGCGCATCCAATCCAAATACATCCAGACTGGCAAGATCCGGTTCCTCTACCGCGATTACCCCCGTTCCGATCAGGGACTCGGCCTGGATGCGGCCATCGCCGCCCGCTGCGCGGGTGAGCAACGTCTCTACTGGGCGATGCATGATCGGCTGTTTGGAGGAGACCGGCGGCTGGGGGCGGCCGATTTAAAACAGCATGCCCAGGCGATCGGACTCGATCTGCCGCGCTTTGCCCAATGTCTGCAAGAGGGCCGTCACGTAAACGCCATCTTCCGGGACCGTGCGGAAGGGGTCGGCCTCAGCTTCCGCGGCACTCCCGGGTTCGTGCTGTTGCGGACGGAGCCCTCACCGAAGGAGCCGCCGATCGTCATTCCCGGCGCCTTCCCGTTTGAAGTGTTCGAAGAGCAGATCGATCGCCTGCTCGGAGTGGGCCCCTCAAAGCAGAAGGGTTGAAATCCTGCCCTCGGAAGCCTATTCTTAGCGATGCAGAAGCCATCAGTTGTCAACGATCAGCAGAGGACAATCGGCGGGGATGTGGACTAGTCGAATTCGTTTGCGGCTTGCGGTTGAACGCTGACAGCTCTTAGTAAGATAAGAAAGGAACTATGACGCAGAAACAATCTTTTTGGCTCGTCGAATGTGAGAAGGGTGAACCGGATCTCTTGGTCTGCATGTCTTGCTTGAGCGAAGTCTTCCGGCGCAAGGTGCCCATGCCTGATTGCCCGACCTGCCACGGAGTGTCCACCTACGAAGCCTTTGCCCTGGAATCCATCCTGGACTGGGGGACCGACGAACTCATCGGAAAGGCGAAGGCCGCCCAGCAGGACGTCGCGGAGTCGACACCTGAGGCCGGGGCCTTCGAACAGGCTAACGAAGGTCTATAGAGCGAAGGAACTGCCGGTGAAGCCTCGCCCTTTCTTGATCGGCCAGGAGTGGCGGACCACGGCCGCGACGGCCCCGGTGAAGAACCCCTTCAACGGGAGCAGGGTGGCGGAAGTGTGTCTGGCCGGGAAGGCTGAGGCTGAAGAGGCGGTCTCAGCGGCGATCTCGGCTTTTCCGTCGATGCGCCGCTTGCCGGCCCACGCGCGGGCCGGAGCCCTTGAAAAGATCGCCGGACTGCTGGCTGCCCGTCGAGAAGAATTCGCCCGAACCATCACCACCGAGGCGGGCAAGCCGATCACGGACGCGCGGCGCGAAGTCGGGCGGGCTATTCAAACTTTTTCGGTCGCCTCCGAAGAAGCCAAGCGGATTCCCGGCGAAATCGTTCCCTTGGACCTTACGCCTGGGACGGACGCCTATCTCGGGCTGGTCCGCCGCTTTCCGATCGGGCCGGTGCTGGGGATCACGCCGTTTAATTTTCCGCTCAACCTCGTGGCCCACAAGGTAGCGCCCTGCCTGGCCTGCGGCAATCCGATCGTGCTCAAGCCGGCTCCTCAGACTCCGCTGACGGCTCTGCTGCTGGGGGAAGTGGTGCTGGAAGTAGGGTTGCCGGCCGGTGCATTGAGCGTTGTGCCCTGCGACAATACCGTGGCCGAGCATCTCGTCACCCACCCGGGCTTGAAAGTGCTGAGTTTTACCGGGAGCGCGTCGGTCGGCTGGATGCTCAAGGCGAAAAGCGGAAAAAAGCGGGTGCTGTTGGAGTTGGGCGGCAACGCCGGGGTCATCGTGGAGCCTGATGCAGACCTAGGGATTGCAGCCCAGCGATGCGTTACCGGAGGCTTTGCCTATGCAGGCCAGACCTGCATTGCGGTCCAGCGGATCTATGTGCACGAGTCGGTGCATGATCGCTTCGTGGCCGAGCTGCTGGCCCGGGTTGCGCAGGTCAAGGCCGGCGATCCCTTGGAGGAGGCGACGGTCGTCGGTCCGTTGATCGACGAGGCCGCTGCGCGCCGGGTCGAGGACTGGATCGCGGAGGCGGTGGCTCAAGGCGCCAAGCTGTTGGCCGGCGGGAAGCGGTCGGGCCCTCTGGTGGAGGCCACGGTGCTGGCGGACGTATCGCCGACGATGAAGGTGTCCTGCCGGGAAGTCTTCGGGCCGGTGGTGACGGTCAATCGCTACCAGCGATTCGAGGAGGCGATCCAGTCCTTGAACAATTCCGACTATGGGCTCCAGGCCGGCCTCTTCTCCCGCGACGTGGACCGGATCTTCACGGCCTACCGCGAGCTGGATGTCGGCACGGTGCTCGCCAACGAGACCCCGACATTTCGCGCCGATCACATGCCTTACGGCGGAGTCAAGGACTCGGGGCTCGGGCGGGAGGGGGTCCGTTATGCCATCGAGGAGATGACGGAACCCAAGCTCTTGGTGCTGAACCTGAAGGATTCTGGAAGCGCCTGAGCCGTCCTGTTTCCCCTGGCACGGCCTGGTCACATCCCCCGGGATGGTTCCTCCAAAAAAAAAAATCTCACCGACCATATTGCGGATTCTTCTCCAACTTGATACAAATGCGGCCCAGCACAGAACCGTGAAGTGTGCCACGTGAAGCGTAAAGCACCTGACGAACAACGCTTCACGAATGACGAACCACGAAGGAATCTAAGCGCACTGGCGGCAAAAAACCTCTCCGCCTGCAAATTCATAGGCAAAAAGCTTCTCCCGGCACATGTGATCGAAGTGCCGGGTTGAAACGAAGCTTGGTATGAAGCAGGCGGTTCAACGAAGGTTGGGATGGAGGGATAATGGTTCCGACACATCTGTTTCTCACTAGAGGCGTCGGCGTTCACAGGGAGAAGCTGGCCTCCTTCGAGCAGGCGTTGCGGAGCGCGGGGGTCGCCTATTGCAATCTGGTGGGGGTCTCCTCGATCCTCCCCCCCGGCTGCAAGATCATCCCTCGAAAGCGGGGAGAATCGTTGCTCAACCCGGGTGAAATCACCTACTGCGTCATGGCCCGGTCTGAGACCAACGAGCGCAATCGGCTGGTCTCGGCATCCGTCGGGCTGGCCATTCCCACCGACCGCCGGACCTACGGCTACCTCTCCGAGCACCATGCCCACGGCGAAACGGACGAAGAGACGGGCGAATACACGGAGGATCTGGCGGCACAAATGCTGGCAACGACCCTCGGCATCGAGTTTGACCCCACGATTGCCTGGAAGGAACGGGAACAGGTGTTCAAGATGGGGGGCAAGATCGTTCGGACGCTCAACATTACGCAATCCGCCATCGGCAAGGCCAACCGGTGGACGACCGTCGTCGCGTTGGCGATCTTCATCCCGCTCGAAAACCTCCCGAAAAAGCTGCGGACCCATAGGTGACTCATGGCGGTTCCGGATGGCTGGCTCGGGCCGGATCGGAATTTTCTCGGCATCGAGGAGCCCTGGTGCCATCCGAGCCGGGCCGGAGTCTACGTGCTGCCCGCGCCCTACGAGCATACCTCCAGCTATGTACTCGGCTCGGATCGTGGCCCTGCGTCGATCATTGAAGCCTCCCAGCAAGTGGAGCTCTACGATGAGACGCTCGGCTGCGAGCCCTACCGCGAATGGGGAGGGGTGGCGACAGCCGCTCCGCTGACGCTCGGCGGCAGGGTCGACCGGGACGCGGTGGAGGCCATCGAGGCCTTCGTCAGGCCGCACGTGGAGCCGGGCCGTTTCCTCCTGACGCTCACGGGAGAGCATACGGGCGCGCTCGGTGCGATCCGGGCCCATGCAAAACGCCATCCGGACCTGTGCGTCGTGCAGATCGATGCGCACGGCGATCTCCGCCAGGCCTACCGGAACAACCCCTTCAGTCACGCCAGCGTCATGGCCCGCGTCGTGGAGGATGGCCTTCCGCTGGTCCAAGTGGGCATTCGGTCCATCTCGCCGGAAGAAATCGATCTGATCAACCGCACCAAACGGATTGCCACCTTCTTCGCCTCGAAGATCCTGGACCCCTCCGGTCCCTACGAAGGGCGGGCCGCCCGTTGGGTGCCGGAAGTGGTCAAGGCCTGCACCGGCCCTGTCTACTTGACCTTTGATTGCGACGGGCTGGACGCGTCGCTGGTGCCGGCCCTGGGGACGCCGGAACCGGGCGGGCTCGGCTGGTACGATACCCTCGCGCTGGTCTCGGCCCTGGCCAAGGGGCCGGGGATCATCGGCATGGACGTGAGCGAGATCGCGCCCATCGAGGGCTTCGTCGCCCCCCAGTTCACGGTGGCCCGGTTGATCTACCGCATTCTTGGCCTGGTCGGGACGGCTGGAAACCGTGACCGGTGAAACATGAGGGTGATGCGGTGAGGATGAGATCAACGGCGTCGTTCTGAGGTCGGCAATCAGCAACCTGCGTTCCTTGTTCAGTCTCTCTTCGCATGGCGCATGACGGATCACGCATCACGGTCTTCGTGTCGCATCAACAAATTCTTCACCCAACAAGGACTCTGTTCCAGGCGGGAAGCGGACCGGCTGATTGAGGAGGGTCGGATCACCATCAACGGGCGCATCGCCGTGCTGGGCGATCAGGTTGGCCCCGGAGACGTGATCGCCAGGGACGGGAAGGTGGTTGCCTGGGGGAATGAGCCGGTCTATATCAAGTTTCACAAACCGGTCGGGATCACCACCACGACGGAGTTGGGCATCCCCGACAACATCATTGCCTATGTCGGGCATCCGACGCGCATCTTTCCGATCGGGCGCCTGGACAAGGACTCTTCCGGACTGATCTTGCTGACCAATGACGGGGACATCGTCAATGAAGTCCTACGGGCGGAGCATGGGCACGAGAAGGAGTACCTGGTTCAGGTGGACCGGCCGTGTGACCAGGCGTTCCTGGATCAGATGGCCCGGGGCGTGGTGATCTTGGGCAAGCCCACGCGGCCCTGCACGGTCAGCCGGTGTGGGAAGCGCCAATTCCGTATCATCCTGACGGAAGGCCGCAACCGGCAGATCCGCCGCATGTGCCACGCCCTTGGCTACCGCGTCGTCTCCTTGCACCGGGTCAGGATCATGCACCTCACCATCGGCGACCTGCGGGTCGGGCAGTGGAAGAATCTCACCGATCAGGAACGGGCCCGATTGTTCGCGGCTCTGAGCCGGAGGCAGCGGCCCTCTGCGAAAGGGACCGGGATGGGAGGCGCCGGTGTCTGCCCGGTTTAAACGTCTCACAGTCGGGGTGATCTGCTCGTTGTCCCTGCTGACGCTCGGCGGCTGCAGCAGCGTGTCGCTGCTGGCCAAGAAGCCGGAGGTCAAGAAGGTCTCGATCAGCCTGGTCAGGATGGACCTTCGCAGGCTGGATCTGCGGTTTGATGTGGAGGTGGAGAACGCGAGCGCGGGCTCGCTGACGGTGGTGGGCTACGACTATGATCTGGCGATCGAGGGCCAGCCCTTTTTAAAGGGAAAATCCGACGCAGGCTTCGAGCTGAAGCCCCATGCCGTGACGACCATTCCCCTCCCGGTCTCGATCAAGCTGGCCGATGTGTTCAGGCAACTCGCCTCGCTGGTCGGCCGATCGGACGCGGCCTACCGCATCACGGCCGGGTTTCAGATCAAGACGCCCGTCGGCGAGCTTCGCCTCCCGTTTCAGAAAGAGGGGCGTCTGCCGCTCCTCCCTTCCAAGCATCCATAGCGGATCGTCGCAGTCCGGCTCCGTGATCACAGGCGGAGCGGGCGGCTATTCCCGGCGGACCAGCGGGTCCGGGCTTTCGAGCGGGAGCGCAAAGGGCTGAGGCTCTTTCTGTTCCGGTTGGTAGGAGGCGGGTAAGGCGGCCGATCCCGGCAGTGGCTCACCGCTCTCCGCCGCAGGCGGTGTCGTGTGTCGTGTGGTGAACAGGTTCAGAAAGGCGATCAGCAAGCTCCCGACCACCAGCGCTGCGCTGATCTGGCGGATGGTCCTGGTGCCCTCGTCGCGCATGTCTTTGGCGACCTCGGCCACGGTTTCCAGCAGCCGGTCCAGGGCCAGGCTCACCTGGATCAGCTTGGGGCCCGCATTATCGGCGGCCCACTGTTCGGCTTTGGTTCGGAGTGCCGCCGCCTCCTCCGGGGACTTCGCGATCCACAGTTGGCTCATGAGCAGGGTGGTCTGGCTGGCGGCGGCAAAGTAGGCGTCGAGGCTTTCCTGCACGGCCTTGATGTCTTCCGGCTCGCTCCGCCCGCTTCGTGATACACGCAAGCTGGCCGAGGCGTAGCGGTCCACGGCGTGCTGGATGCTGGCCCGTTGGTGCGGGAGCGAGGCCGTGATCCGTTCAAAATCCTTCTGGGTTGGAGCTTCCAGCGACCGGATGACGGTGGTCCGGAACCGGATGACATTGGCGGAAATGTGGGCCAGGTCCGTGGCGGCCAGGGTATATTCCGTGTACATGATGCGGAGGTCTTCGTCCACCTGGCCAAGGGCTTTGGCGCCTGTGAATCCCAGACCCGCGATCATCAGGCTCACCAGGATTTGAGCCCAGCCCGGCCTGCGACGGAGCACTTGAAGGCGGATGCTCACAAGCGGCCTCCCACCGGATGATCACGAGCAATGCATGGTGCAGTCACAGTATTCAGTCTAACAGAACAGCCGGGCAGAGAGAAGTCCCGGATCGGACTTGGGAAGAGTGCATGCGGGTCACTCCACCACCAGGCGGCGATCCACGTGGGCTTTCAGGGAGGGGTCGTTCGAGACGAAGATGACCGACCAGGGCTCTTCCTTCGAGCAGAGTCTCCGCAGGAGGGTTTCGCGCAGGCTGGGCGGCATGCTGTGGAGCGTCCCGTCCAGGATCAGGAGCTGCGGGCGGGTGACGACGGCCCGGGCGACGAGAACCCGCAAGACCTGACTCGTGGTGAACGCTTTCCCTCTGGCTCGGATCGGGGTTCCCAGCCCCATCGGAAGCGCATCCACCTCCTCTTCCATCTCCACGAAGCGCAAGGCCCACTGGACATCGCTGTAGGAGATCCCCGAACGGCCCAGGGAGATGTTCTCCTCCAGCGTGCCCTCGAACAGCGAGAGCTGAGAATCCAAAATAAGACCGCGGCAGGTGTTCAGGGAGTCCATGGCCAGGTCCCGAACGTCGACGCCGTTGTAACGGATGATGCCCGTGGTCGGGGCATAGAGGCCGGCCAGCACCATCGCCATCGTTGTCTTGCCGGTACTGGTGTTGGAAAAGATGGCGACTTTTTCGCCCGGAGCGACCTCCATGTCGAAGTGTTGGAAGACCGGCTCGGAGCCTGGGTACGCAAAGGAGATATCCTTGCAGGTCAGCCTGACGCCATGGATCGTCGGGTCCGGCAAGGGGACCGTAATCTTGGAGGCTTCGCTGTCCGTGGGCTGGGAAAACAGGAACGACAGGGTGTTCAAGGACGTAAAGATAAAGAAAAGCGCATAGATACGTCGGGCGACCGTGTCGAAGTTGAGCATCAAGGCGCCCACGACGACCTCGGCCGCCACGAACTGCCCCAGGGTGATCTGGCCGATGGACAGCAGCCAGCCAGCCATGCCGATCAACGAGCTGTGCCCCAACGCCTGCCAGACCACCGAACCCTTATACTGGCGGTGCAGGATGTCGGAGCGCGTTTTCCTGGCCGCCTCATATTCGTAAACCACCTCATCGGTTTTTTTGAGCAGGAGCGGCGTGCTCGCGGTGGCCTTGAAGTGCAGCAGGTTGTCGGCGATGTTCTGAAGCCAGTTCAGACCTTCATAGTGCAGATCGCTCAGCTTCATCACGATCCGCAGTCCCCCTCGGCTGAGGATGACGATCGCGCTTACGAATCCTGTCAGCAACAGCGCGTTGTAGACGAGGAAATAGGGGTGATACATCACCAGCAGCGTCATGCCGACGATCCCACCGACCACGACGTTGATCAGGTCTATCAGTATCACCGGGATGGCCCGAGCCAGGAATTCGGCTTCGTTGAAGTAATTCACGTAGGATGAAGAAAACAGCTCGTCCTTGAAGCGAGGAAGCTGCTTGGTGAGCGCCAGCGCGATCCGAGCGTAGAGCCGCTGGACGAGGATATCGACGGTCCGCGACTGTAACACCCTCAGCCCGCCGACGAAGAGCATGGTCACCGCCATGATGCTGACGAGGGTGATGATCATGATCGGCTGGATCGCGTAGGCGAAGGTATTGACCAGCTCTTGGACCGTGAGGGGAATAATCAACGAGAACAGGCCGATCGCCAGCGCGTAGGAGACGTTCAGAGCAAGGATCTTCCGTTCCAGCCGCAGGACCAGGGACAGGCGGGCGATCGTGTCCCAGGTCAGGCCGGCCTGAGTCTGGTGGGTATACGGTCTTCCCGAAGGCATGGTCGCTTCTGCTTCCGCCCCTCTTGAATTTATTTCACGATCGGCCGATAGCTGACCGGCATGGCCGACGCCGGGGTTTTGGCCCAGGCCCCGATGGCCCATTGGTAAAGGGCCAGCGCCTTCTGGTAGTCGGCCAGGGCCCTGATGTACTGCCCTTCGGTGTCCACGGAGTTCCGCTCCCGCAGATTCACGAACAGCACGCTGGTGGCGCCGAGGCTGAACCGGAACCGCTCGCCTTCTTCCAGGGTCCTAGCCAGTTGTAGCGATTGGGCAGCCGCGGCGATCCGCTCCTTGGCCCGTTCGATGGCCGAGACCGCGTTATCCACGTCCACGATCACTTGCTGCTCCCGGAACTTCTGAATCAATACGAAACGGTCCGCTTTGCCCTGCGCTTCGAGCACTTCGCCGGTGGCGTGTCGCTGGAGAAACGGAACCCTGAATTCCGCTCCGAACCGGTATCCGAGGCCGAGGACGAAGTTTGCCGGATTCCGCGCCGGGGCCGCTTCCAGGTCCAGGCTGGGCAGCAGGTTGTTCTTGGCCAGTTCCAGGTCGATGTTGTTGAGCCTGGCCTCGATGTCGATTTCACGGACCTCCGGCCGTGCCGTTCGGGCATTGACCTTGTCGGCTCGGACAGCTTCCGGCTGCGGGAGTGAAATCTGCTTGGGGAAATCGGGCACCCGTTCGCCGCCCGGAGCGGCAGGAGCATCCTTCTCCCAGAGGTACATCGACAATTTGTACTGTTCCTGCTCGACCACCCGCGTAGCGGCGACGAGCGCCTCTTTCCGCCGCTGCACCTCCTGGTTCGCCTCGACCGCGTCGAGGGGAGCTGCCGCTCCGGCCTTGGCGCGCTGCTCGATTTGCTTGAACCGGTCTTCGGCCACCTTGAGGGCTCGTCGATGGACGTCCGCCTGTTTCCAGGCGGCGACCCAGTCCCAATACTGGGTGGCTCCGCCCAGAAACAAGTCCTGGCGGGTCTTGGCGATCTGAATGTCGGCTCGCGGGTCGGCCAGCCCCGACCGTTGGAGCTCGGCGTTTTCCGGGTTGACCATGAGCCCTTTGAGCAACGGGATGAAGGCGCCGAGCAACACTTGTCTGCTGTTGTTGGCAAAGCCCAGATCGGGAATGCTGGCCGTGCCGATCACTTCCCTCACGCCGGCAATCCCCCTGATGCCGCTGGGAGAGCGCATGTCGAGAAAGGTGTCATTGAATCCGACCGTCTGGCTCCCCTTTTGCGGGTTTACTTGGGGGATGAATCGCTCGATCTCCATATCGTTGACCAGCGAAGGCTCGAAGGCGCCCAAGGCTTTGAGTAACCTTCCTCTCGCCACGACCTTGTCGGTGCCGGCTCCTTGCAGCAGCGGGTGAGTGCGGTCCACCCAGGCCAGGACTTCGTCAAGCGAGAGGGGAATGGGGGGCAGTGCAGTCTTCGGGCTCACCGTCTGTGGCCCCGGCTGCTTCCCGGCTTCGGGAGGGGCGGCGAAAGCCGCGCCGAGAAGCGAGAGCAAGAACCCCACAGTGACCAAATGATATCTGCAAAGCCGCAGCATCGAAAGGTGCTCCTCAGCCGTCACGGACTCGCGAACCGTATTGTGTTCACCGCGAGAGGCAAGCGTAATGGGCCGGGTCCAAGGCGGTTACACAGGATCGGGTGGTCATGCCGAATGAGCGTGAAAATGATCCTCCAGTCTATTTGGCGCTCAGGCCGGCTTTGGGCAATAGGATGTCAATCAGCGAGGGCGGCCCTTCCTGATAGTCCGGCGGGAACAGGTTGAACCGGCGCCAGATCTCGTACCAGAGGGGCACACGATTGAGGATCACCCACCCCATCACCTTGGTCCCTTGCCTCACGTGGGCCTGCTCCGGCCAGGGCCGGTCCTCCGGGTCCGGAACGACCCAAAAGCGGTAATTACCCTTGCCGTCGTCCACCTGGTCCACAACCTTGATCACCCCACCGAAGGTGCCGGCCATCAGTTCGGGCCAGGCGGGCAGGGGAATGGCGGGGATGCCGTAGAAGAGCAGCCGCACCTTACGGCCGGTATTCAGGATCGGGGCATCCAGGCCGTCGGCGACCAATTCCACCGCCTTATCTGCGCTGAGCGGAGAGATGCGGACCAGCTTGTCGCCTTGCCTGACCGTTTCGCCCGGTCCTACCTCGGCCATGCGCACCACCGTCCCATCAATCGGAGCCAGGATGCGGCTGGCGATTCTGCGTTGGGTCGCGTTCGACAGGCGAAGTGACACGTCTGCCACCTGATCCGTGGCTCGAGCGGCGTCGGCCAGGGCGTTGGCGCGGGCCGCCTCGGCCTCCATGAGGCGCTGCAGCATCTCGGCGCTCACCTGATCCCGGCCGAAGCTGAGGGCCCTCATGGCCTGCTCGGCTTCCTTCAGCGTGGCTTCGGCTGCCTTGAGTTCGGCCTTGCTGGCGATCGCGGCCTGGATCGACAGTTCCAATTCCCGCTGCGAGACCAGGCCTTGCTCGGCCAGTTGCTTGTTGCGGCTGACGTTCAATTCGGCCGTATCAAGCGTGATCTTGGCCGCGATCACGCGCTGGTCGGCGGCCCGCACCTTGTTTCCGGCCTCCAGCACGCGGGCTTCGGCGGACGGCACGGCTGTCTTGACCAGGTTGTTCATCTCGGTGATCCGCTTCGTCAGCTCGTCGGCTCGCTCCAACGCCGCCTTGCGGGTTTGCTCCAACGCCGTTCTCCTTTGCTCAAGCAGCGAGAGCAGTTCGGGCGACATGAAATTCGGATCATAATCGTCGAGATCGAGAATCAAGTCGCCCTTTTTGACCCGTACCCCCTCGAGGACATGCCAGCTCTTGAATCGGCCCGTGATCTGCGACTCAATGTCCTGAGGCCGTTCGTAGGGAGAGTAGGCGGAGAGTCTGCCGGTGGCGGTAATCGTCTGGGTCCAGGGGATGAATGCGACGACCAAGAGAAGGAACAGCAGGAGCTTGATCGCCATCCTGCCGTAGGTCCGCAGGTATTGCGGGATGCGGACCAACTCCCAGGCCTGCAATTGGGCCGAGGTGGCGAAATTGTCGATCTCGATATCGTCCAGCCCCGTCGGCTGGTCGACGAGCGCTCTGACCTTCCCTCTGATGCCCTCTTGGATGCGCAGCATAGGGGTCCCCGGCCCGGCTAACTACTTCATCATAGAGGATTCTCCAAGCTTGGTCAATGGGTTCGCCCCAATAACCCCTCGGATGTTCAGCCGAGTTGCACCGTTTCCGGCGGCGCTTTCGCCTTGACCCTCCTGTCGGAGAAACGCTAAGGTGGCCGGGAGAGGGCGGGCACCCATTGCTCCGGGAATGCAATGGGTCCCGGGCGCGCCGGGGTGGGCGGGTAAGAATGTCGAGGGCGAGCACCGGGGACCCGTTGCTCCAGGAATGCAACGGGTGCCCTCCGGGAATGCAATGGGTCCCCGGGCGCGTCGGTGAGAATGTCCGTGCGGGACCTATCGCTACCATTTGGCCACCAGCGGGGCAGGACCGGCTCAAGAGGGGGGAATTCGCATGGCGGATCGGCGGACGAGAAAGGCTGCGAGCATCTTCAAAGGGACGCACGCTTCCCCCCTGGTGGGAGTGTTGGGAGGGAGCCGAAGCGATTTCCCCGTGTTGGAAAAGGCGGTCGCTGTCTTGGCCCATCTGGGGGTACCCAGCGAGCTCTTGGTCGTCTCGGCCCACCGGACACCGGACCGCCTCTTTACCTATGCCGAGCAGGCGCCGAAGCGAGGCATCGAGGTCATCGTGGCCGGTGCGGGCGGTGCCGCGCACCTGCCCGGCATGCTGGCGGCCAAGACGCATGTGCCGGTCATCGGCGTGCCGATCCCTACGGAGAACCTTAAAGGGCTTGATTCGCTCCTCTCGATCGTGCAGATGCCGCGCGGGGTCCCGGTGGCCACAGTGGCCATCGGGGGAGCGGAGAACGCGGGGCTGCTGGCCGCCCAGATCCTGGCCGGCCGGTATCCGGACCTGCGAAGCCGCATCCTCCGCTTCCGCGCTGCGCAGACGAAGGCCGCGATTGCGTCCTCGCCGGAGATGTCTGCCGGGAAACTGGTGGCGTCAATGGTCAATCGGCATTCGTCGATCGTGAAGAAGCGGACGACGCGTCGTTCATGAAGCATGGCCATCATTCCCGCGGCATGACGCCTGACGAGTGACGAATGACGGGACCGGTCGAACCAGGCTCCACGGTGGGCGTGTTGGGCGGGGGGCAGCTCGGGGCCATGTTCACGGTCGCCGCCCGCCGCCTCGGCTATCGGATCGCGGTCTGGGACCCGGACCCGGATGCGCCGGCGCTCACAATCGCCGACCTCCCGCTGAGCCGGCCCTTTGAGGACGCCTCCGCCTTCACCGTCTTTGTCGGCTCCATCAGCGTTGCCACCTACGAATGGGAGAACGTGCCTGTCTCGGTCAGCGAGGCGCTGGAGCGGCAGGTGCCGGTCCGGCCCGCGAGCCGCATTCTGAAGATCCTGCAGAATCGGTTCGAGCAGAAATCGTTCCTGTCCTCGCGCGGAGTGCCGGTCACGCCGTTCCGCGTGGCCTCCGACCCCGAGGCCTTGACGGAGGCCGTTGCGGCGGTGGGCTTCCCCTGTCTTTGCAAGATTGCAACGCAGGGGTATGACGGCAAGGGCCAGTGGCGCCTCTCCGATCAGCAAAGCCTGGACGGCCTGTGCCGGCAGCTTCGCGGGCAGAAGGGCCAGTGGGTGGTCGAGCAGTTTCTGGCCTTTGAAAAGGAACTCTCAGTGCTGGTGGTGCGCGCCGCTGAGGGGGACCGTCGTCTCTACCCGCTCGTGGAAAACATACACGAAGCCGGCATCCTACGGACGACCCGCGTGCCGGCCGAGGTTGATCCGCGCACGGCCGAGAAGGCCCGGACCTTGGCCGGCTCGGTGGTCGAGGCTCTGGAGGGGGTCGGAGTCTTCTGCGTGGAGTTGTTCCTCATGCCGGATGGCCGGCTGTTTGTGAACGAAGTCGCGCCGCGTCCCCACAACTCCGGCCACTATACTCTGGATGCCTGCACGGTCTCCCAGTTCGAGCAGCAGGTCCGAGCAGTCTGCGGTCTCCCGCTGGGCGAAGTTCAATTGCTCAGTCCGGCGGTCATGGTCAATCTCATCGGCGACGACGTCAACCGGGCGGGAGCGGGGGAAGGGCTTGCGGAGCTGTTGCGCCGGCCAGGCGCCAAGCTGCACCTCTATGGGAAAAAGTCGGTTCGTCCCGGCCGCAAGATGGGCCACGTGACCTTCCTGGCCGAGAAGCCGGAGGCAGCCTGGGAAGCCGCCTTGGCTCTGAGACAAGCGCTCCGGAACCCTGATCCGCATGAAGCGGCTCCTTAGAGCCGCTCATTTCCTCGGTCATGTCCGTCGCAGACTCTGACTCGACCCACCCAGGCTCAAAATTGTCCTTGCAATAGCTAAAGAGTTGCCTTAGGCTCGCATGCTAAATGACCTCTCCGGAGTAGGCCTATGGCTCCCCCAAGAGACTCCCCTTCCGGCCCCTCTCCCCCTCCTCCTGAGGGCCGCCAGGCGCCTCGCAGACGACAAGACCTGCAACTGCTCCAACGTGAGCGACAACTGGATGCGGCGCGCCGGATCAGCGAAGCGCTTTTTGAGGCCGCCGACCTGGATGACCTGATCCGAAAGGCGCTCGCCACCGCGCTTACGGTGGTCGGCGCCGATGCCGGATCGCTGCTCCTGGCCGATCCCGACACCAGGGAGCTCGTTTTTCACTACGTCATCGGAGAGAAGGCGGACCTTCTGCACGGCACGAGGATGCCGTGGGACAAGGGGATCGCCGGGGCGGTCTACACCTCCGGCAGGCCCGAGATCATTGCCGACGCAAAGCAGGATGCCCGCCATTATGCGGAGATCGACCGCGCGACCGCCTACAAGTCCCGCGACATGATCGTGCTGCCGTTGCGGCGCTGGGGGGGGGAGCGCCGATCGGTGTACTGGAGGTCCTGAATAAAGCGAGCGGGCGGCTGGATGAGGATGACGTGGACCTCCTGACGGTGGTCAGCGCCCTGTCGGCGGCGGCCATCGAGCAGCAGCGAGCGGTCGCGTTGCTGCGCCAACGGGAGGAGCGGGTGGTTCAGTCGCAGCAGTTGGACGCCCTGGGGCAGCTTGCCGGCGGCCTCGCGCACGAGTTCAATAATTTGCTGACCGTCGTCATCGGCTACAGCGAGCGGCTCCTCGCCGGACTCGCGTCCAACGATCCAAGCCGGGCCGGCATCGAGCAGATCAAAACCGCCGGGGGACGGGCGGCAGGCCTGACCCGGGAACTCTTGACCTTCAGTCGCAGGCAGACCGTTCAGCCCGTCCTTGTGGATCTCAACAGGGTGGTCGAGCAAACGGAGCGGATGCTCTACTGGCTGGCCGGCGAGCGCATCGAGCTGGTGCTCCGGCGTGAGCCTTATCTGAGAAAAATCAAGGCTGACTGCGGGCTGCTTAAGCAGGCACTCTTGCACCTGGCCACCAACGCCAAGGAGGCCATGCCGCAAGGCGGCACGCTCACGATTGAAACGGCGAACGTCGAGCTGGAGCGCACCGCCGCTCGTCAGCGCGAAGGAGTTCAGCCCGGTCTTTACGTGGTGCTGACCGTCCGGGACACCGGCCTGGGGATGGATGCCGAGACCAGAGCCCACATGTTCGAGCCCTTCTTCACGACGAAGGAGGCAGGGAAAGGGTTGGGTCTTGCGGCGGTCTATGGGATCGTAAGGCAGTGCGGGGGCTTCATCGAGGTCGAGTCGGCACCGCAGGAAGGAACGACGATCCGGCTCTACTTCCCCCGGATCAATCAAGAAGGAGAAGAGACCGTTTCTGAAGGAGCGGCCGCCATCGCCCACCCGGCTGTTTCGGAAACCGCCACCATCCTGGTGGTGGATGACGAGCCGGGGGTGCGGGAGCTCGTCAGGATCATCCTGGAGGAGTATGGCTATACCGTCTTGGAGGCCGGTCACGGGGAGGAAGCCCTGCAAGTCTGCCAGCAGTACGCGGGGTCCATTCACCTGTTGTTGAGTGATGTCATCATGCCCGGTCTCATCGGAGCGCCGTTGGTGGAACGGGTCAAAGCCTTGCGGCCTTCCGTCAAGGTCTTGTTCATGTCCGGCTACACGGACGACGTGATCGGCGATCGGGGGATGCTCGGGCCCGGCGTCTTGTTTCTCCAAAAGCCGTTCACGCCGCAGGCCCTGATCGAAAAGATCCACGACGTACTCAGATCCCGGGCTGAACGTGGAAAGCCTGGCCGCGTCCTCGCCATTATCGTTCGTCTATTCCCCTGGCTTCGCAGAATTTCCCTTCCAGCCACGTTGAGACGTTCGCCGACCGAATCCTTGCCGTTTTGACATCCGCCCCAGGCCATGCCACCATGACGAGGCAGGATGCCTCCTAAACGGACCATGCGGTATCGGGTCGTCAAGCAGGGCAGTACAGCTTTCAGACGGTTGCGGTACCGGCCTGCCTTCCAATGGGCGCTCCAACACACGAAATGGTTCTACCTGTTGTTCCTGGTCGTGATCCCACTGGGCTATAGCGCAAGTGCGCTCATCGAGCGCACCCAGACTAATTACTACCTCTTCACCGGTCCCCAAGGCGGCACCCACTATCTGCTGGGTCCCCGATTCGCCGATACCCTCAACTGGCCGGACAAGCTGGAGCGGCTGGTGCATCTCAACGTCGTGCCTGACTTCGTGCCCACCGAATCCTGCGGCTCGCTCGACAATATTTTCTATATGAACCACGGCATTGCCCATTTGAGCCTGGTGGAAGACGGGCTGCCCCTACGCGTGGAGGCCGGCCCCCGTTGTCCGCTGCCGACTGCTCTCAAGCTGCCGCGCAAGCGGACGCAAGCCGACGAGGTGCGATTGCGGGCCTTGATGCCGCTGTACAAGGCTCCCCTGCACATTGTCGCGCGAAAAACCCTGGGCTTTTCCGACGTCCGCGACATCAAGGCCCCGACAAGGGTTTACCTGGGGCCTGAGCGAAGCGCGACCGAATTTGTCGCGAGCCTGGTGCTGGCCCACTATGGCATGGCGCTGGATCGCCAGGGGAAGGAGCTCGGCGCGGAAGAGGCGATCGACCAGATGCTCGCCGGCAAGATCGACGTGGGGTTCTTTTTAATCGGGCTGAATGCCGAGGCGATGCAGAAACTCGCGCGGTCCGACCAGTTTCACTTTTTAACGGTGGAGAATGCGCCCATGCTGGAACTGCTGTACCCCTATCTGGACCAACTCAAGATTCCAGCCGCGACCTATCCCCATCTTCACAAAGACATTCCAACGGTTGGGACCACGACGATCCTGGCCGCGTCAACCGAGCTCAGCGACGTCGAGGTCTATGAGATCGCCTCCAAGCTCTCTCACCAGATTCACAACATCCTGCACGATATTCCGTTCAATGCGGCCAAAGCCTCAGGCAGCACGCCGGAGAGGGACCTCTACTACCCCCTGCACGAAGGGGCGCTCCGGTTCTACAACCATGACCCGCCGTTTTTCCTCGATCCCCATACGCTCACGGGCATCGGGACGTATCTCACGTTGGTGTACGCCCTCTTCACTGTGTCCCGCCAATTCGTCCGCAATTACCTCACGCATCGCCTGGTGCACGCGGTCAACCGGGCGGTGCGGGCCTACCGAATCACGACGGCTCAGCCGGAGACCAAGCGGTATCAGGCCCATGTCAGGAAAGTGAAGTACCTGGCCTTGGCCCTGTTGCGGGACCAGCGGCTCACGCTGAACGAATACAAGCGGATCGACGAATACATCAAAGGGTATGGGTAGAAGGGCCTCGGCTGTGGCGGAGGAACGAGGCGACCAGGCTAATCCCCCGTGCTCGCGCATCGCGCACTTCGGAAAGTGCTCGCTGGACGCGCGCAGTTAGGGAATCAGCCCGGCCACCCCTGTTTGAGTTCCATCCCGTCCAGCCGAGGCCCAGGGTGGGAAAAAGTGTAAAAGAAGTTGGTACCGGTGTGGCTTCTCTTGCCCTTCCCACCCGTAATTCTTTTGACATTCTGCCCACACCGCGCCATCATATAGGCAGTTATATAGGTAGAGGAGGTGCTATGGGAACGGTCACGAAACAAGCCAACTTCACCCTGCCGGAAGATCTCCTGGAGGAATTGAAGAAAACCGTTCCGAAGGGAGAACAAAGCAAGGTCGTAGGGGAAGCGTTGCGCAACGAGCTCAAGCGGATCAAATTCAAGCAGGCCCTGCAGCGCAGTTTTGGAACTTGGAAGGGTCAGGAGCATCCTGAGCTCGCAAGGGGGGCGCGGCATTTTGTCCGATCCCTGCGCCGGTCCTCTCGCCTCAAACGGCTGAAGGCTCGATGAGCAAGATTATTCTGGACACGGATGTGCTCATTGATGCTCTGAGGGGCCGCCACGCAACCAAAGCGTTTCTCGATGAAGTGACCGACCGCTCGATCCCTTGTTGCTCGGTGATCTCGGTCGCGGAGCTCTATGCGGGGATGCGTCCGGAGGAAAACGAGGCCACCGCTGACCTCCTCGATGGATTGGTGATCTTTTCGATCACGAGAACGATCGCCGAACTGGCAGGGCACTTCAAAAACAGAATGAGGCAGCGGCGGTTGGATTTGGCCGATTGCTTGATCGCGGCAACGGCATTGGTCGAGGGTGCGTCGGTGGCCACAGGCAACGCCAAGGATTATCCGATGCCGGAGATCACCGTGCTACCTGCTCCAAGGTGATCAGCATTGCCTTGGCAAGATGGGCCACGTGACGTTCCTGGCCGCAAAGGCAAATGAAGCCTGGGCGTTAGCCCATGCCCTCAAAGGAAAGCTATCAGAGGGAAGCCATGATAATCGGAATTTTTAAGGAGAGTTAGTGTGGAACTACTAATATTCGGTAATTCCACTTTCCCAGATATTATGGCGATGCTACCATTCGGAGCTGCGCCAGGAACGGTGGCGGGCGGGGGCGAAGAAGCGGACCTCGGGACCTTTGAAGAGGCCGATCAGGGCCATGCCGGCCAGGAACCCGCCGACATGCGCGAAGAAGGCCACGCCTCCGCCTTCCCGTCCCAGGCTCATGCCCCCGCTTAACAGTTGCAGCACGAACCAGAAGCCCAGAACGAACCCGGCCGGCACGTACATCATGCGGGTGAACATGCCGAGCGGGATCAGCACGAGCACCTGGGCGCGCGGGAACAGCAAGAGATAGGCGCCCAGCACGCCTGAAATGGCCCCGCTGGCCCCCACCATCGGCACGGTGGAGGAAGGCTCGGTGATCGCGTGGCTGAGGGCTGCCAGAACCCCGCACGTCGTGTAAAAGATCACGAACTTCACGTGCCCCATCACGTCCTCGATATTGTTGCCGAAGATCCAGAGATAGAGCATGTTGCCGATCAGGTGCATCCAGCCCCCATGCAGGAACATGCTGGTCAGGAGGCTGGCAAAGGCCGGCAGGCCCGCCGCTTCAGGCGGGAGGGCAGCGGGTTGCCCGAACACCACGGCGGGGATGGCGCCGTAATGAAAGACAAAGGCCTCGCCCTGATCGTTGGGCAGTGAGACTTGGTAAAAGAACACCAGCACGCAGGCGACAATGAAAGCGATGGTGACGAGGGGGGTGATCTCGGTCGGGTTGTCGTCGTGGAGAGGGATCATAGAAAAACTGTTGGCGAGAGGCTAGGGGCTAGAGGCAATGGGAAACGATCGAGGAGCCATCGCCTCTTGCCGCTCGCCACTTGCCACTAGCCTTTACCATGTTTCAGCGGAGCCAAAGGGTCCTGGCTGTCCAGGTCGAGAGGCACCGAGAAGCCGGCGGCGTGAGTATGGCCGCCGCCTCCATGAGCGCTGGCGATGGCTCCGACATCGGCCCCCTCCGCAGTCGAGCGGAGGCTGTAGTAGCGGCGGCCGTCCCGATCGTGCCAGATGATGCAGAAGGGATGTCCCTTGGACAGCCGTTCGCCGATCTGGCTCGTCAAGACGGAACTCTGGGCCGCCGGGACGGTCATGCCCTGGAAGGAAACCATCACGGCTGCCGCGGCGATCTTGCCGGCAAGCTCGTTTTCGTAGCGCAGGATAGCCCGCCCTTCCGCCTCCAGCGTGTCCCGGCGGAGGCTGTCCCACAGGTGAAAATCGAATGGATAGGAGGTCAAGGCGGCGTTGATCTCCCGGCTGCCGGGCAAGGCCCACGCCCAGAGGTCCTTGTCCTGGATGTACTGGAGCAGCCAGGGCGCCGGCTCTTCGTGAGCCCATTCCCAGGCCAACACGGCCCCGCATTTTTTCTGGTCAAAGTAGACGTAGGGCAGGCCGGCCAGCCCCTTCTGTGCGGTGATGTGGTGGTCCAACACGAGCAAGCTGGCGGCTTGGCGGGCGATGGTCTCCAACACGGCTCGTTCGTAGCTGAAGTCCACGATGAGGATGTGCCGCCCGGCCAGGCCCTCCGGCGGGGGCACGCCGTGCTTGACGGGAATGAACCGGGCCGATGGAAAGTTCTTCCAAATGGCCCAAGCCGAGCCGAACCCATCGGCGCATTCCGCGTGGTACAAGATGACATCAGGGAGCTGTGCCGGGTTATAGTGCGGATGGGCGCGGTTCATAGACAGATGCACAGGATAGCATGACTGCCCGGCTGGATAACAGGCCTTCGAGGGAAAAGAGCAAACCAGGAGCGGGCCGGGCGAGGGGGCGGCTTGTCAAATCCTGCTCCCCCGATTACACTGATGCTTCGTGGCTGTTCTTGAGGAAGACATGGCGCCGGTTGACCAGGAATTTCTCCAACGGGTGTCGCTGATCCCCCGTCACGGCCTTGGCCTGTCCGTGGACGTCTATCAGCCGGACCTATTCGAGCTAGTCGATGCCTTGGAGCAGTGCTCCCTGGCCTATGGGTATTTGGAAATCTTCAAGGCGTCGCAGCCGGCTCTGGCTGCCGTTCGGCAGCGCTTGCCGGCCTGCTTGTTGGAATATCACGCAGAAGGCTTGTGGGTGACACAACCGGACATGGACACAGCCTATCACCTCGATCATGAGCTGGCTACGGCGGCTGCGCATCTGGGGACGCTCGGCTGTCATTGGATCAACCACGAATGTGCCTCCAAGCAGATGGCCGGCTATGCCTTCGGGACCTATCTGCCGCCGCTGTATACGCAGGCGAGTGTCGAGGTGACAGCGGAGCATATCAGGCTCGTGCAGGACCATCTCGACCGGCAGATGCCTGCGCCGACTGGTCGTGTCCCTCTGTTCCTCTTAGAGCTGCCGCCCTTGACCTACTTCGCCTTCGGCGATCTGCCGGTTGCGGAGTTTTTTCGCCGCGTGGCGGACCGGACCCCCTGCGGGATGGTCCTGGACATCGGGCACCTCTGGACGGTCTACCGCTACTCGGGCGAAGCCCGTCGAAAAGGGCTGACTGAGTTCCTTGCCGAGTTTCTGGATGTCTTCCCGATGGAGCGGGTCGTGCAGATTCACGTGGCCGGCCTGGCCCTGCATGAAGCGGGTGGCAAGGCATCTGATCCAGCCGGCTCTCCCAGGTGGCTTGATGCGCATGGGGCGCCGATTCCCGGATTATTGTTCGACATGCTGAAGCGCGTGCTGGCCCACCCGCAGCTTCGCTGCCTGAAAGGGATTGCGCTGGAGGTGGACAACAAGACCGTGCTGCAGATCGTGCAGGAGTTCCAGCAGTTCACGGAACGGTTCGCCTCGTGGGATGCTCTGAGCCGGCCGGTTCAACCGGCTCGGCAGGATGCAGGGCGTCCGGCTCTTCATGCCGAACGGCAGGCCGGAAGGCTCACGCAGCCTGTTGCGGAGGATCGACAAGCGCACACCGGCAAACAAGAGTTGTTGGCTCAGTACGATCGCTATGCCGGCCTCGTCACGGGGAAGCGATGGACTGATCCGCCGTTGGGTTTGCCCGCGCTTGACCTGGAGCCGGGCGCCCTGGAAGCCTATCGCCAAACCTATCTCCCCCATGAAATTCTGTACTGGGGCGGCGATCTGCGCGATATGTTTCCCGAAACCTGCCGCCGGCTGGACCAGGCGGATATCGCGCTTGAGTCTTTTGTGCGCTACTGGGTGCGTGAGCCGCGCCGGTCGCCGGCTCCCTATGATTTTTTCCTGCTCAAGATCGAGCGGTTTGAGGCGTTTGTCCGGGAAGTCCTCCCGGAGGCGATCGAGACAGCGGTCAGAGAGGCGACCGTGCTGCGAGAGGCCTATGGCGCAGCCTGCGAGCAGGTGAGGCCTGTCGCGTAAAAGGTGAAAAGTGAAGCGTGAAAAGTTAAAAGAAATGCCATCCTCAGAAACCGTTCACCTCTCACCTGTCACGTCTCACGCCGGTTTTTGGGCCCGGCTTCCGCAGCCCGTCATCGGCCTGGCTCCTATGGATGGAGTGACGGATGCCGCCTTTCGGCTGGTCGTGGCCCGGCAGGGCCGGCCGGACGTGACCTTTACGGAGTTTACGAGCGTCGGGGACATCTGCCGCGGGCCGGACTTTCTGCTCTCGTCGCTGATTTTCAGTGAAGAAGAGCGGCCGGTGGTGGCGCAGTTGTATGGAAAGGATCCGGCGCTCTTCTATCAAGCGGCCCATGTCGTGTGCGAGTTAGGCTTCGACGGGCTGGACATCAACATGGGCTGCCCATCCCGCAACGTGGCTTCCTCCGGATCTGGGGCCGGGTTGATTAAGACGCCGGACCTGGCCCACGAGATCATGAGGGCGGCGCGCCAGGGGATCACGGATTGGGCCGGCGGCCAACCGGTGGCGGCGGTCGGACTCAAGCAAGCCCGCGTGGAGCTGATCCGGGCCATGAATGTGAACCGGAGCGGCCGTCCGGATGTTCCACGCCGGTCTATCCCCCTGTCGGTCAAAACCAGATTGGGCTATGACTCGGTGGTCATCGAACAGTGGATCAGCCATCTGCTGGAAGAGCGGCCGGCGGTCATTTCGGTGCATGGCAGAACGCTCCAGCAGATGTACCGAGGGGCGGCGGATTGGGCTGCGATCGGACGGGCGGCTCGCGTCGCCGGCGGCACGGAGACGTTGCTCGTTGGCAACGGCGACATCCAGTCCATGCAGGACGTGGCGGACAGGATTCGCGAGGCGCAGGTCCAGGGGGTGCTGGTCGGTCGGGGAGCGTTGGGCACCCCCTGGTTTTTCCGGAACAAGGAAGCGGCGCGCGCCCTTGCCAACGGTTCGGAAGCGACCGGCCCGCGGCTCGGCGAGCGTTTCGATGTTCAGGCGGATCGCGTCGAGCGGTTCCGGGTGATGCTCGAGCATGCGCGCCAGTTCGAGGCCCTGTTCGGAAACGATCGGTTCCCGCGCATGCGCAAGCATCTGGGGTGGTACTGCAAGGGTTTTCCCCACGCCGCGGCGATGCGGGCCCGGATGGTCCGTGCCTCCAGCAGCGCCGACGTCGAGCGGATCGTGGCGGACTATGCGCTGTCCGAGCCGCTATCCGCTGCCGTGGCCGATGTCCCGGCTCGCTCCGCACCGCCCGCGTCTCTTTCCTGCGCCTGATCCATGTCCCTGATTCTGGCCTCGACTTCTCCGCGTCGGAAAGACCTCTTGGCCCTTCTCCAAGTTCCCTTCCAGGTCGCAGAGCCGAGTTTCATCGAGCGCCTAAGCCGGGACGGTTCTCCAGATGAGCAGGCGACGATGTTTGCCGAGGGCAAGGCCCGATCGTGCGCGGCGCGGTTCCCGGGTAGCTTGATCCTCGGGAGTGACACGCTGATCGCGCTCGACGGCGAGGTGATGGGAAAACCATCCGGCCTCACCGACGCGCGGTCCATGCTCCTGCGTCTGCGCGGGCGCGCCCATGTGATCCATACGGCGGTGGCGCTCCTTCGGCGATCCGATGCAGTCCAGGATGCAGCGGTTGAGACGGTCCTGGTCTGGATGCGGCCGTTCGATGAGGCGGAACTGGAGGCCTACCTGCACACGGGGGAGTGTCTGGGCAAAGCCGGGGCCTATTCGATTCAAGGGGTCGGCGGCCGGTTCATTGAGCGTATCGAAGGCGACTATACGGCGGCGGTCGGGTTGCCGCTCCGGCTGGTGGCCGGCCTGCTCCAGAAGCGGGGAGTGGCCCTGCCGATCACCGTGGAGCAGCTCTATCGTGACAAGCCCTATCCGAACTGGGCGGTCTTCCAACGCTGAGTGCTGAACGATGAATGCGGAATGATGAAGGTCGTCAGTCATCAGTTGTCAGTTTTCAGTTCTAGAAAACTCAGAAACTGATAACCGTAAACTGAGAACTGTTTACTCTGAGTCGTTCATCGTTCAGCGTTGCTTTGGACTGGCCGTTTCCTTACAATGACGCCCGATTGGCCTAATTGATCCAGGATATGTACTGGAGGCAAAGTAACGATCCGCCACGAGTTGATCGAACGTGGCGGCTCAAGCAAGCTTGGTATGGAGGCCGTTATGGGGTCGGGAGTCATGCAAGGAGCGCTGTCGTTGAGGGTCAGGGTAGGGCTCGGTGTGCTCATCGGCGCATGGGCAGTGGTGGCCTGGGCGGCGCATCCGGTATATGCCATCGACGTCAAGCTCACGATGGAAGAAGCCAAGAAAGCCCTGGCTGCCGGCCGCGAGCCGATGGAGAAGGCCAACACGCCGGAGGATGTGAAGAAGCTCTTGCAGCAGGCAGCCCTGGCGACGCGGGTGGGGGCTGATCCGGAAAAGGACCCCTGCGGCGCCAGCGCAGTCTTGCGGACCAAGCGGTACTGGTTGGAATCGTTTGGTCGCAAGGAGGCCACCGAATCAAAGAAGCAGAAAACCGACGTCCGGATGCCGGATGACAAGATCCGGAAATATCTGGACATGCCGAATCTGGAGATGGAAGTGCAACTGTGCGGGGATGACGAGTATTTCGCGGATGGCGTGCAGATCGCGCTCCAGCAGGGCTCCAAGACGGTCAAGCCGGTCGATGCGAGTCCGCCGGACAAGGGTCGCAAGAATGAAGGGCAGGGGCCGGCCTACCGGACTCGCTTCACAGCGCGGTTTGCCTATGACAGTTTCGACTCCAATGCCAAGACGAAGGTGGTTGTTTTTTTCCCTGACGGCAAAATGACCGAGTTCGAGGCGGATTTCTCAAAAGTGAGATGAAGTTCCGGGCTAGAGGCTAGGGGCGAGAGGCAAGGGGTTGGGTGGCAGGTCTATCCTAGAGCCGCTCGCCACTTGCCTCTAACCCCTCGCCTTCCGCTAGGCGCAGCGTATACAGGTAGTGGTAGAGTCCTTTCCGCTCCATCAGCGACGCGTGGGTGCCTTCCTCCACGATCCGGCCCTTGTTCAGCACCAGAATCCGGTCGGCCTGCTGGATGGTGGTCAGCCGGTGGGCGATAAGAAAGGTCGTGCGTCCTTCCATCAGCCGGTCCAACGCCTCCTGGACCAGCCGCTCGGATTCCGAGTCCAGGGCTGAGGTCGCCTCGTCCAAAATCAGGATCCGCGGGTTCTTGAGCACGGCCCGCGCGATCGCCAGCCGCTGACGCTGCCCGCCCGACAGGTTCACGCCTTTCTCGCCGACGATCGTCCGGTAGCCGTCCGGCGTCGCCATGATGAAATCGTGCGCGTTGGCGGCCCGGCTGGCCGCGATCACTTCCTCCTCCGTCGCGGTCTCGCGGCCGTAGCGGATGTTGTCCAGGATGGTGCCCCCGAACAGGATCGATTCCTGCGGCACCAGCGCAATCTGGCGGTAGAGACTTTCCAGCCGGACCTTGCGCAAGTCATAACCATCGATGGTGATCGCGCCTTCGGTAGGATCATAGAAACGGTGCAAGAGGTTCACAAGCGTCGTCTTGCCCGCCCCGGTCGGTCCCACGATCGCGACCATCTCGCCCGGTTTGGCCTCGAAGGAAACGTCTGACAGCACCGGTTGGCGCGGGTCATAGGCGAAGCTGACGTGGTGCGTCTCCACGTGGCCGCTGATCGGCGGCAGATCCACGGCGTCCGGCCGATCCTGCACCTCCGGTTGTTGGTCCAGGATCTCGAAGACCCGCTGCATGGCACCCTGCGCTTCCTTGATCTGCGCAAAGACCCTGGCCGCCGAGCCGAAGGGGCCGATCAGGATGCCGGCGAACAGCACGAACGCGAACAGGTCGCCCGGCGAGACCGACCCGTCGATCACCTGCCGGCCTCCATACCACAGGACCGCGGCGGCGGCGGCGAAGGTCAACAGGGTGATGGTCGGGACGAAGATCGCCATCACGGCCGCCCGGCGGAGGGCGATGTGCTGCGCCTGGTCGATCCGGCTGGCGAAACGGCGTGATTCCCGGCCGGTCTGCACGAACGATTTGACGACCCGGATGCCGGAAAGCACTTCCTCCGCCAGCGTGGTGATCGAAGCGGTCTGGTCCTGGATGGACGTGGACAGGGCCTTCAATCGCCTGCCGAAGAAGCGGGCCACCAAGACCAGGATCGGCAGGAGCAGGAGAATCAACAGGCAAAGGCGCCAGTTCATGTACAGCAGGAAGGCCACGCCGCCGACGAAGGTGACCACTTGTTTGGCCGAGTCGATCGGCGTCTCGGTCACTGTGCTCTGGATGACGTTCACGTCGTTCATCAGCCGGGAGAGGATCTCGCCGGTCCGGCGCTTGGCGAAGAAGCTCAGCGAGAGCGTCTGCAGATGCGCGAACACGTGTGTCCGGAAGCCGGCCATGATGCGTTGCGACACTTGCGCCGTGAGGTAGCTGTGACCCATCGACAGGAGCCCTTGGACGATCATCAAACCCAGAAAGAGCCCGATCGCGCGGGTCATGCCGCTCACGTCGCGCGCGACGGTGATGAGATCCCAGAGGACTCCGGCCAAGCGAAGCAGGGCCAGGTTGAGGAGGGCCACGGCCATGACCAAGAGCGCCGCGCCGGTCATCCGGGGCAGGGAGGGCTTCAGAAACGGATAGAAGCGGGAGTAGTAGGACATTGGAAGTCGTCAGTTGTCAGTGTTCAGTTCGCAGAATCACAGAGGGATTGCGGGAGACCTGAGGATTGAAGACTGAGAACTGAAAACTGAAAACTGAGAAACTGATAACTCCGCGCTAGAGTTGCGTAATGGACTCGATCAGGTTCTTGTTCAGGGAGACGAAGTCGGCCCGCGCGGTGTCGTCGATGGTGACATCGGTGAGGTTGATGAACAGCCGCTGTTCTTCGTTGAGCACGTCAGACACGCGATTCCGCATCGGCGGGATGAAAAATTCTCCGACGTAAGTGCCGTTGACCGTTCGGACTCGGATGCGGGCTTTCCTTCCCTCCGGCATGTCGACCTCCAGCTTTCTATGAAGCCGCGCTCAATTTTTGCGACGCAGGAACTTCTGCCGTCTGCGCAGCTTTTTATGTTTGTGCTTGCGCATCTTTTTCCGGCGCTTCTTGAGGACGCTGGCCATGCCTAGTCTCCGTTGCCCGTTACGATGAAAGGCTCCAAAGGTACCGGGCGAGAGTGTAAAAGGTTTGGCCATCAAAAGCAAGCGGCTTGACGCCTCCATCACCCCTCCCTATACTGCGGCAGGCTGTTCAAAACAACGATGAATGAGGAGCGATGAATGATGAACAACGGACATCCTGATTTCCACACTCAGCATTCAGCATCCAGCACCCAGCATCCATCGTTCTGCACTCCGCCGTGGCTGTCCCTCCTCTGCCTCGTCTTGCTGGCCGGCTGCTTTGCCAAGGAACCCCGGTATCCGGCCGACCATGCGCGCTATCAGAAGATCACCGCGACGGTCGAGGATCTGCAGCAGGCTTATGCCAAGCGGGATGCGTCCGGCTTCCGGGCGCTGCTGCTGCCGTCCGCGCTGCTCGATCGGGTGGAAGTGGATGTCGCAAAGGACTTCGACAGCTTCGAGGAGATCACGCTGGACATCTCGATCGATCGGATCGTCATCGATGGGGACGCGATCGACGTGTTCGTCCACTGGCAGGGTAAATGGAAGAAGAAGCAGGACGAGGCGGGCTCCCCGGAGAGGGGACATGGGGTCCTGCGTTTTGTGGGGATGCACTCCATCCTCTTGAAAAGCGTCGAGGGCGACGTGCCGTTCGGCATGACGGCGCGCAAGGCGACCTCCGAGTCCCAAAAGAGCGGGCCATCGTGATGCGGAGGGGCGCCATTCCTCTTCGAGCGGCGCGGGCGCCGGAAGCCGAGTTTCTGGTGATCGGGAGCGGCGTGGCCGGCCTGCGTGCGGCGATCGAGCTGAGCCGGTACGGGCGGGCGTTGATGCTGACCAAGGGCCATCCTCTGGAAAGCAGTTCGATCTACGCCCAGGGCGGCGTCGCCGTAGCCTTGAGCGAGGAGGATGACGTTGCCATCCATCTGACCGACACGGTCAAGGCCGGTCGCGGCCTCTGCCGGCAGGAAGCGGTGCGGGTGCTGGTGGGAGAAGGGCCGGACCGGATTCAGGAATTGATTGCCTGGGGGGCGCGGTTCGACAAGGTCGGAGAAAAATTCGCCTTTGCCAAAGAGGCCGCCCACAGCCGCAGCCGAATTCTGCGCGCGCGCGGCGACGCCACTGGCAACGAGATGGTGCGGGTCCTGATGGCCCAGGCGCGCCGGCAGAAGCGCATCCAGTGGCTCGAACGCCACTTTACGGTGGACCTGGTCGTGGTCGGCGGGGTCTGCCGGGGGGCGCTGGTGCTCGACGAGGGGACCGGGAATCGGGCCGTGATCCCGGCCTCGGCGGTCCTCCTGGCCACCGGCGGGGCGGGACAAATGTACGCGCGCACGACCAACCCGCCCAACGCCACCGGAGACGGCATGGCCATGGCCTTCCGGGCCGGGGCAGTCCTGGAAGACATGGAGTTCGTGCAGTTTCACCCGACGGCCCTCTACCTGCCGTCGAGCCCGCCCTTCCTGCTCTCGGAAGCGATCCGTGGCGAAGGGGGACAGCTCCGCAACATCAAGGGGGAGCCGTTCATGCGCCGCTACCACCAGGCCGGCGCGCTGGCGCCGCGGGATATCGTCGCGCGGGCGATCTGGTCCGAGATGGCGGCCACCCGCTCGCGCCACGTCTATCTGGACGTGACGCACCTGGACGCGGACTTCGTAAAGCGACGCTTCCCGACGATTTACTCGACCTGCCTCCGTTACGATATCGACATCACCGAAGAATGGATTCCGGTCTCTCCCAGCGCCCATTACCTGATGGGGGGCGTGAAGACCGATACGGACGGGGCGACCAGCCTCCCGGGCCTGTTCGCGGCCGGGGAGGTCGCCTGCAGCGGGGTGCATGGGGCGAACCGGCTGGCCAGCAACTCGCTGCTCGAAGGATTGGTCTTCGGCGCGAGGGCGGCCCAGGCAGCGACTAGGTTTGCCGGTCACGTCGCCGGCTCGGTGGTGCCGCTGCCGTCTCCCTGGGATCTGGCTGAAGGCCCGCTGGAGGCGATGGAGGATGCCGACAAGCTCCGCAGCTCGCTGCGCCGGCTCATGTGGGGGAAAGTGGGACTGGTGCGTACGCGCGAGTCCTTGGTCAGCGCGGTCGCGCAACTGTCACGGTGGGAACGGGCGGTCGCGCGGCCGTTCGGCACGCGGCGCGACCTCGAGGTCAAGAACATGGTGCAAGTGGCCCACTGCATCGCGGAAGCGGCCCTCTGGCGGGAGAACAGCGTGGGCGCTCATTACCGAGCGGATTGCCCGAACAAGCAGCGGCCGGGATGGAACCAGCACAGCCGGGTGGAGGCGGACGTCTTGCTCAGTGGCTTGGAGCGGTCCAGGATACGACGAGCGGCGGCTGGCTCGGGCGGGAAAGGGCAGTCAGCAGGCTGAGCTGGGCCTGCAGTTGCCTGGCGCGATTGATCAGCCGATCGGCGCGCAAGCAGATTCGATAGTAGCCCAGCACCTTCGCGACATAGAGTCTGGTCTCCCGAATCGGCGGGACCGCTTGGTGTTGGTCCACCACCTTCTCGCCGACGTTGTAGGCTGCCAAGGCCAAAACCAGATTCCCCTGATATCGATTCAGTAAGAACCGCAGATAGCGGGCCCCCCGCCGATATTGTCTTCCGGATCATAGGAATCCTGCACGTCCAGCCGGCCCGCTGTGTGCGGCATGAGCTGCATGAGGCCGACCGCGCCGGCCCTGGACACGGCGTAGGGATCGAAATCGGACTCGGCTTTGATGACCGCCCGCAGCAGCGCCGGCTCCAGCCTGTGTCGTTGCGCATGGCGGGCGATGGCTTGTTCCAACTGGGCCGGGCTCAGCCGGTGCCTAAAATAGGGCGATCGCTGCACAATCCGCTTGAACCGAGGGTCGTTCGGGACGTTGGTGAAGTGAATCGTCCCGTGCCGATCCACGTAGCTGTAGAAGATGTCGTCCCTAGCGGCCGCCGGCAGGGCCGTCGCGAGCAGCAGCCACGTGGCCGCCACGAAGCCGATTGCCAGCGCTGACCGGCCGATCTGTCCAGGAGGCAATGGACGCTTGCTTCCGTTCATGCGCAAAACCCTAGCACCGAGCCCCGAGTCTGTCAAAAACTTCGTGAATTTTCGACAGCCCACTGTGTACGTCGGACGGGGACCCATAGCTCCGTTATCGGGTGAATCAGTCAGGCACTTAATCATCCTAGTGTTGTTCCAACTTGATGAGCCAAATCGGCTCCGAAGCCCCCTCACCTTGGTCCTCTCCCCCTTGCCAGGGGGAGAGGGGAGGGTGAGGGAGGCGGTCGTTGGTCCAAATAGTTGGAGCAGCGCTAGGCTGTCCACCGGCAATTAGCTGCGCGACGGGCTGAGAAAGCGGGCGAAGTTGGCTTTGAAGAGGTCTCGGAGCTGTCGGGTCAAGGGGCCGGGCCGGCCGGAGCCGACGGGCTGCCTGTCGATGGAGCAGACCGGCATAATTTCCATCGAGGTATTGGTCAGAAAGGCTTCTTCAGCCCGCGCAAGAGCCTCGATCGAATAGCGGCCTTCCTCGGTCTGGATGCCCGCCTCTCGTGCGAGGGTCAGCACGACCTCTCTGGTAATCCCGTCCAGAATGCCGCAGTCGATGGAAGGGGTATAGAGGCGGCCTTCACGCGCGAAGAACAAGTTACTCGTCGTGCTTTCGGTGAGAAGCCCCTCGGCATTCAACATCAGAGCATCGAAGGCTCCGGCTCTGGCCGCTTCCTGCTTGGCCAGGATGTTGTTCAGGAAGTTCAAAGATTTGATCCGGGGGGACAGGGCCGACACCGGATTTCGCCGGACCGCCACGATCGCCAAGCTGACCCCCTCTTCGAACAAACGATCCGGATAACGCGCCAAGGGCCTGGCCATGATGACAAGGGTGGGGCGTCGGCAGAGGGCCGGGTCCAGGCCGAGCTCTCCTTCGCCGCGCGAGATGGTGATGCGCAGGTGGGCGTCCTGAAGCTCGTTGCGATCAAGAGCCTCGTGCAGCAGGGGAGGCCACTCGTCCAGCGGAATCGGCAGCTCCAGCCCGATCAGGCGGGCCGAACGTTGCAGGCGGGCCAAGTGCGGCTGGAGCATGAAGAAGCGGCCGCCATAGGAACGGAGGGTCTCATAGACCCCGTCTCCATAGAGGAATCCGTGGTCAAAGACCGAGACCACCGCCTCTTTCTGATCCACAAAGCGATCGTTTAAAAAAATCCACATGGAGTGAGACCAAAGAGCATATGGCGTATAGCGTATAGCACGAGCATCAAGAGCTTATGGCTTATAGCACGAACGATTGGGCCATACGCCATAGGCCATATGCTCTTCTCTCAAGGCCATAGGCTATAAGCCATACGCTATAAGCTATCGGCTCTTAGGGCCTTGAGCAGCGCTTCGGCTTTGAACAAGGTCTCGTCATACTCGCGATCTGGGTCGGAATCGGCCACGATGCCGGCGCCGACCTGCAAGTAGCCGCGCCCTTTGGTCAGCACCAGGGTGCGGATCAGGATGTTCAGGTCCAGATCGCCGGACCAACTCAGATAGCCGAGCGAGCCGGTGTAGGGGCCGCGCCGGACCGGCTCCAGGCGTTCGATGATCTCCATGCAGCGGATCTTGGGGACGCCGGTGATCGTGCCGCCGGGAAAGACCGAGCGGATCAGGTCGAATCCGTCCAGTCCCTCGCGCAGCACCCCGCTCACATTGGACACGATGTGGCTGACGTGCGAATAGCGCTCGATGACCATGAACTCGTCCGCCGTGACGGTGCCGTAGCGGCAGCAGCGGCCCAGGTCGTTGCGTTCCAAATCGACCAGCATCAGGTGCTCGGCCCGTTCCTTCTGGTTGGTCAGGAGTTCTTCCGCCAGGCGCCGGTCCTCGGGCAGGTTCCGGCCTCGCGGCCTAGTCCCGGCGATCGGACGGGTGTCCGCCAGCCGGCCGTTGAGCCGGACCAGCCGTTCGGGGGAGGAGCTGACCAGACACAGGTCATCGCAGTCGAACAGGGCGGAGAAGGGAGACGGGTTCACCGCCCGCAGTCGGGCGTGGAGGGCAAGGCCGATCCCCTCACCCCAACCCTCTCCCCCGCCTCGGGGGAGAGGAGAAGGTGAGGGGGCGCCCAGCTCGATCGTGAAACGGTGGGAGAGGTTCGCCTGGTAAATGTCTCCGGCGCGGATATAGTCCTGACACCGCCGGACCTGCTCCATGTAGGAGGCGCGACTCTGGTCCGGTGTGACCACACACTCGGTCGGTACATCGTGATCGAGGGGCAAGGCGGGAGCCGAGAGCCTGGCTTCCAGTTCAGCCAGACGGTCGCAACCTTCCCGATAGAGCTTTTCGCGGGGCTCGCCCAGCAGCCGTTCAAGCGGGGGGGCGAACATCACGTGGAGCTGGTTGGCTTGGTGGTCGAGGGCTGCGACCAGGTCCACGAAGGCGAACAGCAGGTCAGGCATGTGCAAATCGTCAGGCGTCAGACTGGGCAGTTGCTCAAATCGGCGCACGAGGTCGTAGCTGAGCAACCCGACCGCGCCGCCGAAAAACGGCGGCAGGCCCTCCGGACGGGGCATCCGGGACGCTCGAAGCAGTCCTGCAAGGGCGGCAAAGGGATCGCCCTCATGGACGGTGGACCGATCGCGGGCGCGCAGCTCATAGCGGTCCTCCTCGCCGGCGAAGACCAAGTAAGGATCGCTGCCCAAGAAGGAATAACGCGCGATGGCCTCGGTGCCCTTGCCGCTCTCCAGCAGGAACGAGGGCCGGCCCGGCTGCCTGATCCGGCGATACAGCTCGAAGGCGTCTGCCTCAGGGAGCGGCAGCGTGAGCGCCAGCGGCTCAGGCTGGGCTTCCATTAAAAATCGCGCGCGCGAGGGGCGGATCATGCTCTGGTTGTATCACACCGGGGAGGTGATAGACTAGACAGTCCACTCCTCATAATCCTCCCTTCTCTTCGAGCGGCGGTTGAGTCTGCCTTCGACTGCGCGCATCATCATCCATTGCATCCATAAAAGAACAACGGGTACCCGGCACTTTCTGAAGTGGGGCTCTGCAAGCACGGAAGGGAGACCGAACCGTCCCGCCCGTTCCCCGTTCTCCTTGACAATTCCCCCACCGGTTTGCTTGAATAGCGCGCCTTTTACAGTGGCAGTGATGAATGCTGAACGATGAATTTGAGTTGTCAGTCATCAGTTGTCAGTTTTCAGTTCTAGAAAATTCAGAAACTGATAACCGTAAACTGAGAACTGTTTACTCAGAGTCGCTCATCATTCATCGCTGGTTTTTGATGCCGCCCTCGACTGATCCGTTCTATGCGGGCTTGGGGCAGGCGGTCCGGATCGGGACCGAGTTGCTCGCGGCTCTGATCGTAGGAGGGGGGCTGGGCTGGCTGGCCGACACGTACCTCTTTGCTTCGACGCCCTGGGGCATGGTGGTGGGGCTGATCCTGGGAGTGGCGGCCGGTATCCGCAACGCGTACCGAACAGCGCAACGCTGGCCGAAGTAGGCGAAGAAGTCGCAAGTGGCAAGTAACAAGTAGCAAGTCCCTAGCACCTAGCTTGGTCACTTGCTCGCTTGCAACTTGTGCCTTGCTACTTGAGACTTGCATCTTTCTTGAGGAGAGACCGTGGAAGAAAGTCCGCTGCATCCGTTTGAATTGCACGAGTTGATCCCGATTTCCCTCTTCGGCCTGGATATCTCCATTAACAAGGCCGTGCTCATGATGGGGGTGGTGGTCGGGCTGGCTGCGACTGTGTTGGTGATCGGCGGCTCGTCGCGGCGATTGGTGCCGACCAAGCTGCAGAGCCTGGCCGAGCTGCTGGTGGATTTCATCCGGGGCATCATCCTGGACACGATGGGCAAGGACGGCATGAAGTTCTTTCCGCTGGTCGCGTCGCTCTTCGTCTTTATCCTCTTTTCCAACTTATTGGGGCTGATCCCCGGTTCCTATACGGTGACCAGCCAGATCATCGTGACGGCGGTCTTCGCCGTCTCGGTGTATGCGCTGAGCGTAGGTTTGGGCTTCGCGCTGCACGGAGTCAAATTCCTGGGCATCCTGGTGCCGCCGGGGACGCCGGGCTGGCTGCTGCCGCTGATGATCCCGATCGAGCTGGTCAGTCAGTTGGCCAGGCCGGTGTCGCTGGCCGTCCGGCTGTTCGCCAACATGACCGCCGGCCATACGATTTTGGGCGTACTGTTCGGCTTGGCGATCGGCGGAGGGCTGTTGATCGGCTGGCTACCGTTTGCCTTTACGATCGCGATGAATGCGCTGGAGGTCGGCATCGCCTTCATCCAGGCCTATATTTTCACGGTGTTGTCCTGTGTGTACTTGGGCGATGCGGTCACGCTGCATGGGCATGGTGACGCGCACGCGCATTAGCATACGCCATACGCTATCAGCCATCAGCTCATAGCTTTTCAAGGGAGGATCGAACGACAATGGATGCAGCAGCAGCGGCGTTGGTCGGAATGGGGTTGGCGGCTGCCGGGTTCGCCGGCGCCGGCGTGGGGATCGGGTACATCTTCGGCAAGATGATCGAGGCGGTCGCCCGCCAGCCGGAGGCCGAAGGGCGGGTCGGCAAATACATGTGGATCGGCTTCGCGCTGGTGGAGGCGATTGCGCTGTATGGGCTGGTGATCGCATTCATCATCATGGGCCTCAGAAAATAGGCGTGAGGCACGTGGCGAGAGGCGAGCGGCACGTGGAAAGATGGCCGCGTATCACCCCTGGCCTCTCACCCCTTGCCGCTTGCCGTCGGGAGTTCTATGCCACAGTTTGACACACACTTCTTTTCGTCGCTGATTTTCTGGGAAGTCGTCTCGTTCGGCATCCTGTTCTGGGTGCTGTGGAAGTTTGCCTTCCCGCCGATCCTGGAAACCCTTGAGGCGCGCGAGCGGAAGATCAGGGAGAGCTTGGAGCAGGCCGAGCGGCATCGCGCCGAGGCCGAGCGCAAGATGCAGGAGTACGAGGCCAAGCTTGCGGCGGCGGCCAAGGAGGCCGAAGCCCTGTTCACAGCGGCCCGGGAACGGGCGCAACGGGTGCAGGAAGACAACGAGCAGCGCTTGCAGGCCGATGCGGAGCGGATCAAAGGGGACGCGCAGCGGGAGATCGAGGCGGAACGGCGCAAGGCGATCCAGGACATCCGCAACCAGACGACGGAGCTGGCCCTGCTCGTGGCGGAGAAAGTCGTGGGCCGAAGCCTCAGCGATGCAGACCACCGCCGGCTGGCGGATGAAGCGCTTCAGGCCGTCGCCGACGCTTCTCGTAAGGGGTGAGGCGTCAGGCGTGAGGCGAATTTTTCAGGGCACGTAACCCCTTACGCCTTACCTTTCACGCCTCACGAGTTCCCACCGTCCCGCCGGTAGCCTCTCCGATCCAGCGTGACGGCTTCAAATCCCAGCGTACGGAGCTTGTTGGTGATCCGGGCCTGCATCGCGGGCTCGAACAACGCGGCCAGTTCGTCCTGTCCCACTTCCACCCTCGCCTCGCCGTTGCCATCACGGACCCGGACCTGCTTAAACCCCTCCTGCAACAGGACCGCCTCTGCCTGTTCGACGCGATGAAGCTGTTCCCTGGTAATGGGAACGCCGCGCGCAATCCGCGATGAGAGGCAAGCAGCCGCCGGCTTGTCCCAGTTCGAGAGGCCCAGTTCTTTCGCGAGGGCGCGGACCTCGTCTTTCGAGAGTGAGGCTTCCACGAGAGGGCTCCGGACTCCCCATTCTCTGGCCGCGAGGAGACCGGGCCGATCATCGTCCAGATCATCCAGGTTGGTGCCATCCACGATCGCGCCGAGCGTCAATTCCTGCCGGAGCTTGGCGAGCCCCTGGTAAAGGTCCGTCTTGCAGTGGTAGCAGCGGGTTGCATCGTTGCGCACGAAGTCGGAAATCTCAAGTTGGTCGGTCTCGAGGATCAGGTGGCGGACGCCGATCTGGACCGCAACCAGGCGGGCGGCTTCCAGTTCGGCTGACGGAAGAGTCGGGGAGACGGCCGTGACGCCCACGGCCTTGGAGCCCAACGTCTCATGGGCGACCTTCAGGACCAACGTGCTGTCGATGCCCCCCGAATAGGCAACCAGGACGGATTCCATCTCCCTTAGGAGGTGCTGCATTCTGTTCAGTTTGTCCGACAGCATAATCATTCTGTTGTGGCCAGTGATGGGTGATGGGTAAGAAGCGGGCTCTTCACTTATCACGCACCACGCTTTACGCTTCACGCCTCACGGTTGCTGCTTAACGTTCGCCTTGGCCTGATTGCCGACGACCACGAGGGCATAGCGGTCCGGGCGCAGATACTGCTTGGCGACCCGCAGGACGTCGTCCTTGGTGACCTTCTCGATCCAGCTCGGGTAGTGGGTGAAGTAGTCCAACCCCAGTCCGTAGAATTCCACCTGACTTAAGACCTCGGCCAGCTTCGCCGTGGTGTCGAAGCGAAGGGGAAAGCTACCCATAATATAGGCCTTGGCATCGGCCAGCTCCTCGTCCGTCACCGGGGCGTCCCGGATGCCGTTCAGTTCCTTGAGCACCCCGGTAATGGCCTGATTGGCCGTCTCGTTGCGGGTCTGGAGGCTGACGAGGAAAGCGCCCGGCATCAGCCGGGCATCGAACGCGCTGCCCACTCCGTAGGCCAAACCTTGCTTGTCGCGGATCGAATCCATGAGCCGGGACGAGAACCCTCCCGCGCCCAGGATATAGTTCATGACCGTCACGGCGTAGAAGTCGGGGTTCGTACGGCTGATCCCGACATGGCCCAGCATGATGGTGGCCTGTGTGAGGTCTTTCTCGATCAACCGGACGCTCGGCTTGTCGGCCAGGGCGGGGGCGCGGACGGCGCGGGGCGTCGGCGGGGCCTTTTTCCATGACGCAAAATGCTTGGCCACGAGCGTGCGAGCCTGCTCGGCCGTGATGTCTCCGACGATCGACAGGATGGTCTGGTTCGGCCGGTACTCGCCGGCGTAAAACGTTGAGAGGTCGGCCCTGGTGATCGTCGGCAGGCTGTGCTCCGTGCCGTTTACCGGCCAGCGGTACGGGTGGCCGTCGAACACAACCTCGTTGAAGGCCTTCCTGGCAATGAGGTCCGGCGCGTCCTTCTCGCTCGTGATCTCGCCGAGGATCTGGCTCCGGACTCGCGCCAACTCTTTGGGGGGAAAAGAAGGGTGGAGCAGCACATCGGCCAGGAGGTCGAACCCCAGCTCCGTGTCCTTTTTCAGAACCCGGGCCGACACCGTGGTGAAGTCCTCGTGGGCCTTGGCAGCGAGGGCCCCGCCCACGAACTCGATTTCCTCGGCGATCTGCTTGGCGTTGCGACGGGCGGTGCCCTCATCCAGCAGGTCGGCCACAAGGTTCGCCAGCCCGGATTTCCCCGGAGGGTCCTGGGCCGAGCCGGCTTTGATCAACGCGTGGAGCTGCACGATCGGCAGCGCCGGTTGCTCGACCACCAGCACGGTCATGCCGTTAGGGGTGACAAAGCGAACCGGGTTAATGTCCGCGGCCAAGGCCGACGTTGCAGTGATCAGGAAGCCTGCGAGCAGCAGGCTCATCACGCGGGGGAACGTCTGACCCCCTCGCCCCTCGCCCCTCGCCGCTCGCCTACGGTATCCGCTCAGCATCACCGGACCTCGCCGGCTTGGGCCGTTTGCTTGGTGGGGGGCGCCGGCAGCAGGATGCCGACTGTGCGGGTGTCCTGGACGAAGTAGCGCTTGGCGACCCGCTGGACATCCTGAGCCGTCACGCCCCTGATCCGTTCAAGGAACTGGCCCACGTGACGCCACCCAGCGCCGACCGACTCGGCTTCGCCCAGCAGCATCGCCTGGCGAAAGTTGGAATCCTGGCCGAACACGTAGGAAGCCTCGACCTGGTTCTTGGCTCGCTCAAGCTCCTTGGCGCTCGGCGGCTCGGCCTGTAGTTTGGCGATCTCGCGGTAGAGGACCTGCTCCACGTCTTCCACCTTCCGACCGGGCCTTACGACCGCATAGAAATAGAACAGCTCCGGGTCGGTCCGAAGCAGGCTATACTCGGCCCCCACCGCCAAGGCCTGCTTCTGCTCGTAGACGAGACTTCGGTAGAGCCGGGAACTCTTGCCGTGCGACAGGATGGATTCCAGGATCATGAGCGGATAGGAGTCAGTATCGGAAAAGTTCGGCGTTCGATAGCCGGCCATGACGAACGGAAGCTGCGCTTCCCGCTTGACGATGATTCGCCGCTCCCCCTTCTGCTCCGGCTCGGCCACGACCTGCTGCGGGGGCGTCGGTCCTTTGGGGATGGATTCGAACAGGCGCTTGATCGTGGGCAGCAGCGCGTCGGCCTTGATATCGCCGACCACGATCAAGGTGGCATTGTTCGGCACGTAATAGGTGTCGTAATGGCGCTTCAGGTCCTCGCGCGTCATGGCATTCAGGTCCGGAAACCAGCCGATGATCGGCCAGTGGTAGGGATGCATGAGAAAGGTTTGGGCGAAGAGGGATTCGACCAAGAAGGACTGCGGGTCGTCCTCCGTCCTGAGCCGGCGCTCTTCCTTGACCACCTCGCGTTCGAGCTGGAATTCCTTCTCATCCAGCAGCAATCCCCGGAGACGGTCCGCTTCCAGCTCCAGGGCCAAGGCCACCCGGTCCGCGGCCAGGTTCTCAAAATAGGCGGTGAAGTCCTGGCTCGTGAAGGCGTTGTCGTTGCCGCCGTTCTTACGGATCGTGCGCGAGAAGGTGCCTTTGGGATTCTGCGGGGTCCCCTTGAACATCATATGTTCCAACATGTGGGACAGCCCGGCCCGCCCCAGGACCTCGTTCCGGGAGCCGACCCTGTACCAGATCTGTACGGTTACGACCGGCGCCTTCGGCACTTCCACCAGCAGGACTTTGAGTCCGTTGTCCAGAATATATTCCCTGGGCTCTGCCGCGAGAACAGAACTGTGCCAGGCGAGCAGGAGGAGAAGGGAAAGAAGGAAACGGGCGCGGGCGATGGAATGCAGGCAAACGTTCATCATCAAGGTACTTCTAGCAACCGGCCCCAATCTGTGTCAAGGCGACTTGCTCGCGGGCTTGCGGAAGCTCGCCGAGCTGGCCGCAGGCGCCAAGGATGTCTCGGCCCTTGCTCTTGCGGACGAAGGTCGGAATGCCCGCCCGCTTCAGCACGGACTGGAAGCGCAGGACGGTCGCCTCTTCCGGCCGCTTGAAGGGGCTGGTGACGCGAACCCCCTCACCTTTATCCTCTCCCCCAAGATGGGGGAGAGGGGTGGGTGAGGGGGCGAGGGAAGATATCGTGATGGGAGCGGGCCGGCGTGAGGGGGAAAATTCGTTGAACGGAATCAAGTTGACCTTGCACCGGATGCCTCGAAGCAATTTGACAAGGCGTCTGGCGTCCTGCTCGGAATCGTTGACATGCGCCAGAAGCACATACTCGAAGGTCAGCCGGCGGCGGGGTGGAAGCGGATACGCCCGGCAAGCGGCGAGCAACGTCTCCAGCGGATGCAGCCGGTTGATGGCCGGCATGAGCTGGTCTCGCTGCTCGTTCGTCGTGGCGTTCAAGGAGATGGCCAGGTTGACTCCCAGGGGGGCGACGTCGTTCAAACGGGACGCAAAGCCGGCGGTGGAGAGGGTGATGCGTCGCACCGGGAAGGCCAGTCCCCATTGATCGTCGGTCAGTCTGGCGACGGCGGCGGCCACTGCCTCGAAGTTGGCGAGGGGCTCTCCCATACCCATCAGCACGAGGTTTGAAAGGGTTTCCCCTGCTTCGAGCCGGTCCAGGGCCGTGAGGACCTGGTCCACGATCTCGAAAGCCTTGAGGTTCCGCTTCAGGCCCATCCGGCCGGTCAGGCAGAAACCACAGTCGAGCGTACAGCCGACCTGGGTGGAGAGGCAGAGCGTGAGCCGGCTCGCCTCAGGAATCAGGACGCTTTCGACGACCAGCCCGTCCTCCAAGCTGATCAGAAACTTTCTGGTCCCGTCCTCGGATCGGAGGACCTGGCAGTCTTGTGACCGTCCAGCTACGGCCACGGCCTTGAGGCGATCCCGCTCCGCCTTGGAGAGGTCGGTCATCTGCTCGATGTCGCGGAGCCGTCCGCGGTAGAGCCAGCGGAGGATCTGCCAGGCCCGATACCGGGGCCAACCCAAGCCCTGCACGAGCCGCTGAGCCGACTCCAGATCGAGGCTCAGCAGGTTCATCGGTGAAGGGACACTGGCGGCGGATGTTGGTCGAGGAGCAGTCATGCGAGAGCCTAGCACAGGGCAAAATAGCCTGACAAGGAGCGGTAACACAAACGAGTTCTCAGTTTTCAGTGCTCAGTCATCAGTGTTCTGTTGCAACTGAGAACTGACAACTCAACACTGGCGACTGCCCGGCTGTGGTATGTGGTATAATGGGCGCACTGCATGGACCCATTCACCAGTGAAGGCTTGCCGGCCGTGCGGTTTCCACAGCGAGCCATCCTTGCCCTGTCTCTTCTAGCGATACTCCTCATCCTCTCAGGTCCCCCCTCTGCGCTGTCTGATCAAGCGGAAGGGGCCTGCGAATCAGCGGAAGACTGTTTCCGCGCAGTGGTGACTCAAACACCACCGGCCAATGGAAGCCTGGGCCGCATGGATCGGGTGCAGGCAGTGCAGCTCGCCGTTGGACGGTTGAAAGAACTCCAAGAACAGTACGCGGGATCGGTCTGGGCCAGGCGCGCCGGCCTGCTGATGGGGCTGCTGCTGAGCGAGCGGGACCCCGCCGCCGCGCTTCTTTACCTGAGAGCCGCGCAACGGGATTTCCCCGTCCTGGAGGACTATATCCGGCTGTGGATGGCGGACGCCTGGCTGAAGACAGGCGAGGCAGTCCGGGCCGCGGCCTTGTTCGAGTACGTCCCGGAGGCGGTGCCGGACACGCTCCTGGTGAACCGCGTGGCCTATCGAGGAGGGGAGGCCTGGTACAAGGCCGAGCAATGTCAGCCGGCGATGGAACTGCTGGGCCGGGCCATCGCCGGTGCGCCGCAAGATCCCTCCGCTCCCGCCGCGCTGATAAACCTGGCGGACTGCCAACTGCGCGACAATCGATCGGCGGAGGGGCTCGCCTCGCTCAGGCAGGTCTGGGTCCGGTATCCCCAGGCGCCTGAGGCGCGCGAGGCTTCCTTGCGGCTGGCGCGGATCGCGGGGGAAGCAAGCTGGCGTCCCTCCCCCGATGATCAGTTCGGTCGGGCCCTCTCGTTCCTGAATCTCTCCCTGCACGAGGAGGCGGTGGAGGCCCTCCAGAAATTTCTGACTTCCTCGCCGACCCATCCGAAACGAAGCGAGGTCCGGCTCAAGCTCGGCACGGCCCTGGTTCGCCTGAAACGCTACGAACAGGCCCGGCAGGTCTTCCATGACCTGGCCTCGGAGCGTCTTGCTGAGTCGGATGAGGCCGCGGTCTGGCTGGCCCGGGTCTATCTCAGACAAGGGGAGGGGGAGAAATTGCTGGCCCTGCCCCAATCCTTGCCGTCCCTGTCCCTGTCGAATGGACAGAAGGCTGCGATTCAAATGCTGGGGGGGCTGTGGCTGGAAGATCAGAGTCGGTATGATCAGGCGCTTGCCCGGTACCGGCAGGTGGCCCGAAACGGAGAGGGGAACGGACAGAGGACGGAGGCCTTGTGGCGCATCGGCTGGATACACTATCGCACCGGTCATCTGGCTGAAGCCCGCGAGACCTTCCGGGAGTTGCTCGCGGGTCAGGAGGACGGGCAGATTGCGCCGCAAGCCCTCTACTGGCTGGCAAGAACCCTCGACCGTCAACAAGATCGCCAGGCCGCCGAGATCTACCTCAAGCTCTGTCGGCAATACCCTTTCACCTACTACTGTCAACTGGCGCAGAACCGGACTCCGTTGCCGGACTTGCTGCCGGTTTCCGTTGCCGCCGCACCGTCGGATCAGCCCATATCCCCTGTCCCAGCAGGAGGGGGCCCCGCGGACGCCCCTCCCGCACCCACGGAGGGACGGTCAGAGGTGCTGCGGGATCTGCACTATCAAAAGGCCGTGGAACTGAAACTGCTGGGGCTGGATCAAGAGGCGGCCAAGGAGTTGGCCTGGTTGATCGAGCGCTATTCCAAAGACCGAGCGACGCTGATTGATCTCTCAGCCCTGCTCAGCGAGGCCGGCGCCTACTACCATGCCCTCCGCGTGGCTCGGGTGCACTTCCGCGACAGTTTGGAACAGGGAGGCGACTCGGTCCCGTGGGCCTTGTGGGGTATAGCCTATCCGACCGTCTACCTGCCGACGATCCGTGTCTATGCCGGGGGCGCCGTGGACCCCTATCTCGTCGCCGCCATCATTCGCGAGGAGAGCCAGTATGACGCGCGCGCCGTCTCGCGGGTGGGAGCGGTGGGCCTGATGCAGGTCATGCCGGCGACGGCCCAGGCGGTGGCGAAGAAACAGGGGTTCGTCGAGGTCGGACGCGATGAGCTCTTCGATCAGGAGACCAACATCCGGGTCGGGGTCCGCTACCTGGACCAGTTGCTCCAGCAGTTTTCCGGCAATGTCATGCAGGCGGTCGCGGCCTACAACGCCGGGCCGCAGGCGGTGGCGGGCTGGATTGAAAAAAACGGGAGCAAAGAACCGGATGAGTTCGTCGAAATGATCCCCTATCAGGAGACCCGCCAATACGTGAAGCGGGTCCTCCGCAGCTATCGCGAGTATCACCGGTTGGGCGGCAGCGCCTGCGCGGCCGGCGTTCTTGACAAGGTCTGTTGAAGCTCCTATAAGAAGCTCTCAGCTAAGAAGTTGTCGGCTATCAGCATGCGGCTCTCAGATGGAGCTGGTGACTGAAGGCTGAGAGCTGATGGCTTCTGGAGAGTTTTTATGGCCCTGGATAAGATGGAAGCCCTCGAGACGCGCGTGCGGGGGCTGGTTGAGATGGTGCAGCAGCTCAAACGCGCCAACGCGACGCTGCAAGAAGAGCTGCGAGCGGCGCGGGAACGGCTGGTGAGGCAGGATGAGCTGAGCCAGCGATGGAAGGAGGAGCGGGCCGGCATCAGGATACGGATCGAAAAGGTCTTGGGTGAAGTGGATTCCCTCGAATGTATCGAGGAATCAAAGGAGATTTCACTGGAGGCAAAGTAACTCTCCGCTCACGGTAAAGGTGAAGTTATCAGCCCTCAGTTTTCGGTTCTCAGTTTCCTGACTGAAGACCGATAACTGAAAACTGACCACTCTCTAGCAAGCTTGGTATGGAGGTGACACTTGACTAAGACCACGGAGGTCGAGATCTTTGGCCAGCGATACACCATCAAAGGCGACTCCGACGAAGATTACATCAGGCGGGTGGCTGCCTACGTGGATGAACAGATGCAGAATTTGGCCCAGGGGATGAAGACGGCTACTCCGACGAAGGTCGCGGTGCTGGCGGCGATCAACATCGCGCATCAGCTCTTGCAGACGGAGCAGCGTCGGCAACAGGGAGAGGAGGACGTCGAGCGGCGTGCGCTTTCCCTGATGGAGTCCATCGAGGAGCACCTACAGCCGGCCAGAAAACGTTGAGCTTGCAATGCCTTGAGGTATCTGATACGGTATTTCCGAACTCGATCAGGGGAACCTGAGCGGGGGCAGGAAGGATAGCGCGGTTCGGGCGACGACAATTCAAGAGGCACGGGACAAGCTGGGGCAGCCCAGCGTGACGAACGAGATGAAGGGTCTGTTTCTTGTCGGAACTTGGCTGAGGGGTTGAGGAGTGGTGCTGAAAGAGACCGCAGCGTGGCCGGTACTTAAAATAAACGGGCCAGGCGGAGAAGGCTCGTTGAGCGAAAGGCCGGCGGTCTTTCCCAGTTGGGTGAGGGGGCGTTCGGATCATGCCTTGAGTCGACAATGAGCGTTGCTGTGGCTCAGGAGCGAGTCCTCCCCTGCCAGCGATCGTCCGTTGACCACTCCGATTCTCTCGTTCAGTGACCGTTCGTTCGAGTCCTTTCCGGGCCTCTCGTTAGCGCCGCCTCTTCGATGATCTAGCCTCTAGCCGCGTCCAGCCGCCCGCTGCCGTCCCTGATTCTACCTGAACGATCGAGCCAGGCTGAAACGTTCGACGCCCGGTTCGACGGATAGAAACCCGAAGGGGGTGGGGACCATTGTGACGACCATCGCTGCATATGTGATCGTGGCCGTTCTGGGAGCCCTGGTGGGGATCGGCGTCGCTGCGGTGCTCCGCCGACGGGCGCTCGAGGCCAGCCGCATCCAGGCGGACGAGCAGGCCCACCACATCGTCCAGGGGGCCGAGCGGGAAGCGGAGAATCTGGTCAAGGAAGCCAAGCTGGAAGCCAAGGGCCTGCTGTTTCAGACGAAAGCTGACCTTGAGAGGGAGCAGAAGGAGCAACGGTCGGAACTGGCCGGGCAGGAGAAGCGGCTGCTCCAGCGTGAAGAGAACCTGGACCGGAAGGTCGGCGCGATTGAGAAGCGCGAAGCGGAGACGCAAAAACGCGAGCAAGCGCTGTCCAAGCGCGAAGAGGCCATCGCGGCCAAGGAGACGGCCTGTGATCGTGCCGTCAGGGAGCACCGACAGGCTCTGGAGCGGGTGGCCGGCATGACGGTGGAGGAGGCCAAGCGGCATCTTCTGAGCGAGATCGAGAGCGAGGCCCGGCTGGATGCAGCCGGTCTGGCCAAGCGCATCATCGACGAAGCGAGGGAAAACGCCGAGCGCGAGGCGCGGGAGATCATCGCCCGGTCCATCCAGCGGGTGACCAGAGACTATGTGTCGGAGGCGACGATCTCAGTGGTGCAGATTCCCAACGACGGCATGAAGGGACGCATCATCGGGCGCGAAGGGCGCAATATCCGCGCGATCGAAGCCGCGACGGGTATCGACCTGATCATCGATGAGACGCCGGAGGCCGTCATCATTTCGGGGTTCGATCCGCTCCGCCGGGAGATCGCCAAGGTGTCGTTGGAGCGGCTCATGCAGGACGGCCGCATTCATCCCACGCGGATCGAGGAGATCGTCGAGAAGGTCAAGACCGACCTGGATAAGCTGATGGTCGAAGAAGCCGAGAAGATCATCTTCGAGGTCGGCCTGTCGGATTTCAGTCCCGAGCTGGTCAAGATTCTGGGTCGGCTCAAGTTTCGGACCAGTTACGGACAGAACAATCTCTACCATGCCCGCGAAGCCGCCTATATTTGTGGCATCATGGCGTCCGAGTTGGGCCTGGATGTGAAGCTGGCCAAGCGCGGGGCGCTGCTTCACGACATCGGCAAGGCGGTGAGTCACGAAGAAGAAGGCCCCCATGCCATGCTGGGCGCGGATCTCGCCAAACGGTACGGAGAGTCGCCCAAGGTGGTGAACGCGATTGCGGCCCACCACGAACAGGTGGAGCCGATCTGCCCGGAAACGGTCTTGGTGGCGGCGGCGGAAGCCCTGTCGGCTGCCAGGCCGGGCGCGAGGCGAGAGGCGCTGGAGTCCTACGTCAAGCGGCTGGAGAAACTGGAATCCCTGGCCGTCGGGTTCAAGGGGGTGCAGAAGGCCTACGCGATCCAGGCCGGACGAGAGATCCGGGTGATCGTCCGGCAGGATGAGATCAGCGACGCGGAGTCCGCCACCATGTCGCGGGAGATGGCCAAGAAGATCCAGGAGGAGTTGACCTATCCCGGCCAGATCAAGGTGACGGTGATCCGGGAAAGCCGGTTCGTGGACTACGCAAAGTGAAAGCCGACAAGTGACAAGCAATCAAGTAACAAGCAATCAAGTAACAAGTAGGAACGGGTCCTTATTAGCTTGTCAACTTGCGACTTGTCAGCTTGCTAACTTGCCATGAAAGTTCTGTTCATCGGCGACATCGTGGGAGAGCCGGGCCGCCGGGCTGTTGCCAGGACTCTGCACAAGGTGGTCGCCCAGCATGCGGTGGACCTGGTCTTCGGCAACGGTGAAAACGCCGCGGCGGGGTTCGGGATCACGCCGGAATTGGCGCAGGAGCTGTTCGAGTTGGGGCTGTCGGTGATCACGACCGGCAACCATGCGTGGGACAAGAAGGAGGCGGTGGACTTTTTCCGCCACGAGCCGCGCCTCTTGCGCCCGGCTAACTATCCGGAAGGGGTGCCGGGCAGCGGCAGCATCGTGGTGGAGACTGCGGGAGGGGACAAACTCGGCGTGCTGCAGCTTATGGGGCGCGTATACATGCCGGCCCAGGTGGATTGTCCCTTTCAGGTCGCCAGGCGGGAGGTGGCGCGTCTCAAGCAGGAGACCCGCGCGATCATTGTCGATATGCACGGGGAAGCCACCTCGGAGAAGATGGCGATGGGGCACTTCTTGGACGGAGAGGTCACGGCGGTCGTCGGCACCCACACGCACGTCCAGACCGCCGATGAACAGATCCTACCCAAGGGCACCGCGTACTTGACCGACATCGGCATGACCGGCCCCGTGCACTCGGTGATCGGCATCAAGAAGGAACTGGCCATCGAGAAGTTTTTGACGCAAATGCCGCGCCGCTTCGAGGTGGCCTCGGGCCCGGCGGTCTTGAGCGCCGTCCTGATCGAGCTGGACGGCACACTAGGCAAGGCGGTCAGTATCCAGCGCCTTCGAATCCCGGACTAGTGTCCTGTCTCAGACGCCTTTATTGACACGTAATGCGTGACGCGTCACGGATGACGAGAGACGGGGACGCCCAGCCCCGCCGAATTCTCACCGTCAGCGAGATTACCACGCTTGTGCGGGACCGGCTCGAGCGGGCGTTCCCCGACCTCTGGATTGAGGGCGAGGTCTCCAATCTCAGAACCCCCTCCTCCGGCCACCTCTACTTTACCCTCAAGGACCAGGCCAGTCAGCTCAGGGTTGTGCTGTTCCGTCCCGGCGCGCAACGTCTCCGGTTTTCCCTGCGGGAAGGGTTTCAAGTCATCGTCCGCGGGCGCCTGACCGTCTATGAGCCCAGGGGCGAGTACCAGGCGGTGCTGGACTATGTGGAGCCCAAAGGGGTTGGTGCCCTCCAGCTTGCTCTGGAACAGTTGAAGGAGAAGCTGGCCCGAGAGGGCCTCTTCGACGAGTCCCGCAAGAGGCCCTTGCCCTTCCTGCCGCAACGGGTCGGCATCGTGACCTCTCTGTCCGGTGCGGCTCTCCACGACATGCTGGTGGTGCTGGGACGGCGCTGCCCCTCCCTCGACGTGCTGATCTGTCCGGTGCCGGTCCAGGGAGAAGGCGCGGCGCTGCAGATCGCGAAGGCGATCCGCTTGCTCGGCTCATCCGGCAAGGTGGATGTCATGATCGTCGGCCGGGGAGGCGGGTCGCTGGAGGATCTCTGGTGCTTCAACGAGGAAGTGGTCGTGCGTGCGATCGCCGCCTCACCGGTGCCGGTGGTGTCGGCGGTAGGCCACGAGATCGACTACACGTTGGCGGACTTTGCCGCGGACTACCGGGCCCCGACTCCGTCGGCGGCGGCCGAGGCGGTCGCCCCGGTGCTCGACGAATTGGTACGGACCGTCGGGGATCTCAGGGCTCGCCAGGAGCGAGGGCTGACCATGCACCTGGCGCTCCTCCGGCACCGGGTGGAAAGGATGGATGAAACCCTGTCGGTTCAGATGCTGCCGATTCAGGGGCATGCGCAGCGACTGGACGAACTGGTGGGTAGCATTGGCTGGTCCCTGCGCCACTCGCTCTCGGTCGTTCGGCAGCGGGTCATGGCCGCCGGGCATGATCTGCGACTGTCCAGCCCCCTATCGCGAATCAGGGGCGCCGCGGCGCTGGTTCCGCAACTGGTCAAGCGCATCGGGCAAAGCGCCCACTCGGTTCTGTCTTTTCGACGCCAGGCGGTCCGGTCGCTCGTGGCGACGCTGGACAGCTTGAGCCCCCTGGCGATCCTGGCGCGTGGGTACAGCATCCTGCAGACCGTGCCGGAAGGGGCTGTGGTGCGGCGGGCGGGGGATGTGACCGTGGGCACGGACGTGCGCGCGCGGCTGGCGGAAGGCCAGCTTCTGTGCAGGGTCCGGGACGTGTTGCCGGAACGGTGAACCGCATTATTCATGACGGTTCGTCGCGTTCCACCCGTTGCAGTGAAAGAGCAACGGGTACCCGGGGCCGCGTCACGTTGCACCCATTGCAATCTTGGAGCAATGGGTGCCCAGCAGAAGCGTTCATGAATAATGCGGGGCAAAAGCTTGACCCTGCTTGCTGCCACGGTATAATGGCACCCTCATCGGACATCAGGAGGCACGTCGGTGGCCGTGTTGAAATTTGAAGAAGCGATGGCCAGGCTGGAGACCATCGTATCCGAGCTGGAAAAGGGAGACCTGCCGCTGGATCAGTCGCTGAAGATCTTCGAGGAAGGCGTCAAACTGTCCAAGACCTGCCTCAAGATGTTGGATGATGCAGAGCGGAAAGTTGAAGTTCTCATCCAAGACAAGGACGGGAAGAAGCGATTGCGCGCCTATACCTTCGATGATGAAGAAGCGGATGAGCCTTCTCCATCCGCGTGAGCTTCAGTCGCCCTTGCCTGCCCTCTCGTCGGAAGCTTCCCGGTTCCCCATGGTTCACAAAGCTCCGTCGGTTCGAGAACGGCGAGAACGATTGGATTGCGCGCTGGTCGTGCGCGGGCTCGCGGAGAGCCGCGAACAGGCCGCCAGGCTGATTCTGGCCGGGGCAGTGAAAGTGGATGGAGTTCCGGCCGACAAGCAGGCCAAGCTCGTGCCGGCCGGCGCCACGATTGAGGTGACGCACCGGGCCGATCCCTTCGTGAGCCGGGGCGGAGGGAAGCTGGCGGCGGCGTTGGACGCGTTCACGGTGGACCCGAGCGGGCTGGTGGCGATGGACGTGGGGGCGTCCACCGGCGGATTTACCGATTGCCTTCTCCAAGCCGGTGCCAGCCGGGTCTATGCGGTGGATGTGGGCTATGGACAACTGGCCTGGCGGTTGCGGCAGGACCCACGGGTGATCGTCTTGGAGCGGCGCAACATCCGCTACCTTGAGCGTTCGGCCGTTCCGGAGCCGGTGGATCTGGCGGTGATCGATGTCTCCTTCATCTCGCTGCTCATCGTGTTGCCCTGCGTGGTCCGATTCCTTGCTGAGCCCGCCACGGTGATCGCTTTGGTGAAGCCCCAGTTTGAGGTCGGCAAGGGCCAAGTGGGTCGAGGTGGGATCGTGCGGAGCGAGGACCAGCGTCGGGCCGTGACCGAGAAGATCCTGGCCTGCGCCGCCGACCTGGGCTTGAATAAGTTAGGGGTGCTGGATTCTCCGATACCGGGGCAAAAGGGCAATCGAGAGGTCCTGGTCGGGCTGCGTCGGGCGGCCGGCGGGCCGTCCGGTTAAGAGAAGAGAGTCCGCGTCAAACGGGCAACATGGAACGGGACGGCTGCACACTGGTGACGGGCGGGGCCGGATTTATCGGCTCGCATGTCGTGGAGGCGCTCCTGGCGCGCGGTGAGCGGGTTGTCTGCGTGGACAACTTTGACTCGTTCTATGACCCGGCCATCAAGCGGGCCAACCTGCGCGCCGTCGCGTCTCACGAGCGCTTGGCCCTGGTCGAAGCCGATATCAGGGACCAAGGGGCTATGGCGGGGCTCTTCGAGACCCACCGGGTCAATCGGGTCTTTCATGCGGCGGCCCGTGCCGGAGTGCGGCCGTCCTTGGCGGATCCCTTGCTCTACGAAGACGTGAACGTTCGCGGGACCATCACGCTGCTGGAAGCGGTTCGGCGCCGGCCGATTTCCGCGTTTGTGTTTGCTTCTTCTTCCTCGGTGTACGGAGGTCTGACCACGGTGCCCTTCTCGGAAACCGCCGTTGTGAACCGTCCGATCTCTCCTTACGCGGCGACGAAGCTGGCCGGAGAGGTGATCTGCCATACCTACCACCACCTCTACGGCCTGCCCGTCACCTGCCTCCGGTTTTTCACGGTGTACGGCCCTCGGCAGAGGCCTGAGATGGCCATCCATCAGTTTGTGCGCCTCATTGAGGCGGGGCAGCCGGTGCTGATGTTCGGCGACGGGAGCGCCAAGCGCGACTTCACCTACATCGACGACATTGTGCAGGGCATCCTGGCGGCGCTCGATCAGCCGTTCCCGTACGAAATTTTTAATCTGGGCGAGTCCGAGACCATCGAGTTGCGGGCCCTCATCCGGTTGATCGAACAGCACCTGGGAAAGAAGGCGCGCATCGAGCGCTTGCCCGCTCAGCTCGGCGACATGCCGGTGACCTATGCCGATATCACGAAGGCCAGAACCCTGCTGAAGTACCGGCCCAGCACACCGGTCAAAGACGGGGTCCAGCGGTTCGTCGAGTGGTTCAGGGACAAGCGGGGCGGCACATGAAGGAGTGCGCATGAAGATTCTGGTCACGGGCGGAGCCGGGTTCATCGGGTCCCATCTGGTGGATCGTCTGGTCCAGGAAGGACACCAAGTCGTGGTGGTGGACGACCTGTCCACGGGGAAACGCAGGAACTTGAACCGCTCGGCTGAGTTTTACAAGCTGGACATCCAGAGCTCCCGGCTGGAGCGTATCTTCAGAAATGAACGACCGGCGATGCTCATGCACCTGGCCGCCCAGATGGATGTCCGTCGGTCGGTGGAGGACCCTGTCTACGATGCCCGGGTGAACATTCTGGGGACCTTGAATGTGCTGGAGCAGGCCGTCCGGCACGGAATTCGGAAGGTCGTCTTTGCGTCGTCGGGCGGGGCGATCTACGGGGAACAAGAAGCCTTTCCTGCGCCGGAATCCCACCCGACCCATCCGGCCTCGCCGTATGGGATCAGCAAGCTGAGCGGCGAGCATTACCTGGACTACTACCAAAAGGTCAGCGGGATCCAATACGCAAGCCTGCGGTACGCCAATGTCTACGGACCGCGCCAGGATCCTGAGGGGGAAGCGGGGGTGGTCGCGATCTTCACGCAGAAATTACTGAGCGGGGAGCAACCCATCATCAACGGGAACGGCCGGCAGACGCGGGATTTTATCTATGTGGACGATGTGGTCGAGGCCAACTTGGCGGCGATGGGCAAGGAAGCGCAGGGAACCTATAATGTGGGGACGGCAGAGGAGACGTCGATCAACGAAGTCTTTCGGATCCTGGCAGGCCAGATCAATCCCGCCTGCAAGGAACTGCACGGGCCGGCCAAGAAGGGCGAGCAAATCCGCAGCGTCGTGGACAGTACCAAGCTGAGGCGCGAACTGGGATGGGAGCCGAGGGTGTCCCTTCAAGAAGGACTCGCCCGAACCGTTGAATTCTTCCGAGGGCTCGGTACATGAGCCGGACAGCCTTGCCCGTGCTTCTTCCCTCGCGGTGCGTCAGCGGTATCGCGGGACCGTAGGATCGACTTGGAGGGACCAGGCGTCGATGCCGCCCACGAGGTTTTTCACATTCTTGAATCCCTGCTGGAGCAGAAAACCGGCCGCGTCGCCGCTCCGCATCCCATGGTGGCAGTAGGCCACAATTTCTGCCTCGCGGTCGAGTTGGTTGAGTGACTGGGGAATGGTGCCCAGCGGGATCAGGACCGACCCGTTGATCTTCGCCAGGGAATGTTCCCAGGGTTCCCGGACATCCAGTAGGAATATCTTCTCGCCCTTGTCCAGGCGATTTTTTAACTCTTGCGGGGTAATTGTAAAGCCCATATATCCGGCCTCCATACCGAGCTTGCTAGAACCCGGCACTTCGATCATACGTGCCGGGAGAAGCTTTTTGCCACCAGTAGGCTTAAATTCTTCAAGCTTGCTTGAACCGCCGCGTTCGATCAAATCGCGGCGGATAGTTACTTTGCCGCCAGTAAATATCAACCAAGCTGGGAGGGTATCATAAGCCCCTGTTTTCTCCTCTGTCAACGCGACAGGAGGGCTGTTTTCCTGAGTGGAGCCGGAGCCTCAAAAGAGTGTCAGGGAAGTCTGCCGGAGGACCGTCAAAGGGCTGATGTTCGACCGGACCCTAAGGAATGACGCGGCAGAATGTTGACCGGCAGGTCTGAAATTGCCCACTACAGTGTGGGAATTTTGCTCAATTTACGGGTCAAAATAAAACTCAATGACCACGTAACTGATTGAATTTACGAATGATCATTCCATTTACGAGAAAGCGGTCGGCATGGAAGTTGCTGGCTATACCTACAGAGGGAGAGAAAGAGGAATGGGCACTATCAAGAGCTATTGAGTTTCACGAGGTGCGAACCGATAAGAAGAGAGGCGGGTTATGAATCGGGAGGCTGGGAAGGCCGTATGGAGATCGTTGGATGGCTAAGGCGACCGACGAGATCGTCGTGTTTGTCACCGCTTCGTCTGAAGAGGAAGCGGCTAGGATCGGTCGCAAGGTTGTGGACGCCGGCCTTGCCGCCTGCGCCAATATCGTACCCCGCGTTCGGTCGATTTTCCGCTGGCAGGGAGCGGTTTCGGATGAACAGGAGTCGCTGATTATCCTGAAGTCACGGGCCGGCCTCTTTGAAAAACTTGCGTCAACGGTCAAGGGGCTTCACAGTTACCAGGTGCCGGAGATCATCGCGCTGCCGATTCTGAAAGGGGCGGCTGATTATTTGAAGTGGATAGGGGCGGAAACAGGTAAGTCAAAGAAATAATGTGTCTTTTCGATAATTCCTTGACCGAGCCATGAGGTTTCAGTACACTAGGCCCCCTGTGTCGGAAAACCAAGCGAGAGAGTCAGGATTATGAACCAGCCCAATGATGCCTACACCATTGTGATCTTCAGGGGCGCGACGGCAAAGCCCCTGCGGTTCAGCTTCCCGCGGGCCATTGTAAAACGAGCCGTCATTCTCGGGGTCTTCTTGGTCCTGGCTGAACTGGCCCTGCTCTCCCAGTACGTCGTCCAGACAGGCGAAGTCTGGGAGCTGCAAGCGATCAGGCAGGAGCTGCTCAGCGCCCGCGAGCGGACTTCTGAATTTTCTACGGCCCTGGAGGATTTGAAGCGGCGCGTCCTAGCCATGAAGGAAGTGAACGAAAAGTTGCGGGTTATGCTGGGGATCGAGTCGCTGAAGCCGGAGGATTATCTGAACGGACAGGGAGGCGAGGAGACCCCGCTGGTGGAGGGTGATGGCCTGAATGCCGGAGCCGATGGCAAGGGATCAGTTGGGGCATCGGGAGAGGGGGCATCGGAAAAATCAGACCCGAAGGCCGCGGATGAAGCCAGAGGCTTGGAGAAAGACCTGGTCAATAAAGTCCAGCAGAAAATCGCCTGGTTGCAGAATGAAGCCGTCTTTCAGGAACGAACCCTCGAGGAATTGACCGAGGCGGCGAAGGAGCGGTCCGTTCGCTGGGCCTCCACTCCCTCCGTCTGGCCGGTCAAGGGCTGGGTGACCTCGGGCTTCGGTCTGAGAATTTCCCCCTTCACCGGCCAAAGGGCGGTCCACGATGGTCTCGATATTGGGGCCGCGCCCAGTGCCCCGGTCCATGCTCCGGCTGGCGGCCATGTCACCGTGGCCGGATTTGACGCCAAGATGGGCAACGTGATTGCCATCGACCACGGCTATGGCTTTGAGACGCAATACGGCCACCTGTCCAAGATGCTGGTCAAACCGGGACAGAGGGTCAAGCGTGGAGATGTGGTCGGATTGGTCGGCAGCACGGGCCTCTCGACGGGGCCGCACCTCCATTACATGGTGAAGGTCAACAACCATCCTGTGAACCCGCAGCGGTATATCCTGGATTAGACCCCTTCCGGTTCCTGTTCGGACCCCATCCTCGACTCCTTCTCGCCATTTCTTCAAAACCATTCTGCTGTCTCCTGCCCGGCCGGGGTTGAGGGCTGTGCTATACTGTGCCCCGCTCTGCGCGGGACCGTCAATTCCAGGGTACCAAGTGACCAAGTTGGAGGCCGGTTGTGAACGATCTTGAACTGGCTCGATCGGTGACGCCGCGTCCTATTTTGCAAGTCGGCGAGGATCTTGGTCTGCTGGCCGATGAACTGGTCCCCTATGGTCGATTCAAGGCCAAGGTGCCCTTAGCGGCTCTGGATCGGTTGGCAGACCGCCCGGTCGGCCGGTACGTGGTGGTGACGGCCATCAATCCGACTCAGTTGGGGGAGGGCAAAACCACCACCTCGATCGGGCTGGCCATGGGGCTCAGCCGGCTGGGCCATCGGTCGGTGGTCACGCTCCGCCAACCCTCCTTAGGGCCTGTCTTTGGAATCAAAGGCGGAGGAGCCGGAGGGGGAAAAGCCCAGGTCATTCCGATGGAGGACATCAACCTGCACTTGACCGGGGATGCCCATGCAGCGGCCTCCGCGCACAACCTCCTGGCGGCCTTTGTGGACAACCATCTCTTTCACGGAAACAGCCTCAACCTGGACCAGGCGCGCATGACTTGGCCGCGGGCGATGGGCGTGAGCGACCGGGCTCTCAGGCGGGTGGTCGTCGGCTCGGCCGGCAAGCCGGATCGTGACGGGGAATTCGTCATGACCGAAGCCTCCGAGGTGATGGCGATCCTGGCTCTTGCGGTGAACCTGAAGGACCTCCGCCTCCGGCTCGGCCGCATCCTGGTGGGGTTCACCAAAGAGGGGAAGCCGGTGACCGCCGAGGACCTCACGTGCGCGGGTGCCATGGCCGCACTCTTGCGGGACGCCCTGTGTCCAAATCTCGTGCAAACGCTGGAGGGGACGCCGGCCCTGGTCCACACGGGACCCTTCGGCAACATTGCGCATGGGAACTGCTCCGTCCTCGCCGATCAACTGGCCCTCCGCTGTGCCGACTATGTCGTGACCGAGGCGGGCTTCGGGAGCGATCTGGGGGTGGAAAAGTTCTTTCACATCAAGTGCCGGGCTTCCGGGCTCCGTCCCCAGGCAGCGGTGATCGTGGCGACCCTCCGGGCCTTGAAGCTCCATGGGGGCGGCGGGACGATCAAAGCAGGCCGCGCGGAGAGGCCGCTCCCTTCCGGCCTGATCGGACCGAACCGGGAAGCCTTGACCAGAGGGCTGGCCAACCTGGAGCAGCACATTGCCAACGTGCGGGCGTTCGGCGTGCCGGCGGTGGTGGCGGTCAATGCGTTTCGGGATGATCCCGAGGAGGAACTCCAGTTGGTGAAGAACTGGGCCGCGTCGGCCGGCGCAGCGGGCGCAGCCGTCGCGACCCCCTATGCAGACGGCGGCAAAGGCGCGGAGGAGTTGGCGCATGCGGTGATGGCGGCTTGCGATCAGCCTTCTGCCTACGCCCCGCTCTACGATGATGCGGCGCCGATCAAGCAGAAAATCGAGACGGTCGCGCGTCGGATGTACGGCGCGGCCGGGGTGCGGTATGCAGAGCAGGCGGAATCGCAGATCGAGCAGGCCGCGAGGCTGGGCTTCGGGCGGTTCCCCGTCTGCATGGCCAAGACCCCCCTCTCGCTCTCGCACGATCCGGCGTTGAAGGGCCGACCCTCGGGGTTCACCTTGCCCGTCAAGGAGCTTCGGATTCTGGCCGGTGCGGGATTCCTGACCGCCGTCTGCTCCGGCATCCAGCTCATGCCGGGGCTGCCCAAGAACCCGGCGGGCGAACGGATCGACCTGGACCCGGAGACGGGCGAGATCGTGGGACTGTCCTGAAGATAGGCGAGAGGCGAGTGGCATGGGGGAGGAATTGAGACCACGTGCCTCTCGCCCCTAGCCACTTGCCAGCGCGTCAGCGTTGCTTGAGGTACTTGAAGAATTCCGAGTCCGGGCTCATGACCACGGTCGAATTGCCGGCGAAGCTCTTCTTGTAGGCTTCCATCGAGCGGGTGAACTCGAAGAACTTCGGATCTTGGCGGTAGGCAGACGCGTAGGTCTTGAAAGCCTTGGCATCACCCTCGCCCCGCAGCGCCTCCGAGGTCTTGTAGGCTTCCGCCAGGATGATCTCCCGGTCCTTCTCCGCCTCGGACCTGATCTTCTGCGCTTCCTCGGCTCCCTCGGCTCGATACTGCTTGGCCTGGCGCTCCCGTTCGGCCTGCATGCGGGCGAAAACCGCCTTCTCGTTCTGCTCGGGCAGGTCCGCCCGCTTGATCCGTACGTCCTGGATCTCGATGCCGTAGACCGCGGCCTTCTCGTTCGCGCGTTGGGTCACCACCGCCATGACTTCAGACCGCGTCTTGGACACGATGTCCGAGAGATCATGGCGTCCCACTTCCACCCGCAACTCGGAATAGATGATGTCGTCCAGCCGCCGCAAGGCTCCCCGCTGGGTCTGGAATGCCTGGTAGACCTTCAAGGGATCGGTGATGCGCCATTTGGCGAAGTTGTCGATCAGGAGGGTCTTCTTGTCCTGGGTGATGACTTCCTGGGCCGAGGAATCATAGTCCAACAGGCGCTTGTCGAAGTAGGTCACTTCCTCGATGAAGGGCATCTTGACCTTGAGGCCCGGCTCGGTGATGTTTCGCTGGGGCTTGCCAAGCTGGACCACGATGGCGGTCTGGGTAATGTCCACGATGAAGAGGGGCGACGCGCCGAGCACGAACAGCAGCACGACGATCGTAGTCAATCCAATCAGAAGATTCTGTTTGGTCATGGCGTGGACCTCTTCTCCTCGGCGGCCGCTGGAGCCTTGGGCGCTTTCTGGAGCCGGTCGAGCGGCAGGTAGGGGAGCAGCCGGTCGCCGGCCTTGCCATCGATGATGATTTTGTCGACGCCCGCCATCACCTCTTCCATCGTTTCGATATAAATGCGCTTGCTGATGATCTCCTTGGCCTGGTCATATTCCTTGAGCGTCTTCAGAAAGCGGTTGGCTTCGCCCTCGGCCCTGGCCACCCGCGCTTGTCCATAGCCCTTGGCCTGGTTGACGATCTGGGCCGCTTCGCCTTTGGCCTTGGGGATGATGTCGTTGCGGTAGCCCTGGGACTGGTTGATCAGCTTTTCCCGGTCCTCCTTCGCGCTGGCCACGTCTTTGAACGCCGCCCCCACGGCTTCCGGAGGGTCCACGTCCTGCAACTGGACCGCGGCGATCTGGACCCCGGCCTGGTACTGATCCAGGATGCCCTGGAGCAGCGTCTGGGTGTCCTGCTGGATCTGCGCCTTGCCGCTGGTCAGAGCCTCGTCGATCTTGCTCTTGCCGATCACCTCGCGCATGGAGGCTTCCGCCGCCTTCTGAATGGTCTCTTCGATCTCATCTACCTTAAAGAGGTAATCCTTGGCGTTCTTGATCTTGTACTGGATGATGAACTCGACCGCCAGGATGTTTTCGTCGCCGGTCAGCATGAGGGCTTCCTTCGGCAGCATCTGCTGGCGGCCCTGCCGGTCCGTGCGGAACCCGACCTCCAGCCGGTGCAGCTTCTCGACTTTGGGCCGCTCGACGGTTTCGATGAAGGGGATTTTTATGTGGGGGCCGGGGCCGGCGCTCCGCACCACGTCGCCGAAGCGCTTGACCACGCCTTCTTCATCCGGCGCCACGATGAACGTCCCTTGCCACACCAGGACGACGGCGGCGACGATCAGGAAGAGGGGCCGGAGGCCGTGGAGCGGCATCATCTGGCGGAATTGCGATTGGGCCTGCCGGAGGACATCATCGATGGGATCGGACTTTTTGCCCCAGGGGTCTTTCGGGTCCCAGACCATCCACCGCTCCTCTCGCCGCTCGGTCTAGTAGGAAGGACTGACCGTGACAGCAACGGGGCCACCATAGCAGACTTCGCGGCGGCGGAGCAACTAGACAAATATTGAGTGATGGGTGATGAGTGATGGGTGAGGAATAAGGAATGATGAATGGGGCGATCTTCACCCCTCACGTGTTTTTCTAGCGGTGGACTTCATGAGGCCGTCGGCTTGAGGAGGCGAGAAGCCGAGAAACCCTTCGTGCCGCTCGGTGAGCTCGACAACGGAAAAGGCAGCCCCGTCCACTTCCTCCGGGACCGTGAAGACCTGCCGGAGGGATCCACCCCTTTCACCGACGATCGATCCGGCAAACCGGACGCCGGAACGACTCAGTCGCTCCATCGCCCGCTCGATGTCTTCGACCTTCACCGCAATGTGGTGCAGCGTCCGGTCGCCGAACTTGGCGACCCAGCCGGGAATGATGCTGGTCTTGCCCCGTTCGTCCGGATAGGCCTGGTCGATGAACAGGGACGGATAGCCGGGCTTGCGGTAGACCTTGGCAAACCAATCGTCATAGTTCAGCGTCTCGGAGCAGGCATAGCCCAGCGCAAGGAACTCCTCCGCACGACGGTCGATGTTGTCGGTCCGAAAGGTGATGTGGTCGGCCAGTGGAAAAAACCCGACGCCGACCTCATCCAGTTGTTGCTTGAGCGTCCTAGCTGCCGCGTTGCGCGCCACGAAATCAGCCACGTAGCGGGCCAGCACATCATCGAGTTGGCGTGCTGCCGTCATAGCGTACCCTAGCATTCATCGCTCAGCGTTCATCATTCATCGTTGATTTAAGCCTAGCCCGAAAGGAAGTAGATTACAAGGGTTGCCCGTTAAGTTCACCGCATGATCACCTTGCCGCTCTTGCTCCAGTAATAGTAAATGGAGAAGTTGGGATAGATGGCAGCGAGAGTGTTCTGCCCGGCGACGGAGAACAGGACTCCCGCGGCGCCCACCCAGTGTTCGCCGATGCGGTATTGAATGGTCGGCTGGACGCCGAGTGTTGTGAAACCATTCCCGCCGCCTGTGTTGATGGAATGGCCATCGGCGCGCCAGGTGAGTCCGTGAAAGCCCACGAACTCGAGGTTGTAGCCGAAGCCCCGTTTGTCATCCAGGATATATTCTAGAATGAGCCGGGTGTTCACGATGTCTGCCGTGTAAGTCGTCTGGCCTGCGTCACTTCCCGGAAGATGGTACGAGTAAAAGACACCGCCGCTGATCCGGAACGGCTGCAGGTTCTTCCGGAACATGAGACCTTCCGTCCAAGTCAGGGAACCAAACCGGGTAGCCGGCAGTCGGCCTAAGGGGGCGAACCCTCCGGGAGGGCTTTGAGTGCCGGTAAACCATCGGCTGGTGGGCAGGACGATCATGTTGAACGTGGTGACGGAGGGGCGCCACCCGTCCGGGTCCTGAACGATCGGGCGGTATTTGAGATAGAGCTGGGTATCGCCCATGCCAGAATTGGTGGTCACGGGGCCGCCCCTGCCCCGATTGAAGCGGTCCGTATCACGGGCCCAGAACGTGGATTCGGAAAGCCCGACGTTCAGCTCCAGGTGGTCCGTGATGCCGTAGGCGATGGTGACCAGGGGGTTCAACTGATAGGAATGGGTTGGCGCCGAAGTTCGATTCACGGTGAGGTCGTTTCCGAAACGCTTCTCGCTGATCTGTGTGAAAAGAAACGGATGGACCGTCAACTGCCCTTGGGGATGGATGTCCACGCCGCTGATGAAGATGGGCCCGTTCGACAGGGGATTCCAGGTCTTCCGGTACTTCTGAATTTCTTCCTGAGAGGGGACCCAGTCGAAGGCCTGGACTGTCTTTGCGGAGATCAGCCCGAAGCCAATTCCGAAGAACAGACAGGTCATCGCAAGACTGCGTCTATATTGGAACAGTGATGGCCTGACTCTTTGGCGCATAGTCCATCCCGACAACTGCGTGCCCATCAGTAGTCCTTTCTGACAAATATAGTAATTAAGATAACTTCATATGTTTTGATGGATGCTGAATACCCCAATGTGCTGCTGGTAAACTGTAAGTTAGCTTACAAAAGCCTGGTGAGGAGCAGATAGGCCAGGCTTGCGAGGATCGCGGAAGCAGGCAGCGTGACGATCCAGGCCAGCACCATGTCCCGGACGGTGGCCCAACGAACGGCGCGAAGCCCTTTGAGCAGGCCGATTCCGATGATGGCGGAACTGCTGACATGGGTCGTTGAGACCGGCAGGCCTAAAGTGGCGGATACCAGCACCAGCGAGGAAGTCGTCAAGTTTGCCGAGAGCCCTTCGACATGGTCCATCCGCGTGACTTTCTCGGCCAGGACCTCCGTGACACGCAGCCCGCCGAAGTAGCTGCCGGCTCCCATCGCCAGCGCCACCCCTACAAGAGCAGCGATCTGGAGTCGAGCGCTCGGCCATGATGCCACGGTGTTTCCGAGCAGGAGCATGGCGACGATCTTGGGTGTGTCATTCGTACCGCGAGCGAATGAGGCCAGGCCGCTGGAGATCCAGTGGATGCTGTCCAAGCCGATCGTGAGGCCCCGCAGGCCGGCCCGGTCGCATTGAGACGGCACGGCGGTGACGGGTTGCCCGAAGCCGGTGGCTTGAAACAGGGTGCGGGTAGCCCCTCGCGCGTCCACGGTCACCAGCGCGCGGGCGTTGGGCATGAGGCACAGACAGGTTCCTTCCCAGTGGCCGGCGAGGCTGCGAAGCGCTGGATGGATCAAGACCGACAGTGTCAAGGCCAGCACCGGGCTGAGGAGTAAGGGGAGCACGATTTTTCCCACGATAGCCGGCCACACCAGCCCGTCTATCCCGAATGAGACGAACCCTGCGCCGACAATGGCCCCGGTCAGTGCGTGAGTTGTGGAGACCGGCAGGCCGGTCCGTGACGCAAACAGCACCCAGACCATTGCTCCGATAAGAACTGCAAGAGCCAGAAAGGGTGAGGCGATCGTTCCTGGCTGCACCAGCCCGCTGCTGAAGGTTGCCATCATGGCGGTGGCGACGAAGGCGGCGGCGGCGGCTCCGAGGACCGTCCAAGCCGTTCCCCAGAGGATGGCAGTGCGATAGTTCGTGACCCCGCTCCCGACCAGCGTGGCAATGGCCTTGGAAACATCGTTCGTGCCGTTGGCGAAGGCCAGAACGAGAACCAGGAGAAAGGTGAGGAAGGAAAGGTCCATGGCGAAGGGGGTCAGGTGACCGCGCCGCCGCACGAGGAGCCGGCACCGGCGGTGCAGCCGTAACAGTGGTTGCCGGTGACGATCCGGCGGCTGTGCAAGCGGGCCGGATCGAAGTCACGGATGTGTTGTGGCGTCCCGTGGTTCACCGGCAGGTCCAGCATCTGGTTGAAATCGCAGTCGTAGAGGGTGCCGTCCCAGCCCACGGAAAGGGTATAGCGACACATGACCCCGGCGGCCGCAGTCGGGTTGAAGGCGTTGGCGAGCCGTTCCATGTAGTCGTCGTAGTTCCCCGACTCGATGAGGAATTCCAAAAACCGGCTGATCGGCATGTTGGTGATCGTGTAGAGATGGTTGAAGACCACTCCGTGGGACCGTTTCAGCTCTCGATGGAACTGAGCCTCGATCGCCTCCTGCTTCGGCGGGAGGAAGGCGCCGACTGGATTGTGGACGAGGTTCAAGGTGAGCCCGCTTCCTTCCACGCCGTACCCCAGCCGGTTTAGTTGTTGCAATGCGCAGATGGACTTCTCGAAGACTCCCTCGCCCCGCTGCGCGTCGGTCTGGGAAGGACGGTAATAGGGCAGGGAGGCGATCACCTCGACTTGATGCTGAGCCAGGAACTCGGCCAGGTCCGCTTGTGAGGGCAGGAGCAGCACCGAGAGGTTGCAGCGGTCCATCACGTGGCGACTGAGCGCTCGCCCCTGCTCGACCAGCCAGCGGAAATTGGGATTGAGCTCAGGCGCTCCGCCGGTGATGTCCAGGGTGGGAATGTCGGTCCGGGCCAGGGCCTTGACGCAAAGCTCCGCCGTCTCGCGCGTCATGATTTCTTGCCGGTCGGGGCCCGCGTCCACATGACAATGCCGGCAGGTTTGGTTGCACAACTTGCCGACGTTGATCTGGAACACCGTGATGCCGGTGGCGTGGAGAGGGGAAAGCCCCGCTGTTTTCATGAGAGATTCGAACGGGGGACAAGCGTCAGTTGTAGCCAGGAGGCGGAGTTGCTCGCCGGTCGAGGCGAGGGGGTTGCTGCGAGCCAGTAAACTCAATCCCATAAAATCACCGATGGCTCTCAGCTTTCAGCTCCCAGCCATCAGCTAAAGGCTGAATGCCGACGGCTGACAGCTCAAGAAGTCAGCAACAACTCCCCGAGGGGCTGCACGCGACTTCTACCCCCGTCACAGGGCCTGCGGCCCGATTGATCACGGCGAAATGCGGGCGATAAGCGTCTGTTCCCAACACCTTCACTGTCTTCGAGCAAACCTCCAGCGGCGTCCCTCTGAAGTACCGATGAGAGTCGTCGTCGCACACCTCGAGGAACGGGCCGGTGAAGAGGGCGAAGTGCCCCTGCCAGACGCAAGGTGCCTGTTCCGGCTTGATCGCGACAAGCCGCGGATCGGACTCAGTCAGCGTGACCGGCGCATCGGACAGGAGGAACAGACCGTCAAACGGCGGGCTCTTGAGCAGATGCGCAGTCCGGGCCGTGACCGGTTGCGGAACCCCGCGAAGGTAGACCTGTCCCAGCTCATCCACCGCCCGGCTGAAGGGGCCGCGCAAGGTGGCGAACCGGACTCCATTGGGTTCGCCGGTCTCTGGCAGCTTGTAACCGGTCAGGGTCAGCGACAGGAAATGAATCCCGTCGATGACCTGCCAGGGGGTGAACTTCACCTGATGAATGCCCAGGAATCCGGCTTGCACGAGGCCGCCCAGATAGTCGCCCGCCTGGAGGGCGCCGGAGAGGCAATCGCCCCATTTTTCTTGGTCGTGGATCAGGTAGTTCGGCACCGGCTGGTCCGAAACGATGTCGGAGATCGTAAACCGCCCGCCCGGCTTGAGCACCCGGTACATCTCGCGGAAGACCTTCTGCTTGTCCGGCGCCAGGTTGATGACGCAATTGGAAATGATCAGGTCAATGCTGTTGGCCTCGACCGGCATGGCCTCCGCCAGGCCCTTGCGAAACTCCACGTTGGAAGTCTCGTGGCCGAGGTTCTTGGCCACAACCGGGGCGTAGCGCCGGGCGATGTCGAGCATCGTGTCGGTCATGTCGAGCCCGATCACGTGGCCGGTCGGCCCGACGCGGCGGGAGGCCTCGAAACAGTCGATTCCGCCGCCGGAGCCGATGTCCAGGACGGTCTCGCCTGACCGGACAGTCTCCAAGCCCGCCGGCGTGCCGCAGCCGTAGGAGATTTTCAGGACTTCTTCGGGGATGAAGGTGCGCAGGTCGGCCAGGTTATAGCTGGTCGGGCAGCACATCTGCTCGCTCGTGGCGGCAGCCCGGGCGTACCGCTCGCTGACATGCTGTGTAATCGTGTCGTTCGCCATAATCCCTCGCACGTCAAGATATCGAGATGGCTGCATATAACAGGTCACTTCTGCTACGTCAACCCGCTTGTCGCAGCATAGATAGTAGGGGGGACTCGGACCTCCAAGCCGGCGTCCATTGCCGGAAAGACCAAGTCCGTGATCGCTCCGCCTCGTGAGGATTGGTCGCGTGAGCGGCAGGATCCTTACAGCAGATTTTTCGTGTTCTCTCTTGGCTCGGCACTCTGGGACGCCGCGCCCTGCCACAGCATGTCGTACCCGAGTTCCTTGGTTTCGGAGCACATGGCGGTCAAGGCGGCGAACTTGCTGTTGAAGATTTCGTCGGCATGGGATTTTTCGTGGTCCTCAAACGAGTGCCAATAGGTCACGATCGCATAATGGTCGTCGGCGGTCTTGGATGCATTCAGGGAGCCTTCATCGGAGATGAACCCGGAGAACTTGAATACCTGCCCGGCGATGAATCCCCCTTTGTGACCGCCGTAGGTTTCCTTGACGACCATGCACATTTCCCCGACGGCCATCTCCACCTCATCGAAAGTGACGCCGGGTTTGAGCTTCACGGTGTTGAACAGCATTTTGGCTCCGAAGGGGAGTGTGATGGGACCGAACATGGCATCCTCCTGGGGGTAGTAGGCCAAAACATCGTAGTCGTTCGTGATCGTGCCGCTGACAGAGCACCAACAGGGTCTTTCAACACCATGCTCAAGGAGATGTGCAGCCTCACCGGCTGTGCGGCAGCAATAGACGATACAGCCTAAACGGCACCACACTATACCATTGATCGACGGCAGATGCGGGCCTGCTCCCCGTCGGAACCTCGCGCGCCGGTGTGCAGGGGCCCGGGATTCCAGGCCCCACAAGGGGAAGCGACTCCCGCTGATTGACAATCAGGGGAAGCCCCGCTAGGGTGCCCCATCAGATTGGGCGCAAGGCGGTCGTACATGAGGAAAATACTCGGCTATATCCTGCTGGTCTTGTCCTGCGTCGCATGGGGCGCCATCACGACGCTCCCGTTCTTCGACATCTCAGTCGGCCAGGCCGCTGCCGCAACAACCGGGCTCATTGTCCTGGGCGAAGCGAGTTTCTTTCTCGGCGTCCTGCTCCTCGGCCGAGAAGTATGGGAGAAGATCAAGGCGTTGTTCAAAACGAATCGAAAGGAAGAAGGCTGTGACTGAGGCGCCGCGCGAGGAGGTCGGCCTCCCGCCCCCTGTGCTTGACGCCCTACGGAAGGGGAAGAAGATAGAGGCCATCAAGCTGCTTCGCCTGGAGCGGAACCTCGGCCTTAAGGAAGCGAAGGATCTGGTGGACGACCATGTCCGTCGCGACCCCCTCTTGCAGCGATCCTTGGAGCAGGCCCAAGCGGAGACCAAGCGCGGCTGCCTGCTCTGGCTTGTAGGATTGCTGGCGTTGGGCGCTGTTGTGTACTACTTACTCGCAGGAAAATGACGGACGAAGCTCATTGCGCGTGGCAGGCGGTGCAGGAATAGGCGGAATTGAACATGATCTCTGGATGATGTTTGGGATCGGCTGCCTTGAACTGCCGGGCCCGTTCGTCGGCCTGAGCGATACGTGCTTCTAAGAGGGCCCTGTACTGCCAGGACTCGTAGCCCTTCGAGAGTTTGGCAATGGCGTAGATCTTCCTGGCTGGTTCCACCTCGCCCTTCTTGACCAACATGTCCCCCATGTTCAGGAAGAAGCCTTCAAAGTTGTGCGGGGCGATCCGGCTGTTCCAGCAGACCCGCTTGGGCCCGCTGGTTGTTTCCTGAGCCATGAGCTTGCGATAGTCCGGATTCTGGCGGTCGAGCTTTTCGCCAGCGCAAAGGTCCAGGTTCCGCCACATGTCGTCGAGGGCTTCCTGGAACTTGTCGCGCCTAGAGGGGGCGGGGTGCATGGCCCTCCGCTCCGGCGCCTCCCGGAATCTGATCGACTGACGAAGGAAAAGGGCGGGGTGGCCGGTCCTGCCCTGCTCAGAGGCTCCGGCTCGACCGCACTAAGCATCCCCGCTGCTC
>VGXG01000005.1 GCA_016873395.1 Nitrospira sp. | reverse complement strand
ACCAGCCAGAGATGGTCGAGGTCATCCACCAGGTCGTCGGCGAAGTGGCGGCCGTGGCGGCCGGCCTCAAGGTGCCGCTGGCGGATGATATGGCTGATAAAGTCGTGCGCTGGTCCCAGGAGATCAGAGACATCCATACCTCCATGTACGACGATTGGAAGGCCGGCCGGCAGACCGAAATCGATGCCCTCAACGGCTTTATCGTCAAGAGTGGACGGGAACTGGGCATTCCCACCCCGCTCAACGAGATGCTGACTGCGGCCGTCAAGGTCATCACGGAGCGGGAGAAGAGCGGTCCCGGTCTTGTGAGGATCGACGGCGCAGTCATCCAACCGGTGACGCTGAACCGCGCAGCCCTCAGCAAGCTGCCGGCTGAACATCAGGTGGAGGACGTGGGCAGGCTCGTGCCCGGGATGAAGGGCAGAGGTATCAGGGTGAAGGGACTCTTGGAAGTGCCGGCTCTGGCCATCGGTGCTGATCACGTGACCTTTCACTCGCACGACGGCCTGTTTGCCGCCAGCCTGACGCTCAAGCAAGCGGTGGACCACGGCATCCTCATTTACCAACTGGATGGAGCACCGTTGCCTGAAGCCAAGGGCGGCCCCTTCCGGTTGGTGACGCCAGGCCTCGGGGACCTCTGCGCGAACGTCAAGGGAGTCGGGCGCATCGAGATCACGATCGGGGCCGGCAGGGATACGAGGCCTTCGACAAAAGGGGAGGCGAGGCACTGATGGCGCTCCCGCCAGAGCCTCTATCTCTTCGTTCCTCCGGCATTCGCCTCTCGAAATCCAAATTCCTTTCCGGTCTTCAGTGTCACAAGCGCCTCTATCTGGAAATCCACCATCGCGAGTTGGCTTCCGAGCCGGACGAGCAGACGCAAGCCATCCTGGACATGGGCAAGGCGGTCGGGGAAGAGGCGAGGAAGCGATTTCCCGGCGGCGTCCTGGTTGAGGCGGATCACCTCCATCCGACTGAGGCCTTGAAACAAACGGCCGCGTTGCTCGGCGATCCGTCGGTGCCGGCTGTGTTTGAAGGAGCCTTCGAGTTCGACCAGGTGCTTGTGCGGGTGGATGTTCTGGAAAAGGTCGGGCAGAACGCCTGGCGCTTGATCGAGGTGAAGTCCTCCACCAGAGTGAAGGACGTGTATCTGGACGATCTGGCCATTCAGTCCCACGTGCTGGCTGGCGCCGGGGTCACGCTGGCCGGTGTCGGTCTCATGCACGTCAACAATCAATATGTCTATCACGGCGGCGAGCTCGACCTGGAACAGCTCTTCACGGTGCAGGATCTCACCGTGCAAGTCGCCGGTCGGCTGGTAGAGGTGCCGAGTCGCCTGGCCGCGATGAAGATGATGCTGGTGGAACCGTCCGCTCCGGCGATCGAGCCGGACAATCATTGCCACCAGCCCTATGATTGTCCGTTCTGGGACCATTGCGCGCAAGGCAAGCCGGACCGCTGGATTTATCATTTGCCGGGCGGGGAGCGAACCTTCCAGCAACTGGCCGCCCAGGGCATCCAGACCATCGATGACATTCCGTCGGGTTTCAGGCTCTCGATCCTTCAGCGACGAGTCAAAGACAACGTCGAATGGATCGGGCCTCGTTTAAAGGCGATGCTCCAGACCGTGTGCTACCCGGTCCATCATCTGGATTTCGAGACCTTCATGCCCGCCATCCCGAAGTTCCCCCTGACCAGACCCTACCAGACGATTCCTACTCAGTGGTCCAACCACATCGAGACCGAAGAGGGATCGGTGCAGCATCACGAATACCTCTGTGGAGATCCCAAGGATCCGAGAGAGGAACTGGCGGTGCGGTTGCTGGAGTCACTGGGGCGGGAGGGAAGCATCTGCGTCTACTCCGCGTACGAGCAGGCAATTTTGAAAAGTCTGGCTGAAACCCTGCCCCCGTTAAGGCGCGAACTGGAGCAGGTGCTGGCGCGCCTCTGGGACCTGCTTCCGGTCATCCAGGAGCAGTACTACCACCCGGAGTTCGGAGGCTCCTTCTCGATCAAATTGGTGCTGCCGGCCCTGGTGCCGTCGCTCGACTATGGGGATTTGGACATCCAGGAAGGGGGCGTGGCGGCCCAGCGGTATTACCGGATGGTCTTTGAAGAGACCGACTGGGTTGAAAAGGAGCGGATCCGGGAGGCCCTGCTCAACTACTGCCGACGGGATAGCCTGGCTATGCTTGAGCTCCGCAGAGCCCTCTTCAGCAAGGCTTCGGCTTCGGAAGGGCGGGCTACGCGGTGACTTCCGCCACCTGTAAGGCCTGCGCCGGAACCTGGCCCCCTGCGGGTCACCGGATCGCCGATTGCGGAATGACCGTTGCCTACCTCTTTGAAGACCAATACTTCCCCGGCTGGACGGTGCTGGTGCTCAAACGGCATGCGACAGAGTTGTTCGAGCTGAGCCGGGAGGAACGGAGCCGGCTCATCGAAGAAGTTAACATGATGGCTCGCGCCCTGGCGGAGGTGTTCAAACCGGTGAAGATCAACTACGGATTGCTCGGCAATCAGCTCCCGCACATCCACTGGCACGTCGTGCCGAGGCTGGCCGATGATCCGGCCCCGCTGGAGGCGGTGTGGGGGCACAAGCATGAACCGAAAAGGCTGGCAGGGGAGAAGTTGCGCGAAACGATTACACGTATTCAAGAACAGCTTAACCCATCAATGTAAATTGTCGTGGTGTAGAAAAAACTGAGTTGAGGACGAATGGTCGAGGCTCCCTTGTTCGAATCCCACCCTCCACATGTGGCAAATAGGCTTTCATCCGCCTACGCAGGAAGCCGCGGCTGTCAGGCCGTGGAGGAATGCGCAGCGGGTGTCCTCCGAAGCCTCGGCGAAGGAGGACATGCTTCGGCGGGTTTCGCCGAAGAAACCAGAGGGACCACCCTGTCAAGCCGTGGGGCTCCACCGCTCCACGGATAGTCACTGGGCAACTTGATTAGCAGGGCGCAACGCTGAGATCGAAGCAAAGGGGACGGACTCTTCACCCGGTATCAACAAAATCTGCGGAAGACTAGAGCGTGCGAGCGACAGTTAGGGTTGCGGGACGGGAGGCTTGGTCAGATCGTTATTCACCCAGTTATTGGGAGCATTCACATCGATGCCCCCAGCGGGCGCCGGTTTTTCCAGGTTGTCATGGGTATATTCCAAAGTATCGAAGGGCTGGATCTGCTCGTCGGTTGGCAATTGCTTGCTGGTCCAGCCTCCGCCGAGGGCCCGGATGAGCCCCACCGAGGCTCGCAGCAGATCGGCCTTGATCTGCACTGCGTTGATGCGCGCCTCAAGCGTTTGGACCTGTGCGTAGATCAACTCGAGGCTGGAAGCCAGGCCACCCAGGTAAAGTTCAGACGTCAGCTCCTGCGTCTTGAAGAAGGCCCCGACTGCCGCATCTTGACGATCGGCCGCGACAGTGAGCCGGTTCGTCAGGCTCAACCCGTTCTCGACTTCGCGAAAGGCGTTGAGCACCGTCGCCCGGTACCGGTCTTCCGTCTCGCGATAGGCCGACCAGGACTGCTGCAATTGAGCGCGGCGATAGCCCCCCTGGAACACCGGCAGGGACACGAGAGACCCGTAGGACCAGAATCCGGCGGCGAGCTTGGCGGCATTGAGGCCAGAGTCGAGCAACCCTCCGTCGGCTGAGAACCGCACATCTGGGAAAAAGGCGGCACGGGCGATCCCGATAGCGCGGTTGGCCTCGGCCATCCGGCGCTCCATTGCGGCAATGTCCGGCCGCCGCTCGAGCAAGGTAGAAGGGATGGTCCGAGGAATCGTAAAATTGGCCACTCGAAGATCATCAACCGGCTCGATCGTGAAACTGGCGGGCGCCCTATTGATGAGGATGGCGATCGCTTGTTCCGTGACTTGGCGCTGGCCTTGGATCTGTGCGTATTTCGTCTCCGTGCTGTATAGGAGGGATTCGACGCGGGCGACATCCAGCGCCGACGCGATGGCGCCGGCGAACTGGATCTTGATGAGGTCGAGCGACCGTCGATAGAGGTCGATCGATTGCTGGTAGATCGCCGCCTGCGCGTCGAGGCCGCGCAGCGTGAAATAGTTCGCCGCGAGTTCAGCCTGCAGACTGAGGCGCGCGAGCCCCCAGTCGGCCGCGCGCTCTTGGGCTCGGTAGGTCTCCACCCTCGTCGCGTTCCGGATCGCGGACCAAAAGTCGGGCTCCCAGAACGCGAGCCCCGCACCGGCCGCCAGCGACCCGGTCAGCGGACTGTCCGGGTCCTTATACAACCCGGTATCGACTGAGTTCCTACTGTCTGTGGCTTTCCCGCCGAGACCCAGGTGCGGGATCCGGCGCGAGCGGGCCATCATCATCATGTCGCGGGCCTGGACGAATCGCTCGGCGGCAGCCTGCAAATCCGGGTTCGCCGCCATGGCTTGCTCGATCAGGCCATCCAGAATCGGATCGTTGAACACCTTCCACCAATCCGGCCGCAGCTCACCATCCGACGGCGTCGCTTCGACGAAGGGACTCGCGCCATGCCATGACGCGGGAACGACGTACTGGGGCGGTTGATAGTTCGGCGCCAGATCGGCGTGCGGCAACCAGTCCGTGCTGCACCCCGACAGGGTGAGCGCGAACAGGAGGCCGTAACAGGACACAGAGCGGCCCAGTCCGGACCACACACCTCCAATGCACACACGCTCCGACATCATGGCTGGATGTGTTGCCGAGCCTGCGGCGGCGATCGCAGCTCCGGCGCCTCTGAAGGCTGGGGCGCCCGTGCCGGCGGAGACACGTGCCGCGGCGCCGTCGCATTAAGGAGATCGTACCCGGGAGCCGGCGTCACCACGCGCACTTTGTCGCCTTCGAGCAGAGCTGCGCTCGGGTTGTTTACGATGCGGTCGTTCGCGGATAGCCCCTCTGCCACTTCGACGACTTGGTCCATGAGTTTGCTCACCGTGATGGATTTCAAATGGACTCGGTCGTCCTCCGTCAGCACGGCCACTTGCGTGTTGCGCTCCTGGAAGACCAGGGCTGTGGACGGCATCGTGAAGGCTTGCCGATCGACCGGCGCCGTGAGGTGCACCTCGGCATAGGAACCGGGCCAGAGCGCCCGGTCCTCGTTGTCTATGATGAAGACGGTGGTCGCGGTGCGCGTACTCACTTCGAATCCGCGGGCGATGGTGAGGAACTCGGCAGTCCAACGGCGCTTAGGCAATTGCGGAACCGTCACGTCCGCCTTCATGCCCGGCTGGAGAAAAGGGGCGAACGACTCCGGCACGTTGACAAAAAGGCGCAACCTATCGACGACGGCCACCGTATAGAGGTTGGTTTTCGCATTGGGGGTACTGAGCGTGCCCTCCTTACTGACCAAGTCGCCGACGTTGATGTTGCGCTGGATCGCCACGCCGTCAAAGGGGGCGACAATCTGCTTGAACCCAATGAACGCCTCGATGTTCTTGACCTTTTGCTCCGCGGCCTTGACCCGCGCGGCATGGGCTTGCATTTCTTTTTCCCGCACCGTGATGGCCTGTTCAGAGAGCGCATGGCTTTTGCGCATGGCCTGATAGCGTTTTGCGGTCACCACGGAGAGAGCATATTGAGCCCGCTCCGATTCCAAATCCGCCTTGGCCTGCGCATATTCAGCGTCGAGATCCGGGGTACTGATTTCGGCGAGAACGTCGCCTGTCTTCACCTGGTCCCCGTAGTCCTTGTGCCACATCTTGACGTAGCCCGTGACGCGTGCGTAGATCGGCGCCTCGTACCAGCCCACGATATTGCCGGGCAGCGTAATGGACTCGGTGGCCGGCACCGGCGTGGGACGGACGACGGCCACAGTCGGAATCGCGTTCTCGAGCGTCTGTTGGCGAAGCCCCGCGGCATCGCTGCGGTTCTCATAGACCCGATAGCCGAGATAGAGCGCACAGAGCAGGATCGCAGAGATCGCAAGGTATCTTCCACGTCCCTCCGTCATCTCAGACAGTCTCCTGTTTGGGGGCGACTCGCCGGCTGTAGACGATCGCGTAGACGCAGGGCACGAAGAAGAGGGTGAAGACCGTAGCCACGAGCAAGCCGCCGATGACCGCGCGGCCCAGCGGCGCATTCTGCGAATAGCCCGTCGCCATGGGAACCATGCCGAAGATCATGGCCGAGGCCGTCATGAGCACCGGACGGATGCGGGCTTTCCCGGCCTCGACGGCGGCCAGCAGCGCGTCGCCGTGCGCTTCGAGCCGCTCGCGGGCATAGGATATGACAAGGATCGAATTGGCGGTGGCTGTGCCCATCGTCATGATGGCGCCGGTCAGCGCGGGCTCCGAGAGCCGCGTATGGGTCAGGAATAAGGACCAGGCGATGCCCGCCAGCGCGCCGGGCAAGGCGGTAATGATGATGAAGGGATCGAGCCATGATTGGAAGTTGACGACGATCAGCAAATAGATCAGCACAATCGCCGCGAGCAGTCCGAAGATCAGCTCCGCATAGGCATCGTACATCAAGGCGGCCTGGCCATGGATTTCGACCGCGGCGCTGCGGGGCTTTTCGTGCTCCATGCTCACGACGATTTTCTGGATATCCGAAAGAACCCCGCCGAGATCGCGCCCTTCGGCGGAGACATAGATGTCGAACAACGGCATGATATTCCCGTGCGTGACCACGCCCGGCGTGCCTATCGGTGCGATGCTGGCCAAATTGCCGAGGAGTTGCACGTCATCCTTCGCGGCACCGTTCGAGGAATCGACGGGGACGGTCTTGATACTGTTGAGGCTGCTGATCTGCGGCTGTGGATTATAGACATTGATCATGTACGACATGCCGGTCGAGGGATCGAGCCAATAGATCTGATCGACCTGTTGGCTCCCGGCGACCGTCATGAGCAGGTTGTCGGCGATGTCTTTCTCGGTCCGATTCACTCCAAGGCCAAACGTGCGGTCGCCTTCGACCAGGAGCGTCGGCGTACGCATCGTCTGTTGGATCACCACGTCGACGGCGCCGGGGATGTCGCGGAACTCGGCCATCAATTTGCGGGCGAACTCGTAATTGGGATAGACATCCGGGCCGTTGACCTGGACGTCGATCGGCGCGGGCGCGCCGAAGTTGAGGATTTTCGCCGTCAGATCGGATGGTTGGAAGGTGAATTCGGTCCCCGGGTAGCGCTCTTTCAAGCCTTTGCGGAGAATGCGCCGAATGTCCCAGACCCGCGACTTGTCATCGTTCAAGAGAATCGTCAGATCACAATCCTGCGAACCGATCGTCGGCGTCGGAATGAAGGCGAGGTTATGGGGTCCGAACGGCAAGCCGCAATTGCTGACGATGTTTTCCACTTGCCCGGGCAGCAACTCCTCGATGCTGTTGGAGATCAGCGTCGCCAGACGTGCGGATACCTCGATGCGTGTCCCGAGCGGCGCCCGCATATGCATCTGAATGATCCCTGACCGGATCTCGGGAAAATAGTCGCGTCCGAGGAACAAGAACAGGCTCAGGGAGCCGAGTGCGAGCGCCAGACAGATGGCGACGAAGCGGGTCCGATTGGCAACCGCCTGCTCGAGCAGCACACCGTAGCGCTCACGGACCCGATTGAACCCGCGTTCGAACCGCTGCTGAAAGCGGACGAAGACGTTCCGCGACGGTGCCGCGCCGGGGTGCCCATCGTGATCAGGCGTTTGTGGTGTGTTGCTGCCGTTCATGATGCTGGCTCTTCATGAGATATTTCGCCATGGTTGGCACCAGCGTGCGCGATAGGATGAAGGAGGCGATCATCGCAATCATGACCGCCTCCGCCATGGGCTTGAACAGGTAGCCGGAGGCGCCGGTAAGCCCGAAGAGCGGGAGCCAGACGATCGCGATGCAGAGCGTCGCGACGAGCGTCGGAACGACGATCTGGTTGGCGGCGTCGATGATGGCTTGCTCCAGCGGCTTCCCCATTTCGAGATGGCGGTCGATATTCTCGATCATCACGGTCGCATCGTCGACCAGGATGCCGACCGCGAGGGCCAGACCGCCCAATGTCATGATGTTGATCGTCTCGCCGAGCGCATGCAGGCCGATGAGCGCCGTCAGGATGGACAGCGGGATCGACGTCCAGACGATGACCGTGGCCTTCCATGACCCGAGCAGCAGGAGCACGATGATCCCGACCAGCGCACCGGCGGTGAGCATTTCATGGACGACGTCCTTGATGGAATCCTTCACGAACGTCGAGGCGTCGTCGAGGAGTCTGATCTCCACGCCCTTCGGGACGACGTCCTGGGCCCGCGGGAGCATCTCCTTGATCCCGTCGACCACCGCCACCGTGGAGGCCTCGGTGCTCTTCATGGCGACGATGATGACCCTCTGCTTGCCCTTGACCAGAACGGCGTTCTGTTGCACCCGGCCCATGAGCCGGACGGTGGCGATGTCCCGCAGATAGACGAACGCGTTGCCTTCCCGCTTGATCGGAATGTCGCCGAATTCCTCGATCCGCATCGGCGACGCATTCGTGAGGACGATCCAGTCGGTCGACTTGATCTTGACGTCGCCGGACGGCAGCACGAGGTATTGCTTCATGAGGGTGGAATGAACGTCCGACGGCGTGAGCTGCCGGGCGAGCAATTTCTGCTGATCGAGATTGACCATCACCTGCATAGGCTGGCCCCCGTACGGGAGCGGCAGGACGATTCCCGGGACCGTCACCAGCAGGGGACGGATTCGCATGTAGGCAAGGTTATAGAGCTCCGCGGGCGTCATATCGTCGGAGCTGACTTCGATCATGGCTACCGGAATGGAGGATGGCGCGAGACGCATGATCATCGGCGGGGAAATATCGGGCGGCAGCGCCTTGATGACGTTCTGCGCAATGCCCACGATATCTGCTTCGGCCCTCCCTACATCCACATGGTCTTGGAGAAAGATATTCGTGATGCTGACGCCGTAGTAGGAGTGACTATGGATGTACTTGATGCCTTCCACCGTCGAGGTCAAAAAGCGCTCGAATAGGTACGTGATCCGTCCTTCCACCTGCTGCGGCAGCAGGCCAGCATAGGCCCAGACCACCGAGGTGACCGGAATCGCGATATTCGGGAAGACGTCGGTCGGCATTTGGAGAATGGTAAGGCTGCCCAATATCACAATGAGAATGGACATGACGACGAAGGTATAGGGCCTTTTGAGGGCGATGAGGACGAGTTGGTTCATGCGCGATGTCTGCTAAAAGCGATTCAATATTACGTCATTGGAGCACGGCTTGCCTCAAATAAATCGGCCTCAGACCAAGAAAATCCCATAGATTCCCCCTCCCTTCCGGGCGTGGGAACCTACAGCTTCGGCGGAGAGGGTGGCATTCGAAGTCGCAGGTGCAGTTTTAGCGCCCGCTCCTACAGAGGGAGTGCGCAGCCAAACATTGAAGACCCGGCCGCCTCACCGTCTCATCACCCGTTGCACGAGGCCCAGCAACGGGTCCCCGGTCCGCAAACCGGGTACCCGCCTTGCGGGTGAATCGTTATTCCTCGCGTCGCGGACTCCTCGTATGCTCCCCACGCGGGGGAGCCTCTCCCCCGCGATCCCCCCTCGTTCGAATCCCACCCTCTCATAGCTAACGACACCTTGATCATATTCGTCGCGAAGCGACACCTTTTCATGGGCAGGGAATACCAATGGCCTGTTGGTACTCTGGCGCGCCACTGCCTGCTGGCTGTTAAACGGCAAGCTTCCAGCGCGCCAAGAAGTGGCGGAGAGGGTGGGATTCGAACCCACGGTCGAGTTGCCCCGACAGCGGTTTTCGAGACCGCCCGATTCGGCCACTCTCGCACCTCTCCGTTTGAGTCTGAAAGTTGAAAAGTTGGAAAGTCTTAAAGTCCGGCCCGCTCGCTGATGTTAACCAGGAATCGCCGAGATCGCTACCGATGGTGGTGTTTTTGCCAAAGGAGCCAGCTGAGCGCTCCTAGACCAATCACAAGCAGGAGGCCATAGAAGATGGTGAGGTGTGTCATCATCGGCTAACCCTCCATTCCATCTAAGACATATCCCACAGTATAGAACACCACTCCAACCGTCATGCCAAGCCAAAAGTTAAGCGGTTCAAAGTGAGTCGAAAAGGCATTGGTCACTCCTGCTACCGTGACGACGATTTTACTTAGATCGTAACAGTATTTGGCTGCGCTTTCCCGTTGCCGTTTCGTCATTCTTAAAAGCTGGCTCGTTCGCCGACGTTTTCTCGCAGGCTTCGGAAGAAGGTCTGCATCAACTCCTGGCTCTCCTGCTCTAAGATGCCGCCCACAACCTCGACCCGATGGTTCAGGCGCCGCTCGTCGGGAAGGTTGAAGACTGAGCCGCAGGCGCCGGCCTTGGGGTCCTTGGCCCCAAAGACCAGCCGGGTGATGCGGGACTGGATAATGGCGCCGGCACACATCGAGCAGGGCTCGATGGTGACGTAGAGCGTCGTGCCGGTCAGTCGCCAGGTGCCGAGCCTCGTCGCTGCCTCCCGGATCGCAACAACCTCTGCATGGGCGGTCGGGTCCTGCCAGGCCTCGCGGAAGTTGTGGACCTGGACGAGAACATGGCCGTCCAGCACGAGGACGGCGCCGATCGGAACCTCCCCCAGGGCCGGGGCCCGCCGTGCCGTCTCTAGCGCCAACTGCATGTATTCGAGATCCTTGTCGGCAATGAACGACATGGTTATTACTTCCCAGTCATAAAGTCTGAAAGTCAGAAAGTCTATAAAGTCGAAAGTCCTCAGACTTGATGACTTTCAGACTTGATAGACTTTGCGACTCAACCTTTCGGACGCCCCGCAAACAGGCGGTATCTTACCACAGCGAGACAGAGCCGAGAAGCCCCGGCTCGTTACTGAACGGAGGTGGGCTTCTGTTTGACCCACTCGAACTCGTAGCGCAGTTGCAGGGCCGTGTACCGTTGAATCAGTCCGCCACGGTCCAGAGGCATGTCCTGCTCATGGTAGAGGCTGATCTCCCCGTGCCCCCAGCGAAGCGCGATTCCCACGATCCAGTCCAGTTCCGTGGGCTTGACCGCGTTGCTGGACTGCCGGTCCGTGAAGAAGTTCGTATCCCCGAAGATGACGACGTGGTTGCGGTAGAGGTCAAGATCGGCGTGAGCCACGTAGCGGTAGAGGGCTCGGCCGGTGTTGTCGGGCCTGGCGAAATAGTTGTCGTTGTGGAAAAGCCAGCCGGCTCCCGCGTAGGCCGTGAGGTTTTGGTTGGGGAAGAGCTGCCTCCACCAGCTCCGCGTTCCCAAGGGGTCGATCGCGTAGGTGAGCATCGTGTCCGCGTAGCTCTGTTTGATGCCGCTCCGGTCCAGCGGCGCATCCCGTTCATACTGGATGCGCCAGCCCCAGTTGCTCAGGGAGCCGGTCAGGGCGTAGGTCTGGTCCCATTCGGTCAGGATAATCCAGCCCTTTGTCCGGTCAGAAAAAAAGTTCTGGTCTGTATAGAACTGCAAGTACTCCTTGTACAGGTCCGTTTCCAGATGGACCATGTGTCTGAGCCCGACCAGGCCGGTATTATCGGGGCGGGCCGCGAAGGTCGGGTTGTCGAGGAAGGCTGCTGTCAACAGGTATCCGCGCACCCACTCTTCCTGGGCAGGTTGTTCTAACTCTTCTTTGCTCCGGGCGACCCCTTCTTCTCCGACATTGCCGATCGGCGGCAGCGGGCGGCCGTACTTTTCCAGGGCCAGAGCGTGGAAGGGAGTCAGGAGGACCAGCGTGCCCAGCAGAGTGCCTGCCCAATACTTCCGAAGCGCGGTTCCAGTGCTGCGCTGGAATTGCATGGCGGTTGTGCGCGGCGCTTGTGAGTGAGCCAACTATAGAAGTCTGGCACTTGTAATCGTGCTGGATGGGACTGTCAAGAACAAATCCGTTAAGGCCGGGTTAATTCTGTGAGGCGAGGGTGGATCAAAGCTGGCCTGCCAGATATATCTCCCCGGTCGGCTGGGGACGGCCGCCTTCCGGCTCGAGGCTGACGGCGAACTTAGCCACCTTGGCGGGATCAGGCATCGTTCGAATGATGAGGCGGCCCTTATGGCCGGCGTCAGTGCTGAAGATTCCGGCATTGACGGGCTTGTCCACAATGGCCCAGAGTTGATAGGTCTTGCCGGCCGGAAGCGGCGGCATATTGAAGGCATAGAAGAACGCTTGTTTGCTCTCGGCCTCGTAGAGCAGCAATGCGCCGGCCGACTTGGCCATGTCTGACCCGGCTAGTGAGACGACCTGCACGGTGGGGGAGCGCAGGAACGTCAGCATCTCGTCGCGCTGGGCCAGGGCTTTGCGCAGGCTGCTGGCTCCTTGCTCGCGCTGGGCCAACTGCTGGCGCAACTGCGCGAGTTCCCCTTCCCGGTCGGCAAGGATGCGCTCCAATTCGGCCAGGCTGTCGATCCGGCTGGCCACTTCGTCACGGAGCCTGACCAACAACTGTTCCTGTTCCGTCACCTGCGTTTGCAGTGCGGCGATGCGGGTTGTTTCGCCGTGCAGGGCCGTTTCCATCCGCTGGCGCTGGTCTGTTTCCGTTGTGACCTGCGATCGGATGGACAGGACGTAGAACCAGGACCCGGCCAGCAGCAGCAGTGCGACCAGCGCGGTGGCCGGGTAGGGGATCCAGGAGGGAGGAGGCGGGATGACATGCTGGAGCCAGGCGCCTGGTTTCAGGCGGGGAAGCCGCGCTGCTTGTGTGGCATCCGGCTCCGAGGCAGCCGCACGGATTGTCTCCAGCAGCTTGGCCTTCAACTCAGCCGGCGGCGCATTCGGGGGCAAGGCATAGGGAAGGAGGCCGGCCGCCGCATGGTATTCCTTGAGCGCGGCCGGGCAAGTGGGGCATCCGCTCAGGAGATGCGCATCCAGCGCCTGGCGTTCCTGGCGATCCAGCGCGCCGACCACGTACAGCGGAAGGATCTCTTCGAGTTGTTCGTGTTCCATGACTATGCCTGTTCCCAGCAGGGACGCAACAGGTCCTTGAGCTTGCTCATGCCGAGCTTGATGCGGGTCTTGATCGTGCCCAACGGCTGGTTGAGCCGAGAGGCGATCTCCTGGTGCGAGAGCCCTTCATAGTAGGCCAGTTCCAGGGCTTGTTGTTGGGCCTCCGGCAGCTCCGCGAAGGCCTTCTTCACCAGGGCCCGTTGTTCCAGATCGGCGTTGATTTCAAATGGTCCCGGCGTATGATCGGGCAATTCCGTAGCGCCCGTGTCGCCGATACTGTCGGTTACGCCATACCCCTTCGACGTGCGGGAGCGCAGCCGGTCGATAGCCCGGCTCCTGGTCACGGTGACCAGCCATGCCGTCGGGGTGCCGCGCCCCACATCGTAGCGGACCCCTTTCCGCCACACTTCCAGAAAAATCTCTTGCAGCAGGTCGGCCGCCTCGTCTCGGTCACCCAGGATTCTCAGCGTGAGCGTGAACAAGAGCGTGCTGGACAGGTCGTAGAGCTGGCCGAATGCCTGCTGATCCCCTTTGGCCACTCTGGCGATCAGCGCGGGATCGATGGGTGAAGAGGACTGCCGGGGTCGGGGGTTCATGCGCCTCGTACCGGGACAAGTGCTCCAATAGAGGGTGTGCGCGAGGCGCATCATACCACTCTACGGCGGGGACAGGCAAAAGGATGTGTGTCGGACAAACAATGGCAAGATGGGGTGGATGGGTGCGCAGCTAGCGGCAGCGAGCGGATAGACGTTCGGTTAACGGCTTGGTAGGGTTTTCTAAGGCCTCGGACGGGCAGTTATTAGTTGTGACGCGGCCTGCTCGGTAAGGTCAACAAGCTGGCCAGCCACTGGAGCCCTTCCCAGAAAAGGCGCAGGAGTCGAGCCAGGTACCGGAAGCTCAATGTACCCCGGCCGGCCGGTCCGTAGCGGGAGCGCATGAAGTCCGGCGTCGGGAACAGAAGGGCAGAGGCGTAACATAGCTTGGCCCGCCAATCCGGGAGCCTCACCAGGAGCGCGAATTGCTCTCGGCCTCTAAGGCGGCATTCGCCGGCCAGCAATTGCTCGGACCGTCCCGCAATCCATTGGGACAGGGATTGTCCTGGTTGCGCTTTGCCGTGTCGGACGAGCTGCGAAGGACTGGGCGCCGGGATCGGGGTGAAGAAAAGACTGCGGAGGTCTTCTGCGACCTGAGCGACCAGGAACGTCTGGCCTGATTGCTGGGCGAGAGCCATCACCTGCGGCCACTCGCCGGCGGCTTCCACGAGACGCGCTATTTGATCGAGTTCGTAGAACCAGAGGAGCGGCGCCCGTTCGCGCCAGTGACATGGCTGCCTCCGGTTCCGGTGGGATGGGACAGGCGACGCAGCCGTCCCTCTATGAGCGGCTTGGCAAGAAAGAGGCGATCACGGCTGTCGTGAATGATTTCGTGAATCGGGTCGCGGTCGACAGTCGTATCAACGGCAAGTTCGCCAACGCCAACATCCCCCGATTAAAAGCCCTGTTGGTCGAGCAAATCTGTGAGGCCAGCGGTGGGCCCTGCACATACACGGGTCGCGATATGAAAACGACCCACGCCGGCCTGGCGATCACTAGCGAGCAGTTTGATGCCTTGGTCGGCGATCTGGTGGCGACATTGAACAAGTTCAAGGTGCCCGAGCGGGAGAAAAATGAGCTGCTGGGCGCGCTTGGTCCCATGAAGAAAGACATCGTTACGACCATGTGAAATCCTGACAAGGGCACGTGGCTAGAGGCAATGGGCGAGAGGAAAGCGTACTCTCTGCCCTCTCGCCGCTAGCCCCGTGCCTCTCGCCTGTTTAGGTAGCCGGCTAGGATCGACGCCGCTTCCGCCGCACCAGTGGGAGGGGGAGGCGGTGTGATTGGCTGGGGTAACGCCAGGGCAGCCTCGATGGCATCAAGCCACTTGCCTACAGAAAAGTCCGCTGCGAACAGTTCAACTCCACGGCCGTACTGGTGGAGATACTCGACAAGGCGTGCCTCATCCGCGAAGTTGTGCCGCCGGACGTACACGACCGGCTTCTGCTGGGCAACGGCTTCAACGATCATGTTATAGCCGGGTTTGGTCACGAGCAAGTCAGTGGAGGCCAGGAGCGATCCGAAGGAGACGGGGAACTGAGAAAGGGGATGCACTCGCTTGAGGCCTGCAGGAACCGACCCGCTGAAGATGAAGCGGTATCCGGCCATACCCTCTAAACTGAGGAAGGGCAGCTCTTCCATCGGGACCCCTCCGAATCCAACAAGGACAACGATCTCCTCCCGCTCGGCAGCGAGCAAGTTCCTAACCTGCAGGGAAGCCGCCGGCAGAAGCCGCGCGACAGGACCGACGTCGAGGACCTTCCGGAACGTGTTCATCGGCAAGCCCGGCGACAGTCGGACCATCAGATCAACCTTGGCATAGGCCTGTCGGATAAGGCCCAGGATGGCAGCCTGGTTTGGGCTGCCATGATCCACGAACGGCTCCAACACGAGGTCCCAGGACAGGTTGCAGAGGCCGACGGTCGGTACCCCTGCTTGGGCGCCTGCTTCGACGGCCAGGTAGGAAATGTCGGACAAGACCAGGTCTGGTCTTTTTGAGCGGATGGCCAGAGTTTCCTCATCGACCCTGGCGGGCCAATGACTATGGAACCGTTCATGCTCGGCCCAGGTGGCAGGAACATCGATATGGAGGGGACCCCGTTGAATGCAGCCGACATCCTGCTGAGCCTGACTCAACTCCCAAGGGATTTCCAGGCGGCCATCAAAGAATTGTGGTGGGACAGTCGTTCGAAAGAGAACCGTCAAGTCGGGAACAAGCCGGCCCAACTCGTTCAAGACCGGCACCACTTGGGCTGCATGCCCGAAGCCGTGCCCGGAGATCGAGCACCAGATTAGGGCCATGGCCACCGGAACAATGGCGACGGCAATGGATTGATCGATAGCTTTCCCCGTCGAGAATATAATGAAGTCATGTCTTTATGTTATCTTCATAAGATATTAAAATATTAGCGTATTATTAAATATTATAATGTATGTTGAACTGAAGATCGAGGTCGAACTCCTTGATCAGACCGTTGTCACGCTCGCCCTATTACCTGCGTTCTCCTCTAGTCGGGGCGGCATCTTACCATAGGTTGGTCAGGATGGGTCTGCTGCTTCCTCTCGCAGGCGGGTCAGACGTTCCAAGTCTCCGTGTGCCCGGGAAAGCTTGTAACGGCTATTGATGGAAACGACCCGTTCCAGGCAGCGGATCGCCGAAAGTCGATTTCCGGTCCGCTCGTAGAGATCGGCCAACAGGCGGAGGACCGACGCCTCGCCTGGCTCATTGCCCAGCTTGATGAAATGCTCCGAGGCGTTATTCAGACATTTCTCGGCCCGGTCGGTCTGTCCTGAAGCCAGGAAGGTGTTGCCGAGTTGGCCGTAGGTGACGGCAAGCCCCTCTTCGTCCCCGACAATCCGGTGTGACTCGAGCGCTTTCTGAAAGTAGGCGATGGCTTCTTCGGTTCGCCCGAGGGCTGCATCCTGGAGCGCCAGGTTGGAGTAGAGGACGCCGAGCGCACGATGGTCCTGAAGCGGCGTCAAGAGGTCGAGGGCTTCCAGGTAATAGGAACGGGCCGGCTCATGACGTCCTGCCTCGGCCTGCACGTTACCGAGATTCACCAGCGTCTGGCCGGTGGCCCGCTGGTCCGGTTGGTTGCGCTGGAGGGCCAGGACCTCGCGGTAGCACTGCTCCGCCTGAACTGAGTCGCCCATCATCGCGTAGACATTCCCAAGATTTCCCAACGCGTCCGAGAGCGTTCTGGAAGTCCCTGTCTCACGGTCATCCTTCACGGCCTGTTCATACCAGAACCGGGCCTGCGCCAGATCGCCCCGATGCAAGAAGATTCGCGCCTTATGCTTGTCGTCGTCCGACATGAGGCGTAGGATAAGACGGGCCTGGTGCAAAATCCAGAGGGGAGACCGCCATGATCATCAAGCGCTACAGCGAAGTTACGCCAGGGACGTATGAGGGGGTCCCGGAAGGGGTCCAGTTACGCGAGATGATCACGGAGCGGGACGGAGCCCCGAACTTTTCCCTGCGGGTTTTCGACGTGCAGCCTGGGGCCGGCACCCCGTTTCATGCCCACGAGTGGGAGCATGAGGTGTTCATTCTGGACGGGACAGGCAGGGTGGTGACGGAAGGAAAGGAATACCCTTTCAAAGCAGGCGATGCCGTCTACATCGCCCCGAACGAGCAACATTGTTTTGTGGCAGACTCAGGCATGATGGTCCGGTTCGTCTGCGTGATCCCCTCCAAGAACCGATGTCGCCTTTGAGCACCCCCGACATTAATCTCCTCCTTTGAAGGCATCCCTGTCGTATTCTTCTTCGGCTTCTTCCTCATGCACCAATCCCAGACCTCGGCAGAACGATGCCCTCAATTCTCGGATCTGGTTGACTTGTATCTGGTCTCGTGCGGCCTCCCTGGCGCCCTTCAGATACCGGTCGCACAGGTCGAGCCCTTTCCTAAAGTAGACCGGAAGCGTCTCTTCCGTCACCTGTTGCCAAGTAATGTAAATAAGAAACTCCTGAAACGACGTTGCCTCAGGATGCTGTTCTCCAATCGCTTGCAAGGTCCGATACGCAGCCTTGGCTTCATCCCCAGCCGTGGCGGAGAACGTGGCTTCTGCCTCGCGCGCCTCGTCGAGGTCATCACCCAGTTCGCAGGACTTTTCCGCCGATGTGAAAGACTGGTGGGCCGCAATCGCTGGGTCGAATCGCATGGACTGTCTCTGAAAGATAAAGGTGATCGGCAATAGGATAGCCCATTCAAGGATATCCGTGGCCGGTCCGTCGGTCAATTGAATTGTCGTCCTGAGAAAGAGGGAGAATAGGGAACAGGACGCGCGGTTTACTTTCTCTCAATCGGGCAGGTAGACTGCACGGCAGCACAACCGATGCGTTCGATCGAATGAGCGCGATGAAGAAGTCAGAGACCGGTCAGACCGAAACTATGGACTCCCTGGCAGCCGTGTTCCGATACCATGAAGAAACCAAGCACCACTTCTATCGGTTTGCGCGGGCGCTGGGCTATTTGGACTGGGCCAACCAGCCGGATCCTTTCCGTCGGTATCATGGCGCACCGTTGATCCCCCTGCCGATTTTGGCGTCAGGGGAGGAACCGGTTTCTCCGCTGTACGATGATCTCTATTGTCCAGGCGTGGTCCCGACCCAGGTCCTCTCGCTGCACAGTCTGTCCCGCTTCTTCGAATATGCCCTGGCTATCACGGCCTGGAAGCAGGCGGGGGACGTTCGATGGGCCTTGCGGAGCAACCCTTCCAGCGGCAACTTGCATCCCACGGAGGGATACCTGCTGATCGGTGCGATTACCGGCGTGGCTTCAACGCCCGGGCTCTACCACTATGCGCCGAAAGAACATGGGCTGGAGCGTCGAGCGGACTGGTCGAAAGATGGGTTCGCGCAGCTCATGAAGCCCTTCCCGCCCCAAGCCTTCCTGGTGGCCTTCTCCTCCGTCCATTGGCGAGAGGCCTGGAAATACGGCGAACGAGCCTTCCGCTATTGCCAGCATGACGCGGGTCATGCCATCGGGGCGACCCGCATCGCAGCGGCAGCGTTGGGCTGGCGGATGATGCTTCTGGGAGATATCGGCGACGACCTGCTGCACGAGTTGCTGGGGCTGGACCGGGCCGGTGATTTCGAAGGAGCCGAGCGCGAACATCCCGATTGCGTGGCGGTCGTCTGGCCATCTGGTGCCGTAAGGCGTGAGGCGTCAGGTGTAAGGAGTGACAAGATTGTGAAGGTGCCGCTATTCCTGGATGAAAACGTGGCACAAGGGCTTGCGAGTGTAAGATGGTACGGGAAAGCGAACCGTCTCAGTCGGGACGAGCCTGTGCCGTGGGACATTATTGATGAGGTTGTGACGGCATCGTGGAAATCGAGCGCTGGCCGCCGGTGTATTGATTCTCCGGTCGAGCCGTCAGATTTTTCTACTCATCACCCATCACCTATCACTCCTCACGGGGACAGGCACCGCGCAGACGCGGAGCCTGTCCCCTCGGCCGGACGGATCATCCGGCAGCGGCGCAGCGCCCTGGCCTTTGACGGAAAGACCGGCATCTCGGCCCAGCGTTTTTTCACGATGCTGAGCCGCGTCATGGCGCAGGACGAGCGGCCGGTCCCGCTGCGACCCATGCCGTGGGATGCGATTCCCTGGGAGCCGGCCGTGCACCTGGTCCTGTTCGTCCATCTCGTAGAGGGACTGCCGCCGGGACTGTACGTCCTGGTTCGAAACCAGGGAAAGAAGGAGGTGCTTCGGCGGGCCATGCACGGCCAGTTCGCATGGGTCATCCCGCCTGACTGCCCTCCGACGCTCCCGCTGTTTTTGCTTCAGGAAGGGGATGTGCGGCGGGTCGTCGCACAGGTCAGTTGCGGTCAAGACATCGCGGGGGAAAGCGCCTTTTCCCTCGGTATGGTGGCGGAATTCGAGGCGAGCCTGCACCAGCATGGAGCCTGGTTCTATCGGCGGCTGTTCTGGGAGACCGGGGTCATCGGGCAGGTCCTCTACTTGGAGGCCGAGGCAGCCGGCCTGCGGGCCACGGGCATCGGGTGCTTCTTCGACGATCCTGTCCACCAGGTGTTCGGGTTCGCCGGCACGGCCTTCCAGTCGCTCTATCACTTCACGGTCGGAGGCCCGGTGGAGGATCCCCGTCTGACGACGTTGCCTCCATACGGCTTGGACCACTAACAGAATGTTGAAAAAGACCTCCAGCTTCGTTCTCGCGTCGCTCAAGGTCTCAACGTATCACAAAGAGTACGCCTCGACCTTTCGCTCGTTGCGGCCTTGCTGGAAGGTCTTTTTGAACATCCTGGTGGGTCGTGGCGCATCCACGTAGCGTATGCTGTCACACTTTTCTGATGAGCAACGTGGGTGTTTTGCAATAGCCTGCTAGGCAAGTTGACAAGTGGCAAGTGCTAAGCTGACAAGTAGTCCGAACTTGCGACTTGGAACTTGTTAACTTGTCAGCCGCTCTTGAAGGAGTCTCCGGATGTACAAGATTAAAAAACGAGCGGCGGGTCCGGCCAAGCCTCCGGCCCTCTACAACATCGTCGAAGACTATACGGAGTTCGACGCGCCGGGCAACGTGACGGTCTGTGCCATGACTGAACCGGAGGAGCTGCCGGCCCATGCGCGCGTGCTCGCCGAGAGCTACGACATTCCCATCGAGGTCATGACGCGCCTGTTGACCGAAGGCGGATGCCATGTCTATCCGCAGGAGGGCCTGTTGGTCACGCGGGGGCTCTTTGCCTGTCGGATCGATCCGACCGGGATGGCGCCGAAACAGACCTGGGTGTTGGATGTCACGCAGTATGCCGAAGCGGAACAATTGACGCGCTCATACGGCCTGACCCTGGAGGAAGCCGCAACCCGCGTGTTCTACCGGACACTCCCTCCCGAGCTGCAAGCCAGGCTCAGGGGGAAAAACCTGGGATTGGACTATGCCAAGCTGGACCGCGCGATTGCGCGTGCAGGCGACATTAAGTACATCGACTTCCGGAAGGACTGGTCCCCCCACTTCAAGCGTCTCTGCATCATGCCGGACGGCCGGCTGGTCGAGACGGGGGGGATCGCCGAGTTTGCTTCCCTCCATCGGATCACGGTCGGCCACGCGAAAACTCTGTTGGAGCAGGGAGGGACGCTTGAGGTGGACGGCGATGTGCTGGCCTGCCAGGTCGTCAACGGCCAGCCGGCGGTGGCGCGCTTTAACCGACAGCACTATGCCAAGGCCAAAGCTCTGGCTGAGGCCAGAGGCCTTCATATCATGGACGCGCTCAGCGAGGTAGGCTTGAGCGATCCGGTGATGATGCGCGCGCTCAGACGGATGGAGCAGAGACAATAATGCTGCAAGGCCGCCCGAGCCTGGCCGAAATGCGCAAAGGGACGTCATGACCTTCGACTGGCGGGTCAACAACTGGCCGATCGGCACGAAACTTGTCGCCCTCACCGTGCCGCTGATCATTGTGGCGACCCTGGTTGCCGCCTACTCCGTGTACAAGCGGGATGACGCGCAATTGCACGAGAAGCTCACGCAGCGAGCCAAGACCCTCCACACCCAGATCATGGCGGACCGAGGCTATTATGCGAGAGTTGTTGTTCCCCGCCTGATCGAGTTGGGAGGAACGGTGGGAGCGGACTATGAGCACGTACATGGCCGCTTCCCGCTTCCGGCCACGTTCGTCCGTGAGGTGTCGGAAGATACCGCTTCCCACAGGAACGGCTTCACGGCTAACCTCATCAGCCCCTGGGCCATCAACAAGAAGAAGGGTTTAAGAGATACGTTTCAGCAAGAGGCCTTTGCCTATCTGATGGAGCATCCGACGGGCTCCTTTGTCAGAACTGACCGTGTGGAAGGGCGGGCGGTCATGCGTGTGCTCATGGCCGATCTTGCTTCGGCCCAGTCCTGCGTAGATTGCCACAATGCCCATTCCCAGAGCCCGAAGCATGATTTCAAACTGAACGACCTCATGGGCGGGCGGGTAGGAGTGGAGTCTTCCCCGGGCCAGGGAAGCAAGTTCTGGATCGAGCTTCCCAAGGCTCAGGCCGGGGACAAGGAATCGTGATGAGGAACGGCGCCGCGACACGGCTGGCACGAAACGGCATGGCTGCATACTGTGGATGACAGACCGGCGCTCGTCACGGGCGCAGGAGGCTTGATCGGCAGTTCTTTAGTCCGGACGGCTCCCGCCTTTGCTCCCTCCTGGAAAGTCCTTGGTCTGACGCGCGATGATGTCAACCTGGCCGATAGTCGGGCTATCCGGCAGGTCTTTTGTGATCGTCAGCCTCAGCTCGTCATCCACTGCGCCGCTCTCAGCAAGCCCCAGGTCTGTCAGCAAGACCCCGATCTGGCCCGCAAGATCAACGTTGAGGCCACGGCGGTGTTGGCTGAGTTGGCGGCGGACATCCCTTTCATCTTCTTTTCCAGCGACTTGGTCTTCGACGGCCGGATGGGGAACTATGACGAATCCGCCCCGGTCAACCCGTTGAGCTTCTATGCGGAAACCAAAGTGACGGCCGAGCGCCTGGTGCTGGCCAACCCCAAGCACGTCGTCCTCCGCGTTGCCTTGAACGGGGGGATCTCACCGACCGGCGACCGCGGGTTCAATGAGGAAATCCGTCGAGCCTGGCAGGCCGGCCGAACTCTGACCCTCTTCACCGATGAATTCCGCTCGCCCCTCCCCGCGGTCATCACTGCGCGCGCCGTGTGGGAATTGGCCGCGAAATACCGGTCTGGGCTCTATCACCTCGGCGGGGCCGAACGGCTCTCCCGCTGGCAGATCGGGCAGCTCTTAGCCGCACGCTGGCCGAAACTTAATCCTAAGCTGCAGCCCGCGTCGCGACGCGACTATCAGGGGCCGCCTCGCCCACAGGATGTGTCGCTGAACTGCGCCAAGCTCCAGCAGATCCTCTCCTTCCCCTTGCCGGGCCTGACCGCGTGGTTGGCTGCCAATCCAAACGAACCGTTCTAAGTGTTAGTGAAGTCCAGCCTGCTCCAATGTGGCTGTATGCGAGGCGGTGCGGACGCCTGAACCGCCGGCGGTGCGGCTCAACTGTTCGGAGCGGGCCGGGCATCCATCGACTTTGTGGATTGCCAGGGGGAACGCGGAGGCGAGTTGGTGAGGTGAGGGTTAAGGGCCGGCTTCGAGGTGGGTTTCGTGTTGAAGGACAAGATGAGGGCAAGGTAACGGGTTCAACGTCGGAAAACCGCGGGGGCGCTAGCCGGGCCTGATTGGTCAAGGAGGTCGCGTACTCTCATCAGCAAGGCTTGGACGGTAAACGGTTTCCGGAGATACGAGGGGCTTGAACTCTGATCGTTGTCTTGAGCAAGGATGTCCCCGGGATTGGCCGACATGTAGAGGATTTTCAGGTCCGGTCTGAGCAAGGCCAGGCGGTCGGCCAACTCCCGCCCGTTCATGCCCGGCATGACCACATCGGTCAGGATCAGGTGAAGCGGATGAGGATATCGGGAGATGAGATCGAGAGCTTCGGCGCCACTTGCTGCCTGCAGAACCCCTTACCCATGGCTTTTAAGGAGTGATTGCACCAGGTTGCGGACAAGCTCCTCGTCATCAACCACCAGGATCGTTTCTGTTCCCTTGGCGTCGAAACTGCGGGCGCAATCGTGAATATCCGCACGGCTCGAATCCGTGAGCCTTCTCCCCGCGCCTCGGCGCAATGCCCGCCTGCGGTCCCTGCTCCTTCGATCGCTCCCTCCCCGGGCGGTGCATCGTCGCTCTCCGCATCGGCGCTCGGCCATTCGCCGATCTTTGCCGCCTCGCCGATCAGGTCTTTTTCGCCTCTCTTGGACGTCCATGCGTTAGTCCCCCGGGATACGAATGCGATGGGTGTCTACTTGGACGAATGGGGGAAAACTATAGGGAAACAGCCGACCTGTCAAGAACGTCGCCGAACGTCGATGAGCCTTGACTAAATGGAATGGCGCGCCCGGAGGGACTTGAACCCCCAACCCTCAGATCCGTAGTCTGATGCTCTATCCATTGAGCTACGGGCGCAATCGTAGATCGTCGGATGCGTTGCGCGGAGTCAGCAACTTATACAGGTCTTCAAGGAGGATGGTCAAGCCGGCGTTGTTCACGGCACCGTCCGTTCAATCGGCTCCGTGAGTGTCCGAGGAGTCAACCGCCTTGCTTGACGGAGGCTCCTGAGCAAGTTATGCTTCGGTCGCCGGTATGATCTTCACATCTAGAGGAGGGAGTATGGTGCGATTTGGCTCTGGAGGGGTCGTTGTTTTTGCGTTGCTGCTGGCTGGCTGCTCCTCAATGGAATGGGTGCACCCGACCAAACCTAAGGGCGACTTTACGCAAGATTGGAACAAGTGCGAATCGGACGTCATAAAAGACCCCAAGCTCCAGCAAGGGATGAGGTCAATGGTCCAGATGGCGACTGAGCGTTGCGTGCTGAAAAAAGGGTGGGTCATGAAGGAAACGCAATAGCCAGCCGCCTTCTAAACAAAAATTTACACGGCTGTAACATGGGGGTCACAGGCATGCAATCTCCGTAGGTTACCGTTTGCACGAAATTGTAGCGGGTCGAGGCGGGTAACCACAGGAGGGGCAGTTCATGGCTCGATTGCGAACAAGCAGGCTCAAGGGAAATGGCCGGACTTTCGTTTTCCTGTTAGGAGGCTTCGTTCTGGCCTGCCTGGTTGGAACCGCTGCCGCCGAGCCAGCCGGACCAACCAAGGTAGACGACGGAATCGCGTCGTACCTGGCCCCACCCAACCTGTCCGGCAACACGGTCATCTCAGGATCGGACACGATGCAACCGCTCATGTTGAAGTTGGCCGCGGCCTTCAGGCAGATGCACCGGGATGCCAAAGTCGGCATTCAAGGGGGCGGGACGGAGAAGGCCTTGATGCAATTCCTCAGCAGTCAGGCCCAAATCAGGCGAGGGGACGGATTTTACAGCGGTCATCAAATTTCCGCCCATGTCTCGCTGCTCGCCTCTTCCCGTCGCTTGACCGAAGAAGAAACCCAGGACTTTCACTCTCGGTATGGCTATGGCGTCACCGAGATCCCGATCGCCATGGACGCGGTGGCCATCTATGTCAACCGGGACAATCCTCTTCGGGGACTGACGCTGGAACAGGTGGATGCGATCTTCGGAAGGGACCGCAAGCGGGGGGCGCAGGGAGACATTATCACCTGGGATCAACTCGGGCTTGAAAATTGGGCTCAACAGCCGATTCATCTCTACGGGAGAGATAGACAATCGGGCACCAGGACTTTCTTCAAGCACGTCGCCCTGCTGGATGGAGACCTGAAAGGAAGCGTCAGAGAAGAGCCAGGGTCGGCGACAGAAATCCTGGCGATCAGCCGTGACCTTCTCGCCATCGGCTATGTCGGCATCGGGTTTCAAACCTCGATGGTACGCACCGTTCCTTTGGCCGAGAAAACCGGCATGCCCTTTGTGGCGCCGAGCGCCGACACAGCGGCCACGGGCGACTATGCGCTGAGCCGACCCCTCTACCTCTATGTAAAGAAGGACCCCCAGGCAGAGTTGGAACCGATCATTGTGGAGTTCTTGAAGTTTATCAATAGCCGCGAAGGGCAATCGTTGGTGGCAAAGGCGGGGGCCTATCCCTTGCCTGCAACCCAGGTAGCGAAAAACTTGCAGACCTTGACAGGAGCCGGCATGGCCGCTGCGACGACCAGCCCTACAACGAACTGACCAACATGGGGCTTCCGTTCAAGGCTGACCGGCTGTTGCAATTCTCTCCGATGCGCTGAGCTTCATCCTGCATCCTCTGATAAGTGGCTCACCTGAGTTGCGAGGAACACGCTTCTTGAAAACGGCGAACCCTGCGGCAAGACTGTGCGGCTGGTTGGCTCTGAGCCTCTTCGCGTCCGGCTGCGTGACGGAACCCCCTCCCATCGTGGTGTATGAGGAACCCCGCACCTCGATCTGGCTCATGTTCGACCCGGAAGCCGGCAAGCCCGGCCACAGTCATCCGGCACGATTCACCAACGAGCAGATGGAGCAGATTCTTCGCGGAATCTGGGTGACGGACCGGGATCGGGTCTTCGGGCGGATCTTTCATGAACAGGAACATGCGCTGGCATTTTCCGAGCTGCAGATCAAGACCCTCGCTCCGGTGTTCGTTCAGGCGTTCAAGAAGGCGTCCCCCGTGGACTTGGTCACCTTCTATTTACTGACGGGCGACATGGAACGGGGCAAGCTGGTCACGTCGGGAGGTCTCTTCGTCCGGAACAACCGGCTCTATTTCATCCTGGCCAACTATCGGACGTCTCCCAGCACCAAGATCTACGAGACGACCTATGAAATTGACGCCAGGGACCAGCCGCTGCTTCCCGTCGCCCGCTATATCTATGCTGCTGGGTTCAGGCCGCCGGAGGCGTGGATTCCGAACGGCGAAGTGAGAAGAAAAGACGGGTACGAGAGGTACATGGACGAATCGAAGCTGCTCATTGTCGATCTCGCTCGCCTCTTTGCTGAGTCAGACCAACGCTCCCTGACATCCGCCCCGCCACAACGGTGAAGCTCCACGGCTTGACAGCCGTGGCATCTTCACATTCTTCGGCGGAACCCGCCGAAGCGTACCCTCCTAGCCAAAGCTACGGAGGGTTACCCACCCCGCATTCATCCACGGGCTCAGCCTACTCCGCCGAAGCAGCCGCTTCGGCTGCGAAGGCCGGGCACCCGTGGCTTTCTGCGAAGGCGGGTAAAGACACCGCGTGAGCCGATGGATTGTCTTGTGCAAGCCTCGCAAGCCTCTTTAGCTTACGATTAGTTCCAGAACCAGATGCACTGGAATCGAAGGAGGTTCCCGTAGGCGTCGATCTGGGTTCCAGGCGTCGCCGCGGTCTGGTTCGGGTTGACTGTAAAGACGTTGTTCCGCTGGGTAAAGGTGTAGGCGAGGGTAAACTCCCACTGGGGATCCGGCTGCCAGGCGATACCGGTTTCGACTTCCTTCATCCGGTCATCCGGGGCGCCGGTCAGAAACTTAAGCCCTCCATAGTATTCCTGCCAGCGCGAGTAAAAGTTGGCAATCCCCACGTCCGAATACTTCCACTGGTAATGGGCCTGGACATAGCCGCCGTAGAAGTGGGACGTTTCGACCACGCCGTTTCCGTTTCGTTTTGGGGCGCGGCCCGTCACATATTCGGCGATGAATCCCCAGGGTTGGGGCGGGACATAGGCATAGAAATTGATTCGTTCGTCGAGATAGTTCCTGGCGCTCGTGCACCCAGACGTCGTCGCTGCTCCCACACAGGCGGTGGAATTGACCGAGTAGAGCGTCCGTCCGGCGGCGGCCGTGCCCATGCTCACGTTCCAGGTGCCGTAGCCGGCGTTCATGCCGGCCTCCATCAGCCGGCCGCCGGGGAGTTCGAAGGGCCAGGCCAAGCGCACGCTCACCCGCTTATTCTTGTTGTTCTCCGGCACATTCAACCCTGAACTGTTATCCACTTGAATGTGGAAGACCCCATAGTCACCGGGGCCATACATGTAATCCAGCATCTGTTTGAACCGGGCCTGGGCGATCTTGGGGGTCCACATGAAGGAGACCCCGATGTCGCGTTCGCCGTGGGCGCAGCTATTGGTCGAGTCGGCTCGGTCGATGGCCATGCGGACGCGTGAGGCCTGCCAGTTGTCGAAAGAACAGGGCACGCGCTGAAGCCCGACGCGGAGCCGATACTGCTTATCCTTGTCGAAGATCCAGTCGCCATAGGCGTCTCTGAGCGTCACAACACTGGTGTTGCCGCTGAGCTGGGTGGCAAAGTCCGGCTGGAGGAAGAAGGCGACGTGGTCGGAAACCTGTCCGGTCACCACCCACCGGATGCGGCGGAATAAGAAGCCTGGCTGGGCCCCATTGGCCGTATCGCCCACGGATACGTCTTGATAGGTCCGCACCTGCCCGTTGTTCGTCACGTTGTATCGGAGCATCCCGTACCCGAACATCGTGATCCGCTCGAACCAGCGGGGGCTGCCGGTAAACTCTGCCACCACTGACCGCTCGCTGAACTGGCGCTCCTGCTCGGCCTTGATCCTGATCCAGTCGTCCATCGTGATGATACCCTTTTCCAGCAACAGGTCTTCGAGCGGCGTCGCTTCGATGGATTGTTCGCCCCGCTGGATCATGCCGCCCGGCGCAGGCGGGCCGGACACCTTTTCGATCTGGCTGGTCGGGGCGGGCGGACCCTGAACGGTCCGTTCCTCCGCCTGAACCGGCAGAATCGTGGTGCCGAACCAGAAAGCCAGTAGCGCGGCTCCGTAACTCGCCTGCTTCATCACACCGTCCTCCCTCTGTTGCCGATAGATTGCCGCGGTTCGCACGTCATGGTCGCTGCCTGTTGTATAGGAGAGGTGTGACGGACCGGTGACCGGTCTGTTACAGATTTGTAAATATTTTCTTATTTACTGGGAAATCAGACGGATGATCGATCTGGCTGGAACAGCAGAAGCGTAACCGTGTGTTTACAGGAGGTTAATGGATCGGCAATGCCGGCTCGCTAGGGTGCAGTCGGCATGGCTCTAATTATATCAACAAAACTTGATTAGTCAGGCGCCGAGTTTTCCCTGCCGGCCTGCAACGGCAAGCTGCCTGATCTTATTGCTGCCGACGAGCCTGAGAGAGCGGGGTCCCATTGTTTCGGCCAGGTCCGCCAGGTGATCGGGCAGGGCTCTGGCTTTCCTCCTGGCAGTGCGCCAATCCTTTTCGATACGGGGGAGCGACTGCAGCCCGATCTTATCGGCAAGCCTTCGAAATTGAGCCCGTTCTTCATATTCGCCAAGAACCGACTGGGCGTGTTTCAGCCACCCGACGAGGTCCGGCCTCTCCTCCTGGTGGCCCAAGGCCCATTCCTCCTGGTACCGGATGGACTTGATCTTCAGCCGCAGCGCATGGAGCCGCTTTCGCCGCGGCTCGGCTTGGGCGAGAGCGATCAGCTCACCCAACGCCTGCCCATTGGCTCGTCGTAGGTCGAGCAGCCGCTCTCGCATCCAGCCCTGGTTTCCAGGCGTCGGAGGGATCGCATGACGCCGCACGCGCTGCTCGATTGTTCGGTACACATCCATGCGTTGAAGCTTGGCCTGCCTCGCCCTGATCCGCTTCCTGATCAGGCGCAGATCGGACCGCGGAGCCTCCAGGGAGGCCAAGTACCGTTCGAAGACATGGAGCGTCCGCAGTCGGCTCAGGCGGGAAACACACTTGGCGATGATCCCGGCATTGGAGACTTCGCCGACCAGCTCCAGGTAGGCCTGGAGGCGTCGCAGGTGCGTCCTCAGCCGGTGCAAGGTCTTGGGTCGGTCGTCGCCGGCTGAAAGGCTTTCCAAGGCTCGCAGCACAACAGTTTGATACCGGGCAGTCCGATCATCTCCCGGCGCCGGTGGATGCAGAATCATCGCTCTCTCCGCGAGGACAAAGGCAACAGGATCGTCTAGCGAGGGGGCAGACTCTAGCACGTGAGAGGAGGGGGAGCAAGCTGCTTGAGATTGGGCTTCATATCCGATTCCCGGTTGTGCTAGACTCCACCACGGCTTTTGGAAGGTATTCCTCTAATCGTCACTTCCTGTCATCTCATTATGGATTGCCTCCTCTTCAGACACGGCATCGCCGTGGACCGGGAAGATTGGGATGGACCGGAGCCGGAACGGCCGCTGACCGCCAAGGGGGCCGAGCGAACCAGGCAGGCGGCCAAGGGGTTGGCTCGTCTGGACGTCGTGCCGACCCATATCTTGTCCAGCCCGTTTGTCCGGGCGGTGGAGACGGCCAGGTTAGTCCGGGAGGTCACCCGCGCCAAGACGGACGTACGGCTCTGCGATGAGCTCCTGCCGGACGCGCCGCCGGACAAGCTGTTCCCGCTATTGGCTTCCTTGCCGGAGAACGCTTGCGTTATCTGCGTGGGCCATGAGCCTCACCTGGGTGAGGCGGCCGGCGTCATGCTGTTCGGCAAACCGGCGGAAGGGCTCTCGCTCAAGAAGGCCGGCGCCTGCTGTATCCGGTTCGATCGGCCGCCGGGGGCGGGACATGGGACCCTCCAGTGGTGGCTGGCCCCGTCGCAACTCAGGAGCTTGGGGAAGAATTAGCCGGCAGGGCTCCGGAGGGCGATTGTTCTAAAGGGATGTCCGGCTTTCGCCCGTTGTTCTTCAGCAGGGGTTCGATCTGGGCTCGAAGGATATCCTGGATCTCCTCCGGGGGTTTGCGGGCGTCGACCACTTCGAACTTGAACTCTTCCGCCATCTTGTCGAATTCCTCGATCAGGAGCCCCTGGTACTTCTTGAAGCTATCGTAGAGGTCGGCCCCCAGCTTCATATCCATGCCCGATTCCCAGTAGTTCATGCCGCTCGTTTCAATGACGCGCAGGGCCAGCGTATCCACGTCGATGCGCAGGTAGCACACGAGATCCGGCACCACCGCAAAGCCGAACACGTCCCTGATCCACTTCCGATCCCCGCTCCGCACCGCGTCGCGGGCGAAAGCGGTATAGATGTACCGGTCCGCCAGGACGATGAAGCCGGAGCGGAGGGCCGGAATGATCTGGTGCTCCAACCGGTCTGCGAAGTCCGTCGCATAGAGGAGGCTCAAGGACCAGCGGTCCAAGATGTTGCCCTGTTTGGCGACCTCGATCGTTTTGGACATGAGGTTGGACCTGGTCCAGCCGGTCGTGACCACGCCGTACCCCTGCACCTCCAGCCACTCCTGCAGCAGCTCGATGTGCGTGGAGCGGCCGACCCCGTCCGTGCCCTCGATCGCGATCAGCCTGCCTTTGAGATCACTCAGGTTTAGATAGGCCAAACCGTCGCCAAAATACTGTCTCGCGTCTTCCATGGGTGCCCCGTTTTGGTTTGTACTGTTCCAGCGCCTGTGAGACCCGCTGTCGCATCTCGTTCTGTTGTTCCTCGATCTCCTGGGTCGCATCCACCGTAATCATTTCATATTCGCTCACGATCTTGTCGTATTCGGTCAGGATGCGGGACTGGAAAATCCGGAAGCTCTCGGTCAGGTCCTGGCTCAGGCCCATGTCCATGCCTGCCTCGTAATACTTGAACTGTCCCCTCATTCCGCCCAGGAGACGGCTGATCGCGACTTCGATCGGCACCTTGAAATAGAAGGCGAGATCAGGCCGGATCGCGAAGTTGTAGAGCTTGCGGACCCAGGCGGGTGAGACCCCCCGCACCGCATCCCGGGCGAAGGCCGTGTAGACGTAACGATCGGCCAGCACGATCATCCCGGCTTTCAGCGGGGGCAGGATGTCGTGGTAGAGCCGGTTCGCAAAGTCGGTCGCGTGCAGGAGGCTGAAGGTGGTCGGCGTGAGCGCCTTGCTTTTCTTCCCGCGCCGCGTCGTCTCCCGGACCAGCTCCGAGGAGTTCCACTCGGTGAAAAAGACATTGAAGCCCTTGGACACCAGCCATTTCTGGAGCAGCAGGAGCTGCGTGCTTTTCCCGGACCCGTCGATCCCCTCCACGATGATAAGCTTGCCGGGAAACTGATGCGGCTGGTTGAGCGTCAGCGGGGGCTGGCTCATGCGGAGGCTCCTTCATGCGCATGGATGACGAATTGCACGGGCCGCTTGAACACCTTTTCAAACAAGTCGGCCCGGTTGCGGGACGCCCAGAGCTCCAATTCCGCGTCACCGGTCGCGTGCAGCTCGATCGTCACCGGCTTGCCCAGCCGCACGTCGAGGTTCTGGATGACGCCGAACTGGGTGCGGTCGAGGGCGTCCGCGATGCGCAGCAGCGCGCTCAGGGCCTCGACGGTTTTCCGATGCTTCGTTCCCACCGCCTGCAACGTGACGTGCCGGTCATCGGGCAGGGCGCGCCGGTGGTAGCGGGCAATATTGGCGATCAACTCAATTTCATCGGCGGTCAAGCCGTAGAGGTCCGCGTTCTTGATCAGGTAGTAGGCATGCTTGTGGTGCTGTCGCGCGTTGATGAGGTAGCCGATGTCATGGAGCAACGCCGCATACTCCAGCCATTCCCGCTCCCGGTCGCCCAACCCGTGCAGCGTGCGTGTCTGGTCGAACAGCCTGGCGGCGAGCCTGGCCACGTGATGGCTGTGGGCCTTCGGATAGTGGCAGCGGCGGGCGAGATAGATTACGTGGCGGCGGCGGACGTTGGGGATGTCGCGCTCGACCTTGAGTCCCTCCCGATTGTGCTCGATAAAGTCGTAGATCAGCCCGTCCCGGATGGCCTTGTCGCTGATGGTCATACGGTCCTGCCTGGTCCGCTCCATCAGAGTGCGGACGACCATCGAAGCGGGCAGGAGGGTGTCGGCGCGCTTGGGGTCCAACCCCGGCATGGCCAACCGTTCCTTGAAACTCGCCTGCGTCAGCAACTCCTCGACCGTCCGCACATCTTTGAGCGACATGGTCGCCAGGTTAAGCTGGTGCAGGGGATGGCCTGTGCGCCGCAGGTGAATGATCTCCGCTAGGTTGCCGACCATCCCGCTCGTTCCCACGAGCCGGTCGAACTGCCAGTCCTTGAACGGCTGGAGCGCCGCTTTGAGCCGAGTCTCGACGGCCTTTTCCATCTCGCGCCGCATGGCCTTGGTGGGCGGGTCCTGTTTAAGATAGAGGTCCTTGAGCCGGATGGCGCCCAACTTCAAGCTCTGTCCTTGGATCAATTTTTTGCGGTCGCCGATGATCAGCTCGACCGACCCGCCGCCCACATCCACGATCATGCTGGGCTGGTCGGCCAGATCCATGCTGTGCCGGACGCCCAGGTAGATCAGCCGCGCTTCTTCCTCACCGCTCACCACCTGCACAGGCAAATCAGTCTGACGGGAGATCGCCTCCAGGAACTCCCCGCCGTTCCTGGCTTCGCGTACGGCGCTGGTCGCCACAGCTTTGATCCGCTCGTACCCCTTGTTGCGCGCCAGCGTCACCAGGGTGCGCACGACTTCCAGGCCGCGCACCATGGCGGCTTCCGACAGGCGGCGGGTCCGGAACGTCCCATCACCCAGGCGGGTCATGTCCTTGAAGCGATCCAGGATCTTGTAGGAGAAATCGGACTCGACCTCGGCGAGAACCATGTGGATGGAGTTGGTGCCGATATCGATGATGCCGAGTTTGGCCATGACGGGAGCTTAGAGGGAGGGCCGGGACAAGTCAACCAGCCGTTTTACAAATGAAATCAAGGTCTTGACTAGAGGAAATATGACGGGCGCGGAGTTCGTACTGAAATCCTCGGCGTTGGATAATGATCGTGCCTCTACGACTCAGCGCGTCGATGGTCTCGAACAACTCGCTCCAACTGAGTTCCGGGAGCTTGGCGGTCATTTGGTCGATGGTGAGCGATCCGGCCTTGTGGAGTAGGTCCAAGACGAGGGTTTCGGAGTGTATGGAATGGCGCGGCATATATTCCTCCATACCAAGCTCGCTAGAAAGTAGTCCGTTTCCAGTCATCAGTCTTCAGTCTTGAAACTGAGAACTGAACACTGAGGACTAACAACTTCTCCTTTGCTGTGAGCGGATAGTTACTTTGCCTCCGGTAGGCTTAGATCCTCCACAGGCCAAGGGCAAGTCGAAAGGAACAGGAGGGTTACCCGATGGCTCGGGTAACCTCCCGATGGATCGCCCACGCGAGATTCTCGCCGGCGTTCCAATCATGCAGACAGGTGCGGGACCGTTCCGACATGCAGAAGTCAAAAGGTTCGATGGCTTCCTCGCACAGCAGAATTGCCCCGCTCGTCTGCCCGTTGACACAATGGGGACAGTTCATGATTTCACCTCCTTTCCTATGGGTTTCTACTCCCGCTGCCTCAGGGCCACGGGCGCGGGAACAACCTACGGGCAGGATCTTATCGGGGAGCCATGTCATCCTGATTACCCCTCTGTTGCAGGAATGTAAATTTATTCAGGGAATCTTTGTCAGAGAGGGGGAGGGGCTTGTCGTTGGATGAATCGGGAGGAGACTTAAAACTGCTGGTACCCGGTGCCGGTCGCATAGGAGACCGCCACCGCGCTGGCCTTGTAGGCATAGTGAGTGTCGGCGAGCCGGACCTCCGCCGCGACCAGCGCGGTGGTGGCCGTGGTGACGTCGATGATGGAGGAGAGCCCCAGACGGTAACGTTCCTTGGCCAGGGCGAGCGCTTCCTGCGAGGCGGCCACTTCTTGCTCCGCCACCTTGGTCTGCTGCTTGGCCGTCTGGAGGGTCAGGTAGGCTTCCGTCACTTCCAGGGCGATCCGATTGTTCAGGTCCTTCATCCTTTGCTCGGCCTTGTATTTTTGCTGAGTCGCTTCGGCCACCCGGTTTTCGATGAAGAATCCCGTAAACAGCGGCACCGACACGGCCGCGCCGGCCCCCCACCAGACCTGGGTATAGCCCGTATGGGCTCCCGGAAGCTGATTGGTGGGCGCGTCGCTGAAGTGGATCACGCCCCCCATGCCGACCGCGGAAATAGTGGGGAAGAACAGGGCTTGTGCTGATTTGACCTGCGCGTCGGCGGACCGGATCCGGTCCATGCTCCCGAGCATTTCCGGCCGTCTCGACACCCCTTCCTGCCTCAAGGCCTCCAGCGTATCAAGCGGGGAGAGGGTGACCGGGATATCTTCCAGCGTGTAGTCCTCGGGACCCCGCACGCCCATCGCATTGTTCAGAGCCGCGTAGGCCGCACGGAGGTTGTTCTTCGCCTGCACCAAAAGCACCTCGGCATTTCTCAACTCCACGGAGATCAAGTCCAGGTCCAGCTTCGATTTGAGCTGGTGTTTGTAGAGGGTGGCCACCTGATCGCGAATCTTGCCTCGCTCCCGTACGGTTTCTTCCGCAATCCGCAACAAGCGTTTGTGCTTGAGGCAATTGAGATAGGCCTGCTGCACCGTCAGGATGACGAGGGCTTTATTGGTGAGGATGTCTTTCTCAGCCGCCTCCCTGTTCGCTTTGTCGGCCAGGACCCGATGGGCGGTTTGGCCGAAGTCGTAGATGAGCTGGTCCGCCAGCAGTCCCGCGTTTTCGATGTAGGAGGTGGGCTTGTTCTGTGCTCCCGCGATGTTGAAGGCGCTCAGCGGACGGATCGTTCCGCCTGTCTGGATTGCGAAGGCGTCGATCTGGGGGTAGTACTTGGAGGCGGTCTGCTGGATCACCGCGCCTGCGGCCAGTGCGGTCTCCTGGGATTTCTTGAGCAGGGGATGCTGCTCAAGCCCGATCTGGATGGCGGCTTTGTAGCCGAGAAAAGCGCCGGTCGCTTTGGGCGCGGGCGGAGCCGGCTCCAGCTCGGCCGCCAGGCCGGTCGTTCCCCAGCCGAGCAGGCAAGCCAGCAGAACAGAAGCGATGAGTGATGAGTGACGAGTGATGAATGGTAAGAGACGGATTCGGCGCATCATTTTAACGCATCATTCATAATTCAGCATTCAACACTGGCTCTTCAGTAGCGTGCGTATTCGCTGCCAATGGCATAGGCCAGGGCGGAGTCGCCGGCCCGATATTCGTACTGGGCCTCGGCGAGGCCTGTCTGAGCCGCCAGCAGATCGGCGGTGGCGGTGGTCACATCCAGGATCGACCCCAGCCCGGCTTTGTACCGCTCGCGGGCCAGCGTCAGGGCCTCGCGGGCATGGGCGACCCGCTCCTGCGCCACCTGAATCTGTTGCTCGGCCGTGAGCCGGCTCAGGTAGGCCTTGGCAACCTGGAGGATGACGTCGTTAGCAATCGTCCTAGCCGTAGCCTGAGCCTCGCCCTTGCGCGCGTCGGCCTCGTCGATCTGGCTTTGGATGCGGGGGCCGGTATAGAGCGGGGTTGAGGTCGCGACGCCGACGCCCCACCAGCCCAGTTGCGCGTTCGGGTTATTCGGGTTTCCCTGCACACTGACCACTTCCTGATGCCCCCACCAGGAGTAGCCGGCCGTGCCGATGGCCGAAATGCTTCCAAAGTTCAGCGCCTGCGCCGCTTTCAGCGCCTCCTCCGCTGCCTGGACCCGATCGCGGCTTCCCAGCAGCTCCGGCCTCTTCTCCAACGCTTGCTTGAACAGAGGCTCGATCGGCTGGGCCGGGGTGACCGCGGCCTGCACCTCATTCAGCGTATACGCATCCGGTCCTTGGATGCCCATAGCTGCATTCAGGGCCGCATAGGCAGCCTTGAGATCGTTCCGGGCCTTGATGAAGTCCAATTCAGCTTTGGCCGCTTCAACCGCCGCCAGGTCGAAATCCAGCTTGGCGCGAAGTTGGTGCCGATAGAGAGTTTCAGCCTGCGAACGGATCAACTGCCGCTCGGTCAGCACCTCACGAGTGATTTCGACCAGGCGTTGTTGTTTGAGGCAATTGAGGTAGGCCTGTTCCACGCTCAGGATCACCCAGGCCTTCATCATCAGCACGTCCTTTTCAGCGGAAGCGGCGAGGGCTTTGTTGGCCAGGATCCGATGGGTCGTACGGCCGAAGTCGGTGATCAGCAAGTCCACCCGCGAGCCGGCGGTTGCCATGGGGTTGGTCGGCTTGGGGAGGGAGCCGGAGATGCCGAGGTTCGACAGAACGCGGGTGTTACCGCCCGTGCCCACCAGGATGCCCGAGACCTGAGGATAATTGATGGACGCGATCCGGTTGGTGACCGCTTCTGTCTCCAACACTCCATGCTGGGCCGCTTCGATCAGGGGATGCTTCGTGACCCCGGTGCCGATTGCGCTTTCCCACGTGAGCGCGGGCGATGTTGCCGTTGTTGGTCCGGCCTGCGCCTCAGCTTCACCAGCGGCGGTGCCTTCTCCCGTCCACAGACAGGAGAACAGGCCGATCGCCAGCATGGTCAACCGTATGGCTTGTGATTGCATCATGTTCGTCCTCTCCTTTTCAGACACGCGTCACGTTTTTAAATCGTCGCTCGTATCTCGTGAAGCGTCGTTCGCTTCTCGTCGTCAGTCACAAGTTGCAAGTGACAAGGCACAAGTAGCAAGGGTCCGAAACTTGTTACTTGGCTACTTGCAACTTGTTAGCTTGCTTCATGTGTCATTGGCCCGTTTCACGCTTCACGGATATTTGAGATAGTCCTGCCCTGCTGCGTAGGCGACGACGGCCTGGCTCTTCTTGTAGACATACTGGGCTTCGGCCAGCCTGGACTCCGCGTCGAAGAGCGCGGTGATGGCCCTGACCACCTCCACGATCGAGCTGAGCCCTAGTTTGTACCGCTCCTGCGCGAGGCTCACCGCCTCTCTGGCGAAGGCCACTCGCTCCTGTTCCAGCACAATTTGCTCCGCCGCCGTGGTCTGGCTGAGAGAGGCGCGGATGACCTGGAGGACGACTTCATTGGCCAGGTTCTGCAACTCCTGCTCCGCCTCTCCCTGCCGGTGGCCGGCTTCCGCCACCTGGTTTTGGATTCGGAAGCCGGTAAAGATCGGGAGGCGGGCTGAGGCAGCGGCCCCCCAAAGCGGGGCGACCCCGTCCTTGGGAATCCCGCTGTCGTGGATGTCACCGTACTTGGTGATGCCGATGGTGGCCACAGCCGAGATCTCTCCGAAATTGAGCGCCTTCACCGCCTTGAGCAGTTCCTGGGTCGCCAGCAGCCGGTCCTTTCCTCCCAGCAGTTCAGGCCGGTTCTTGAGCCCCTCTTCCACCAGTGCCTCCGCCACAGGAGGCGCGCCGGCGGCCACTGCGATCGTTTCCAATTCATACCGAGCCGGCCCTTCGACGCCCATCGCGTTGTTGAGGGACGCAAAGGCCTGTGCCAGGTCGTTCTGTGCCTTGATCAAGGCCAGTTCGGCGTTCCGCAGTTCGACCGAGACCAACTCCAGATCCAGCTTGGACTTGAGCTGGCGCTTGTAGAGCGTCTGAACCTGGTCCCGGATGACTTTCCGTTTCTCAACTGTGTCTCGAGCGATCTCGACGAACCGCTGCTGCATGAGGCAGGTGAGGTAGGCTTGTTGGACATTGAGGATGACCAGGGCCTTGTTCGTGAGGATTTCCTTCTCGGTGGCCGCTTCGGTGGCCTGGCTGGCCAGGATACGGTGGGCGGTCGTACCGAAGTCGGTGATGAGCTGGTTGAGGATCAGCCCGCCGGTGGCCATGTTCATGTTGTGCTTGGGCAGAGCCCCGGCCAGGGCATAGCCGCGGCCGCCGCCGTGTTGATGAAACCCGCTGCGGTTCCGAGGGGTTTCGGGAAGCTCCCCGGTGGCGTGGATGGTCGCGCCGTCGCTGCTCAGCACCCGGATCGAGCCGGCGCCGCCCGCCGCCGAGGCTTCGAGCCAGGGGTACAACTCTCCCTGGGCCTGCTTGGTTGCGGCGCCGGCCGCCAGGAAAGCGTAGCGGGACCGCTCCAGCAGGGGATGCTGCGCGACCCCGACTCGGATTGCCTCGTTCAGGCTCAGGAAGGAGCCGGCCGGTTTGACCTGGCGTGACGGCAGGCCCTCCGAAGACGGAGCCGGTTCGGCCAGGGCCGGTAGGGGCAGGGCATCAAACGCGATGGCCGAGAGCAGCAGGAGCGTGAAGAGGGCTCGTCGCATATCTGGTCTCCTTCCTTTGGGTAAGCGAAGAATGCTGAATGTCGTCGGTCATCAACGGCATGAGTTAACAGTTCTCAGTTGGCAGTTCTCAGTTTCAGAATTTTCAAGAACCGGAAACTGATAACTGATGACTAACGAGTCGTTCCGCATACATCGTTGCTTAGTATTTCTGGCTGGCCGACTTGCCGGCGGGAAGATCGTACGCAGAGGCGGTCACGGCCTGACCATTCTGGAGATTGCTCTTGCCGACGACAACGACATCCTCGTTGCCGCTCAAGCCCTCGACGACTTCCATCCAGATCCCGTCGTCGATGCCGGTCTTGATCGGGACGAGCTTGGCTTTGTTCTGCTCAACGACGAATACGGACTTCGTTTGCCCGCTCGCGCTGGGAACGATCGCGGTCGGAGGGATCGTCAAGGCGTTCTGGTGCCGTTCAAGGTAGAGCGTCGCATTGATGAACATGCCGGGCTCAAGCCGGTGGTCCTTGTTGGGCAAGTCGATCTCAACCAGGAGCGTGCGGGTCGCCGGGTCCAAGGACTCGGTCGTGCGGGTAATGGCGCCCTTGAACTCCCGATCGGGCAATTCTTTAACAGACAGAGTCGCCGGGACGCCCGGCTTGGCCAGCATGGCGGACTCCTGCGGGACGCTCACGTAGATCCGCACCGGGTCCATATCCATCAAGGTGAACAGGGGCGCGGCCTGCGTGACCGATCCGGTGGCGGCCTGGATGAGGGCGCCCGGATCGGCAAAGCGGGCCGTGATGACCCCGGAGAAGGGCGCCGTGACCTTGGTATACTCGGTGAACGTGCGCCGCCGTTCCATTAACTGCTTGGCCCCTTCCGCTGCCGCCTCCGCCACGTCCACATCTTGCTTTGCGATCACGTCGGGGTTTTCCTTCCAGACGCTGAGCAGCCGCTCGTAGGTCAGCTTCTTGATGGCATAGTCGGCTTCCGCCTGCTCATACTCATCCTGGACTTCCGGTGCGTCGATCACGGCCAGCACTTGCCCCTTCTTGACCTTGTCGCCCTTGTCGAACCCGATCCACTTGAGATAGCCGGAGACCTTGGCGTAGAGGGTGGCTCGGTACCAGGGCGAGATATTGGCCGGCAAGGTGAGGGTGCGTGCCACGTCTCGCCGTTGGGGCTTTGTGACCTGGACCAGATGGGTTGTCGGCTGAGCGGGAGGCGGGGTGGGGAGCTTGACCGTCTCGGGCGCAGACCCGGTCTCGTGCCGTCCCTGGAAAAATACAAAGACGGCCACCAAGAGGAACAGGCCTGCCGCAGCAATTAGAATCGTTTTCAGCCGGTTCGGTTGGGGCCTGCCCTGAGCTCCGTCGAAGGGGCCCTGCTCTTCGATCTGATCCAGAGAGGGTCTCTCCTGTTGGTCCTGGTCCGTCAAACCTGACCTCCTTCCGTCAGCGCCCCTGCATGATGGGCGGCTGATTTCGCGGCAGAACCCCGGCGGGCGAGCGCATGGAGGACAGGGATAAACAGCAGGGTCATCACGGTGGAGACGGATAGCCCGCCGATGACCGCCCGCGCCAGCGGCATGTTCGCCTCGCTGCCTTCGCCGATCCCTAACGCCATCGGCGCAAGACCGATGATTGTCGCCAGTGATGTCATGAGAATGGGGCGAATCCGCAGGCGCCCGGCGTCCACGACCGCTTCCTCGAGCGGGACACCCTCCCGCAGCCGTTGGTTCGCGAAGTCTACCAGCAGCACGCTGTTGGATACCACGATGCCGATCATCATCAGGGTGCCGATGAGGGACTCCACGTTGAGCGAGGTGTTAGTCAACAGCAACATCCAGATCACGCCGATGAGCCCCAGCGGCACCGCAAACATGATCACGAAGGGGTCCAGGTAGGAGCGGAAGAGGCCGACCATCACGAGATAGATCAACACGACCGCCAAGGGAAGCCCCCCGCCGAACCCGATCAACGCTTCTCTCATGCTGTCCACTTCGCCCTTGAAAGACACCACCACGTCTTTCGGGAGATCCAGCTTGGCCAACTCCTCCTCGATCTTACCCGCGACGCGGCCCAGATCGTTCCCCGGCACGTCCACCAGGACATCCATCGTCCGTTGCAGGTTGTAGTGGTCGACGGTCTCCGGGCCGTTCTTTCTGATCACGTCTACCACGTCGCGCAGAACTACCGGCGCGCGGGCGGCCCCGTCCGCCTGCGGGAGGGTCGGACGCTCGGGGAAGGGAGTCTGTTGCAGGGCCAGGGAGCTGCCATGGGACTGAGAGAGGCTGGCGGTCGCGGCTCGCTCCACCTCAACGCCAACGAGCGGGATATTGAGGAAGTCCTCAAACCGGACCAGCGCTTGTTCCGGATACTGGGTGACCACAAAGTAGGCGTTGTTGGACTTGGGATCGATCCAATAGCCCGGATTGAGCTGAACGTTGGAGCTCAAGCCGGTGATCACGTCCGTGACGATCTTTTGCTCGTTCAGACCCAGGTAGGCCGCTTTGGACCGGTCCACAGTCATGTGCAGCTCTGGGTAGGACATGCCCTGCCGCACCTGCACATCCACCGTGCCAGGAACCTTGTCCGCAACCTCTCGGATGCGCGCGGCGACGGCAGCCACCTCCTGCAGGTGAGGGCCACTGACCTTGATGTCGATCGGAGCCGGCAGGCCGAAGTTCAGGACGTCGCTTACGATGCCGCCGGTCTGGAAGGTAAACTTCAGCCCCGGCAAGTCCCGCGCCAGCCTCGTGCGAAGAGTATCGACCACGTCATCGGTCGGTGTCCGGTGGCCTTGCTTAAGACTGACCAGGATGAAGGATTGGTGGGGGCCCACCACCGGCGTATAGAGCACCATCCAGCCCTGGGGAACGCCGATGTTGGCGACGATCTGGTTCAGCTCGTCCGGCGGGACCACCTGCCGGATGAGCCCCTCGATCCGCGCCACGATGGCCTCCGTCTTCTCCACCCTGGTCCCTTCCGGTGCCGATACGTTCAGGATGAACTGGCCTGCGTCCACATCGGGAAAGAATTCGGTGGCCAGACGCGGGGCCATCATGACCGACCCGGTGAAAATGGCTGCGACCGTCATGATGACGATCGCCTTGTGGCGCAAACACCAGCGCAAGACCCCGACGTAGAGCCGGACGAAGGGGCCGAAGAGGTTGAGGTTCCGCCAGAACGCGGTCAGGCCTGAGGGGGGCTTCCCCCCATGCCCGGGCGGTCCGTCGTGTTTGCCCTTGAGCAGATAGGCCAGGCAGACGGGCGCGAGGGTCAGGGCGCCGAGATAGGAGGCCATCATGGCATAGCCTACGGAGAGGGCCAACGGCACGAAGAGGAACTTGATGATGCCGCTAAAGAAGGCGATCGGGAGAAACACGAGAAAGACGGTGATGGTGATCACCAGCATCGGAAGGGCGACCTCCGTCGTTGCGTCGCCGGCGGCCTCGTAAGCGGACTTGCCCATGTCCAGGTGCCGGTGGGTGTTTTCCACGACCACGATTGCGTCGTCCACCAGCCGCCCGACTGCCAGGGCCAGGCCGCCGAGGGTCATGATGTTGATTGTGTGCCCGGTGAAATAGAGCCCGATAAAGGCCGCCGTCACCGAGAGTGGGATGGCGAGTGCGATGATGACCGTGTAGCGGAGGCTGCCTAGGAACAGCAGCACCATCAGGCAAGCGAGGCCGCCCCCCAGAAGCCCTTCGTGCTCCAGCGTCTGGATGGACTGGCGGATGTACAACGACTGGTCGAAGATCAGCTTGACGTCCAACCCGGCCGGCAAGCCGATCAGCTTCGGGAGCGCCGCCTTGATCCCGTCAATGACTGCCAGCGTGTTGGCGCCGGCCTGCTTCATCACCGGGATGTAGACCGACCGGTGTCCGTCGATGCGCACGACGTTGGTCTGGATCATGGTCGAATCGACCGCCTTGCCGACGTCCTTCAAAGACACCGGCACGCCATTGACGATCTTGATCGGGATCTCGTTCATGTGATCCACAACTTGGATCATGCTGTTGGTGTACAGGTTGTAGTCAAAGTCGCCGATCTTGACGTCCCCGGCGGGGAGCAGGAGGCTCTGGGTATTCACGGCATTGACGATGTCGCTGCTCGAGATGCTGCGGGCCAGCATTCGTTCCCGGTCCAGAAAGACCGTGATCTGACGGACCTCGCCGCCGAAGGTGGGGGGCAGCGAGATGCCGGGCACGCCCCCGAACTGAGGCCGCACCGTGAAGTAAGCCAGATCGCGCACTTCCTTTTCAGACATGGCCTCGCTGTTGACGGTGAGGTCGGCGATGGGAAGACTGGTCGCGCCGAACTTCACGATGATCGGGGGAAATACGCCTTGCGGCAGGTAACGGAGGGTGGAGTAAGTCAGGCTGGTGATCTCGGCCACCGCAGCGTTTACGTCGTAGGAGGGTTGGAAATAAATTTTGATCAGGCTGACGCCGGGCAGGGAACGGGACTCGATGTGCTCGATGTAGGAAGCTTGCAGATAGAGCTGCTCCAGCCGGAGGGTGATGGCCCCTTCGATTTCGGAGGGCCCCATGCCCTTGTAGAAGGTCACGACCGCCACGACCGGCAGGTTGATCTCCGGGAAGATGTCCACCACCATCTTCCGGTAGGAGACCACGCCGAGGATGACGACGATCAGACTGACCGCCACCACCGCGTAAGGATTTTTCAGCGACGCGCGGACCATGGGATCCCCTCAGGCTGGGCGCATCATAGCCGATTTGAGAGGTGAACACCACGGGAGCTTAGGACGGGGACAGTGATAACGCGCGCCAGTATCCTGCCCATTACGCGATTGTTACGGCCGCGTTAAGAGAACCGGCCTGGTGGATCAGAAATTCAGGACCGCTTGGACATACGCATAGTTCGAATTCTGGTCGGTGGGTGTCCCTGGAGCGCCGGCAGCCAGCAGGTTGGACACGAAGCTTCCTTTGGCCAGGTAGCACCAGCCTGGCTCCAATGAGAAATTCGACGACAGCAGCCACCGCCCCCGCGCTTCGAAAAAGTGCCCAAGGAAGTTGCCTGCGCCGCCGGTTGAATCCTGCAATCCCGTATTGACCCATTCATCCCGCGACTGAGCCAACCAGAACATCCGATGCTGGAAGGTAAACCGCATCATGCGGGTCGGCTCCACCGCCAGCCGCCATGCAGGCGAACTGATGTTCGAGCGGGCAAAGACCTCGAAGATGCCGGTTGGATTCAGCTCGAAGTTCACGGGACCGTACAAGGTGTCGAATCGCCCGTCCTTGTTGTCGTTGGGATCATGATCGCCGCTGGCATAGTCATACCGGATGAGCAGTTGAGGTTTCCAGGGAAGGTTGAAGGTGTAGCCGATCTGGATGTGCTGGAAATGAGCGAATTTTTTAAGCCGAGTGCCCCCCTGAGTCAGCGCGGCCCGTCCGACCTGCCACACGGTTTCGGCTTCATAGTCGAATTCGCCGCGCGCGGGCTCCTTGAACAGCCGGAAGCCGGGGTTCACCAGGGATCGCTGCAGCCCCGGCACCGCGCCGGGCTTGGTCTCATCTTCAAGAAAATAAACATAGAGGTCCGTATGCGCCCATTTAATTCCTCGCTGCCCCAGAAAGAAGCCCCAAAGCAGGGTTCGCGCCTCCGTATCGGGTTTGACCGTGAGCCGCTGAACCGGCGCCACCACCAACGCTCTCAGTTGCCAGTTCTCGTCATCCCCCAGACTCATGTGAAGCCCGTCGAAGGCGTTGATCGTATTCCGGAACTGGTTCCGTCCGATCAGCCGTCTAGATCCGAAATCGAACGTCTGTCGACCGAAGGTCGCTTCTGCATGGAGCCCGGTCCCCAGAAAGTTGTGGGTGCCCAGGCCTCCGTAGAGCTGGAGAAGGTCCGTCTGGTCCACGAAGGAATTGGTCGTGACAAACCGGTCCGAGGAACCATAGGTACGGGCATCGATCATTTCGGCGAAGAAACGGAAGGACTGGTAGCGGACCCCCAGGCTTGGCAAGGTCTGAAGGGCGACGATGTGCTCGCCGCTCACCTGCCCTTTCTGCCAAGGCTCATTGAGGGTTTCGTACCGCGTCCGTTGGTGCAACCCAAGATGGAGCCACTCCGGAAGATTCAGCGCCTTGTCCAGGTGTAGCTCGCTCTTTTGCAGCATCCGCACGGATCCATCCGGCCAGTTGAACGGATGCAGGTCCCTGGTTCCTTCCTTAATAGTAGGCGCGGTTCTTGTGAAAGTGCGTGACGTCCAGCTCGTCTTTGGCTTCGGGGTGCTCGTGAACCGGTGGAGTGGAGGCGGCTGAGACGGGCTGAGCCTGATCCGGTCCCTCGGGGACGGTCTTCTGTTCGGCCCACACAAGTCCGCAGTGCGAATCGCTTATGGCTAGGAGGAACCAGATGGCGGCCGTTGCCACCAGACGTCGCGATGCGCCGCCGATTCCCGACATGCACGCTCCGTAGGTGACCTGCTCAGCTCTGAGGCCGCTCGGCGCCGGGCATGCGCCGCCTCGCGGCCGCCGTATGGTAGCACAGCTTTCCTAACGGGATATCCAAACCAACCCGGGATATTGGCATGGAGGAGACGGGGAGGGCGCCGAAGGATGGAACAAGACTGCGAATTTATGAAGCTTGCTTGACCGCTTCATAAATTGCGCGCACGTTCGGCAAGGGCTCCCAGCTTAGAACAGCCATCGAATCGTCCACATAGGCCGGCGTCCTCATCCCGTTCAAGACACACGTGACGCCCGGGGTCGAAGCTAGGACCCAGAGGGATTTTCGCGAGAGGGGTTCCTTCCTTTTTTCTTCCGGGAGAAGCGGATCGATCAGCTTGGTGATCGCCTGAGTCTTCTCCCGGCTCTTCAGCGTCGCTTCCCGCCGCAATTCTCTGAGCAGCGCAAGCAGCTCTGGCAGGTAGCGCTCCCGCCACTGCTGCCATCGTTCGCCCGAGTCGCCCGTGAGAGACTGGGTCAGGGCCCGGAGCACCTGGTTGATGTGGGGGGCGACCATCTGGTTTTCGATCTGTTCCCAATGCTCCAGGTTCTGGACCCTGGGACGAATCTTGGCGAGTTCCTCCGCCCAGGTGAAATATTCGTCGGGATGGAGCCCCTGGCCGGCAGGCTGTATCTGCGAGGCGATTGCCCGGCGATATTCCTGCTCCAATGCCGCGACCTTGTCCCGCTGTTGATCAAACGGCACGGCCGGCGGGTCGACCGGCAACTCTGCCAGCCGAACCATGCCTCCTCCTGTCGTTTGGATGGCGTTCAAGGGCCGGTTGAGCAGGATGGCCACTCCTTCAGCCTGAGCCAATTCAAGCAAGGAGCGCCCGTTGTCGGGGCCAGTATTGAGCGTCAGCAGAGCCCCTGATTCAAAGAGGTTCATCGGACATTGGAGCACCGCAAAGTGATGGGTCTTGGCGCCGGCCTTCCGGGCCGCGGCCGTCGCGGCCTCCAGCATAAGGCTGAGGGAAGTGGCTTCCGGGTCATCAGGTTCGGCGGTGCTGCTGTTGGAGGAGACTCCGTAGCAGCCAAGACGGTCGGCTGCCACTTGCGTCTCAAAAAAAGTAAAGGCGGCCAGCAGGCGGCCATAAAACTGTTCGCGCAGTGTGGAGAGATTCTTCTCGCCTCGGTGAGCGGCATCGGAGAGAAAATATTCCGGGTTGTGCAGGAGGCAGACATCCAGGGTTTTCAGTCCGAGTCGGTCGAGCGACAGGTCGAGTTGGTCGGCGAGAAACTCCGGGTGCAGACAATGCCAGATACCTTCCCCGTACTTCACCATTTCGGGGTAGGGCGTTCCGGCCTTTTCGCGCGCCTCGGCTCGCTTCAAGTTTTGCCCTTGCACATAGCCGATCTTGGAGACAACGACGACCTCCTCCCGCCTGATCCGTCCCTGCTTGGTCAACTCGGCCAAGACGGAACCGATCAGCCGCTCGCTTTCCCCGTCCGTATAGTTGGTGGACGTGTCGATCAGGTTGCAGCCCTCCTGCAGGGCCTTGGCCAGGGCCTCGCGATGCTCATCTTCCTCCGAAGAGATCCTGTAGCCCCCGAATCCGAGCTTGCTGACCGTCAGGCCGGTCCTCCCGAGCGGACTATAACTCTGCGAGCGCTTCGCCAGGCCGGGATCGCTTACGAAGCGGACCGCGTAGGTACCGGTGTCGCCAGGCCGGGCCTTCCCTGTGAGCCGCTTGCCTGCGAGGGATTTGTTGCCGATGGGGAGTGGGGAACCGCTTGGCTGATCTTGTCTTTGTTGGCGGAGCGCCGGTGCGAGGGCGGATGGCTCGGTCAGCGGCGTCTGGCAGGCGAAATTGCGGCAAACATAGAGAGCGGCCCGTCTCCCCACAAGCCCCTTGCCGACCAGTAACGGATGTTGCGTCACCGGCCGCTCTTGGCTCTGTTGCGCCGGATCGTGATGCGCGATGATCCGGTTGGGTAAATAGATTCGGTTCACTTCGGCCCGGAGCGCCTCGTAGCCAGGGTCCCCCTGGGTGCCGACCAGGGCCAGTTCGACGGGACCGGCCAGGAGGAGATCCGCCACGGCCAAGCTCTTGGCAAAGGCCCGAGGATAACGGGCGATCTGCCGGCCATAGGCCCGGACGGCACCGGCCGCCGCCGCGCGGAAGTCTTCACGTCCATAATGGAAGGAGAGTCGGGCCAGCGCCGATGCAGCCACCGCGTTTCCACTGGGAATGGCGCCATCCGGCCCCTCGCGGCTGCGGACGATCAAGGCCTCGTGATCCTTGGCGGTGGTGAAAAACCCGCCATCGACGGTGTCTTCAAAATCAGCGAGCATCCGCTCAGCCAGCCGGACGGCTTCCTTCAAAAACCCTTCATGGGCTCCCGCCTCGTAGAGGTCGATCAACCCTTCCGTCAGATAGGCGTAATCTTCCAGGCAGGCATTCAAATGGGCCTTGCCGGCTCGGTAGGTTCGATACAGCCCGCCGTCGGGTCTGGCCAGGGTTTGCAACAGGAAATCCGCCGCCGCCGCCGCCGCTTCCAGAAAGCGGTTGTCTCCCAGCACGCGCGCGCCCTCGGCCATCGCGCTGATCATCATGCCGTTCCAGGCCGTGAGAATCTTGTCGTCCAATCCGGGAGGCACCCGCTTGCGCCGCGCCTCATACGTCAACGGCCTGACCCGCGCGATTGTCCCGCGCAGCTCGTCCGGCCCGATCCCGAGGTCCTTCGCCACTTCTTCCAGGGGTCTGGGAATGTTCGGAATGTTTTTACCCTCCCAGTTGCCGCCCGGAGTGATGTCGTAGTAGGCGCAGAAGTGGCGCGCATCCTCGTCGGACGGCACTGCTGCGCGGACCTCTTCCGGCGTCCAGACAAAGAACTTGCCCTCGACCCCTTCCGAATCGGCGTCGGTGGCCGAGTAAAATCCTCCCTCTGGTGAGGTCATCTCACGCAGGACATACTCCAGCGTCTCGGTCGCCACGCGGCGGTAGGTCGGATCGTTCGTTACCTGACAGGCTTCCAAGTAGGTCTTGGCCAGCAGGGCATTGTCATAGAGCATCTTTTCGAAGTGGGGAACCAGCCATCGGTCATCGGTGGAGTAGCGGGCAAAGCCCCCGCCGATCTGGTCGTACAGTCCGCCGGCCGCCATCGCATTCAACGTCTTGCGGACCATCACCAGAGTCTGGGGATCGTTCGTCCGCTGATGACAGCGGAGCAGGAGGGAAAGCCCGGTGGAAGGGGGGAACTTGGGCGCGCTGCCGAATCCTCCGTATCGGGCATCGAAGTCCTCGGCGAGCTGCGTCACGGCCTCGTCCATCTCGGCTAAGCCCACGGCTGCCGGCGACGCGACGCGCATCGAGTCTTTCAACCGCTGGGTGAGCTGGGAGGCCTGGCGACGGATCCCTGGTTGATCGTGGCGCCAGAACTCGGCCACTTTCTGGAGCACGCTGGCAAAGCCGGGGCGCCCCCACCGGTCGGTCGGGGGGAAGTAGGTCCCGGCGAAGATCGGCTCCTGTTCCGGGGTCAGGAAGACGGTCATGGGCCAGCCGCCCTGTCCCTGGTTGAGCTGCAGGGTGGCCTGCATGTAAATCTCGTCGAGGTCGGGCCGTTCCTCCCGGTCCACCTTGATGCAGACGAAGTGCTCGTTCATGAGGGAAGCAATCCGCTCGTCCTCGAACGATTCCCGCTCCATCACGTGGCACCAGTGACAGGCAGAATAGCCGATGGAAAGAAGGATGGGCCGGTTGAGCTCCTTGGCGCGGTGGAGCGCTTCGTCTCCCCAGGGATACCAATCCACGGGATTGTAGGCGTGCTGGATGAGATAAGGGCTTGTTTCGCGGATCAGGCGGTTAGCCGGGCGGGAAGCGTGTTCGATCGACATAATCTCACGGTATCATCCCGTGGAAGTGTCGGTCAACCGGGCAGCCAACCGGTGAAAAAAGCATCGGCCCGCTGGCTCAGTCGAAACCGAGCGCGGGCCGATGCTACTTCTAAGGGGCTATGCGGGCTGCAAGGACTGAACAGGCTTACTTCTTCTTCTCTTCCTTCTTTTCAGCCTTCTTCTCACCGCCCTTGGCGTCACCCTTCGCCTCTTTCTTTTCGCCGCCCTTCGCGTCGCCCTTCATCTCACCGGCGAATGATACGGCGTTGATGCCAACGAAGAACATGACAGCCATCACTGCGACCATAATCTTCTTCATAACGAGTCACCTCCTTCCATCGTGGTTTTGAGAAGTCCACTCTGCCAAATTATTGGCGAAGTACCCTAATCTAAATTATCTACAAAAGTCAATCCTTCGACGACCCCACCCTTCCGGGTGGGGCTTGCTCAGGATTGACGCTGAGCGGCGCCTGTGACTCCGTTCTTCCGGTGGGGCAGAGCCTTCGGCTGCGCTCAGGGTGGTGAGCCTGCTGAACCAGGCGCCGTCGAAGCGTCAACCAGCAAAGAAACGTGAGGGGTGAGGCGTTAGGTGTAAGGTGTCCCTCTCAAGTTTCATGAACGCCGCCTCGCGCTCACGCTTCACGGATTCTTACCGCCTTCGCCAAGGCTCCGTTCGTACAGCAGCACCTTCCAGCCGTCCTCTTCGCTCAGGAACTGGCCGACGATGGGAAGCATGCCGGTCCCCGGGACTTTGCCGGATTGCCCCAAGCTGCCGTTTTTCAATACCCACATCATTTCGCCAGGCGTCCGTACTTTGGCAAACGCGGGGTTCGTGAAGTTGCGCGGCTGGATCGGGAGGACTTTGGCTGCACCGCCGTCTCCCTTTCCCTCGGGCCCATGACATTGAAAGCAGGTCCCGCGCCCCAGAAAAATTTCCTTGCCCTCGGCCAGGATCTCCGGGGTGGGAGCAAATGGCGACTTCAGCGCCTTGGCGACGGCGAGCTCAGCCGCGGGCACACGAGCCACGCGAATGTCGAATTCCCCTCCCGCTTGTCCATAGCCGGATGGATCGACGGCAAGGCTCTGACTGGACGACAGCACAAGGACAACGCCGACAGACAGGAGCAGAGTCAAAAGTTTCACGATGCCTCCACACCAAGCTTCGCTTGAACCGCCGCGTTCGATCAACTCGCGGCGGATAGTTACTTTGCCTCCAGTGAATGCTGATGCTGTATTTCCGCCAAGCGGCGCGGGAGTCTAACATGGACCCTGCCTCAGGGCAATCATCCCGCTTGGGTGCCATGCGATCCGACGGTGAGGCCCGCCGGTTTATGCTAGAATGCGTCTCGCGTGGCCATCGATCGGGGTAGAGGGTTCAATGCCCTTTGATGAACGCAGACTGGGCAAGTACCAGGCCGGCATGCGCCGGAGGATCGATGACCTCCGTCGAAAAACCGAAGACAGCCTGGATTTTGCCATGGACCATATGATGCAGGACCGGGTGGACACGTATTTTCGGATCGAAGAAGGGCTGGACGAGATTGACCGGACATTGGGACTGATCGAAGAGGAATTGGCGCAGATCCATGACCTGTCCGGCGCATCGCGGCTGGATTCCCGTCTGGAATTCGTGGAAGACCGGTTCGAAGAGTTTGATAGTGAAATCAGGCAGCGGCCTCGGCGCAGGCGGAGAAAGATCAACTTTGCCGATTTTTTCAAAGCGGCGGGTGGAGGAGGGGAGGCTTCGGCCTCCCGCGGCGAGATCAACAGCGCTTCAGAAGCTTTCACCACGTTGGGCTTGGACTATGGCAGTTCCATGTCGGCGATTACCGCTGCTTTCCGGCAACGGGCAAAAAAGCTACATCCGGACGTGCGGAAGGGGGATCGGAGCTCAGAGCCGGAATTACGGCGCATCATTGAAGCCTATCAATACCTCAGGGAAAACTTTATGATGGTCAATGTAGATCAGCCTCGTCGTTCAGGTTTCAGCGGCGAGGCATCGGAATGAGCTCCCTCCGGTGACCCCGTCGACCGTTCGATACATCGCCTCCCCAGAGGACCTGGGGACCTTCTGCCGACAGCTTCGTGAACGGAAGCGGTTTGCGCTGGACACGGAGTTTGTGGGGGAGGATAGTTTCGTGCCTCGCTTGGAACTGATCCAGGTGGCGGCCGAGGGGCTCTGCGCGGTCATCGACTTTCCGGCCATCGGCTCGCTCGACAGCTTTGCCGACCTGCTACATGATCAGGAGATCGAGAAGGTTGTCCATGCAGGGCGCCAGGATCTGGAACTGTTTTATAGCCACACGGGGCGGATACCGGGCCCCATCTTCGACACCCAGATGGCTGCGGCCATGGTCGGGTATGGGACGCAAGTGGCTTATGCAAACTTGGTCCAGCGTGTCCTTGGGACTAAACTGGAGAAATCCCACACCCTGTCGAACTGGAGCCAGCGACCCCTGAGTCGCGAGCAGATCGCCTATGCGCTGGAAGACGTGCAGTTTCTTCTACCCGTCTACGAGCACTTACTGGCGAAACTGGAGGTGCTGGGCCGGCTCGACTGGGTCAAGGAAGAATTTGCTCGGTTGAGTTTCAGGCTGGGAGAGGGAGCCCAGGATGCCCGCCTTCGCTACCAACGGATTCGCGGCTGGGACAATCTCAAGCCCCGGTCAGCCGCCGTGCTCAGGGAACTGGTTGCCTGGCGGGACGATGAGGCCCGGCGGCGGAATGTACCGCGTGGACGGGTCGTGCGCGATGAAGTCCTCATGGAGTTGGCCCGCCGCGTTCCTTCCACCCTGGCTCTCTTAAAGGCGACGAGAGGCCTCCATGCTTCGGAGGTGGACCGGAACGGAGAGGCCATCCTCGAAGTCATCGGGGCTGGGCTGGCTCTGCCGAAGTCCGACTGGCCCGAGATCGCTCGAACGAGCAAGCCGGAGCCGGAAACGGCGGGCCTGGTGGATCTTCTGCAGGCGGTGCTCAAGGCGCGCGCCTTGGAAATGGAAATTGCGCCCAGCCTGCTGGCCAGCTCGGCGGACCTGCAGGCGCTGGTGGAAGCAAGGCAGGACCCGACGAGCCTGGATGTGCCGATCCTCCACGGCTGGCGGCGGAAGCTGGCGGGAGAAATGTTGCTACAAGTGCTGGAGGGGAAAGTCTCGGTCAGCATTGATCAAAAGAGCGGGAAATTGAAGTGGATATGATGCCGCAAGGCTGCCATCAGCCAATTTAATCCTTGCCCTGTTAATCCTTGTCTTGCTCCTCGCGCAGCGCTTCCAACTCCGCGATGGTTTCCAGGTCCTTGGGGCGACCGGCGGCCCGCTTCACTGTAATCAGATGCTCTAGGTCAAGGCAGGCACATTCGACGCCGAACACGTGGAGGCGAATGGTGTGAGCGACCAACTTCTCAAACGTGCCCCCGCCGATCAGTTCCCCGAACAAATCAATATCGCCGATGGCGGTGGTGAGGGTAAAATTCAGACCCTGCTCGACTGTCTGTTCATCCCATTGAAACGGCAATCCCACTGGAGCCCCACGTAGGTAGGGACGATAGGGATCGAGCGCACGGACCAACCGCCGGATATTGTCGGGAGATCGTTGATACAGCAGATCAATGTCTTGGGTCAGCCGCGCCGAGCCGTGGACGGTTGCTGCAACGCCTCCCACCAGCACATACGCCACCTGGTTCTGCGCCAACACTTGCAAGACTTTGGCGAAATCCGTCATGCCTTCTTGTGAGCTTCACGGCCAGCCTGACGAAGGATCGCGGCAAACTCTTGCTGGGCCATGAGCTTGGCAATGCGCTGCTCGTGGGTCAGCTTCAGGTTTTCGCGAAGCAAGGTGCGGTCAACATGCTGCTTGTAGGCCTCGATCAGAGGATCAAGGGCACGAGTGGTGGAGGCTCTCTCCGACATAATGTACCCTCCGCTCTCAAGAAGAGGATGCCAGCATCTGTTATACGTGTCAATGGGGGACGAGGCCGCTCCACATGAGACCAAAGGATCGGTTTTTGCGACTCTCTCCGGCTGGCGCCGGGAGCTGGCGGGCGACACGTTGCTCGATGCGCTGGCCGGTCGGATCCAGGTCAGCGCCGATCCCCGGAGCGGAAAGCTTCAGTTGTTTCCAGCTCCCGAGCCCAAAGCTGACAGCTAGCGGTTCCCTGAAAGCAGGCGCTTGATGGTTTCCGCTGGCCTCGCCAGGATCACTCTGTCGCCCTTCTCGACGAGCGGCCGTTGGATCAGGTCCGGGTGCGTGAGCATGAGGTCGATCAGCTCATCGTCCGTATGGGCTGATCCGGCCAGCTTCAACCGTTTGTAGATGTCTTCTTTGGCACGCAGGATGTCCCTGGCCTTGAGACCCGCCTTCTTGAGCAATCCCTTCAGTTGAGTCTTGGTGAAGGACTGCTCGTAATAATTCACCGCCTGGTACGGTTCCCCGCTGGCCTCCAGAAGCTTGACGGCTTCCCGGCAGGTGCTGCAAGTGGGTTTCTGATAGATCGTCAACTTCGCCATAGCTTTCTCCTTATCCTCCCGAGTTCCCCCACGCTTGAACTCGTTCCCAAGCGCATGTTAGAAACACATGGTCCGGAGCGAGAGCACGATGGAAAGAGTGGTCTTTGGTCGGGGGCCAGTGAGGAGTGTGATGCTGGCCCAGATTCTTTCCTGACCATTGTCCATATCCCCCGACTACTGTCTAGTTTATCTTCAGCGCTATGCCGACAGCCGGAACCAGTTCGAGCGGCAGCTTTGCCGTGGCCACCGCGACCCAGCGGACCCTCAAGGATTTACGGACAAAGCGCAAGGGCCAGCCGGTCTTCGTCGTCGGACATGTGCCGGAACGAGCGGGCCAGGAAGCGGTCTTCGAGATCTTCAACGTTCGATTAGCGGTCGTCAAATTCAGCGACGGAGTCTTCTTGGGGTACGATCCGGCGGAACTGCTGCTGCCGACCGAAATTGACGACAAAGGCGTGGCCTTTTTCGAGATCAAGCAGTGTCGGAAGTGCGACCAGCCATTCCCGCTGACAGCCGAGGAAGTCGACGCCGACGGAGAGCGGACGGAATGTCCGAGCTGTGCTTCCTAGGATCTAGCTATCGGTTGTCAGTTTTCAGCATATAGTTTTGGCACTGAAAACTGATCACTGACCACTGAAAACTTTTAATTTCAGTCTACGAGCGGCGCAAATTCCAAGGCCTTCTTAATCAGACAGTCCCCGGCGATGCTCTGCAACGCCATCGGCAGCATCCCCGCATCCAAGACTTTCACAGATACGATCCGATAACCTTCCTGATTTTTCCAGGCTTCAACCCGCAAGGAGTGACAGACTTCCAGTTTCTTCCAGATCAGGTTGTCAAGAATCGGGTCGGTCGGGACCAAAGGAGCCTCGGTGGCCGGCCCACCGGTCGAAACCTGAGCCATCACTTGTTTTTTGTCCTTCGAGACCTTCGTCACCACGGCAAATATGACCAGCGGGTCTTCCTGGGGCAGGGCGATGTGCCAGGAAACGACCACCAACAGGAGAATCATCCCACCTACAACCCCCAGACGCCGCGCTTGCTTCATGGTCTTTCACCGTCCGGCTGATCAGCTCCCGTGCCCTTGTTTCGCTCCGGCAAGCCGACTCCTCCGTGACTGAGCGCGCTTTTACCGATTGTCTTTCTCGGCCCTATCGCTTGCTGGAGCCCTGTTGGGGCGGTGACCGGGTCATGAGCCCCGCGCCGGAGGATCAGGCCGCCTGCTACAAGTGCCAACGCGCCTAGCGCCAATGCCGCAAGGATGAATCGCCGCATGGAATCAGTATGCCAAGTGCATTGACTGATTTCAAGTCGCCGCCTTCCTTGACTCGCATGATTTGAAGCTCCTATGATCCTGGCCGATGCCTTGGGGAGATGATCGCTCATCGCGTGATCTCGATGGAATTCCGGGAACTGGGTCACACAGGAGTCACAGTCTCCGTTATCGGTCTCGGCACCTGGGTTCTAGGAGGTTGGATGTGGGGCGGAGCCGAGGATCGCGACTCGCTCGCCACGATCCGGAGGGCGATCGACCTGGGTATCAACCTCATCGATACGGCGCCGGTCTACGGTCATGGGCGGTCGGAAGAACTCGTCGGCAGGGCGGTGGCTGAATCGGGCCAGCGTGACAAACTGATTCTGGCCACCAAGGTCGGGTTGGAATGGAATAAAGAGAAGACCGAAGTCTGGCGCAATGCCGCTCCATCCCGCATCGCGCGGGAGGTGGAAGAGAGTCTCTCGCGGCTCCGCACGGACGTCATCGATATCTATCAGGTCCATTGGCCCGATCCAGGCACGCCCTTCGAAGAATCGATGGAAGCCCTTCTACACATGCAGCGGCAGGGCAAGATTCGGTTCATCGGAGTGAGCAACTTCAACCAGGCGCAGATGGAACGGTGTCTGAAGGTGGGGCCGGTGCAGGTATTGCAGCCGCCGTATAATCTGTTCGAGCGCGGGATCGAACAGGAGGGGCTGCTGTGGTTTTGCCGGGATCGTGGCATCGGCACGCTCATCTATGGCCCCCTCTGCCGAGGGCTCCTCTCCGGCAAGTACCGAGGAGATGAAACCTTTGGCTCAGGCGATATCCGGGCCATGGACCCCAAGTTCCAGGGGGACCGGCTTCGTGCCTACGCGGCGTGCGTCGATCGTTTGAAGCCGATCGCGCAACGACATCGGAAGACGGTCAGCCAATTGGCGATCCGCTGGTGTCTGGATCAGCCAGGTGTGACGGTGGCGCTCTGCGGGGCGCGGCGGCCCGGCCAGATCCAAGAAAACGCGGGAGGGGCCGGGTGGAGTTTGTCGGCCGCCGATCAGGAGGAGATCGGCCGGATTGTGGATGAGACGATCCAGGTTCCTCTCGGCCCGGAGTTCATGGCCCCACCGTAAGAAGCCGTGACGGGTGACGTGTCACGAGTGACGAGCGTTGGGAAAGAAACTTCCGGGAAGAGCATGGTCCGTCACGTGTCACTTGTCACCTGTCACGAAGGAGTTTAAGAGATGCCGCATGATTTTATGCCGGGCCTGGCGGGAGTGCCAGCGGCCAAGTCCGCGGTCAGCGATGTGGACGGCGAACGGGGCGTGCTGGAATACCGGGGCATCCGGATCGAGGACCTCTGCGCCCAGTCCTCATTTCTCGAAACAGCCTACCTCTTGCTGCTCGGCCGCCTGCCGAGCAAGCCGGAACTGACGCAGTTCGTCATCGACATCACCCGCCATCGCCGGATCAAGTATCGCATCGTGGACCTGATCAAATGCTTGCCGGAGCAGGGACACCCGATGGATGCGCTCCAGGCTTCCGTCGCGGCGTTGGGCATGTTCTATCCGGGGCGGAACGTCACAGACCAGACGAACAACTACTGGTCAGCCGTGCGGTTGATCGCCAAGCTGCCCACCATCGTGGCAGCCTACGCGAGGCTCCGCCGGGGGGACGAGCAGATTCCGCCAAGGGACGACTTGAATTTCTGCGAAAACTTCCTCTACATGCTCTCTGACACGGTTCCGGCCACGATCCTGGCCGACACACTGGACACCTGCCTGGTCCTCCATGCGGAGCATACGATGAATGCCTCCACCTTTACGGGGCTCGTGACCGCGTCCACGCTGGCCGATCCCTATACGGTTGTGGCTTCCTCGATCGGCACCTTGAAAGGCCCGCTCCATGGAGGAGCCAACGAGGAAGTGGTGGCGATGCTCAAGGAGATCGGCTCGCCGGCCCGCGTCCGGCCTTACCTCGAGGAGAAGCTGCAACGCAAGCAGAAGATCATGGGGTTCGGGCACCGGGTCTATAAGGTGAAAGACCCGCGTGCCACGATCCTCCAGCAGATCTGTGAGCGGTTGTTCAAAAAATGCGGGGCTTCGCCCCTCTACGAGGTCGCCCTTGAAGTCGAGCGGGTCTCAGCAGAGCTCCTGGGCACGAAGAAGATCTACCCGAACGTGGACTTCTATTCCGGGATCGTCTACGACAGGATGGGGCTCGATCCGGATTTCTTTACCCCGATCTTTGCCATGGCGCGGGTGGCCGGCTGGCTGGCCCATTGGTTCGAGCAACTCAGGGAGAACAAGCTGTTCCGTCCGGATCAGATTTACGAAGGGGCGCACAACCGCCCGTACGTGCCGATCGAGAAACGATGATCATTCGACTTTGAGGACCTTTACGTCGAAGGTGACGTTCTTGCCGGCGAGCGGGTGATTCATGTCCAGCACGACGGACTTGTCCGTCACTTCCAGCACCCGGACCGCCCGGCCGTCCGGGGAACGCAGCAACGACCCCACCTTTGTCTCGGCCGGCACCTTGCTGCGCTCGATCGTCATCGTCGCCTTCTTGTCGTAGAGGCCGTAGGCCTGCTCCGCGAGCAGCTCCACTTTCTTCCGCTGACCGGCCTTCAGACCGACCAAGGCCTTCTGAAGGCTTTGGAGAATCTCCGGTTGTCCTTGGGTATAGGTAAAGGGGGTCTTCCCGACATTGCCGTCCACGATAGTCTGGTCGGACAGAGTCAACGTGTACTCGATCGTCACCTTCTTGCCGTCCGCCACTTTCAGGTCGCCTTCCGCGCCGCTTGCTGCCGTCCCGGTCGCGCTCAGACCGGCCCACACGAGGGCCACGATGCCGATGGTTGACCATGGATGCTTCATCGGATGTCCCTTTCCAGCTTATGCTGGGTCCTCTTTCATCACCAATTCCCATACCAGTTCGTCCAGATCATAACGCAGCACGTACCGCTGGCCGTCGCTCGCGCGCAGCTTGAAGCACGCATGCCGGTCGGTATACCAGCGGGCGACGATCTCCTGCACCTCGTGCCGCATGCCGTCCCGGGTGAAGGCGCGCGGGGTCTCCTCGCCCTTATACCCGGCATAGGCCTCGACCAGCACGTTGCCCGTGCGAACGGTGCCGTCGCGTCGTCTGATACGCGGGTCCGTCATGCAGGCACGATAGGGCCTTCGTACGGCTCTGTCAATGGTTCATCAGTGCACGACAAGAAGACTCTTGTGCCCCTCGAGACGATGGATTAAGATGCCCGGCCAGCGGCACCTGACCACGATGAAGAATGAACGCGGAGCGATGGACGGGGGAATTGAGCGATTGAGTGATTTGGTGATTAGCTGAATGTCCGGACAATCGATAGATCAACAAATCAGACAATCAATAAATTCCACTTCAGTGTTCCGCATGTCAGAAAGGAGGGCCCTATGCCTGTCTATGTGAGTCTCGTTAAATTCACCGAGCAGGGAATCGCCACGATGAAACAGCAGGGCATGACTCGCTCGGCAGCAGTCCAGCGCAACGTCGAGTCCCTGGGCGGGCAGTTGCTGGACGCCTATTACTGTCTGGGAGAGTATGACGTGGTGGCCATCCTGGAATTTCCGAGCAATCGCGCGGCCATGAAAGCAGCCGTGCTGAACTCGGCGATGGGGCACATCAAAGTCACGACGATGCCGGCTGTCTCCCGAGGCGAGTGGCGAGACCTGCTGCAGGAGCTCTGGGGCAAGAAGTCCAAACGGAGATGAGCTTCGACTCGGTGCGCGCGATGGCGCATCGCAGGACTACCTTTCTCGAGAAAGGACCTATGAGAAAGAACCGGCAAGCCAGTCCAGGGAAGGTGCGCATCGAACGGGACACGATGGGAGAGTTGGCGGTCCCGGCCGAAGCGTACTACGGCGTGCAGACTGCGCGGGCTGTGCAAAATTTTCCGATCAGCGGGCTTCGGTTCCCGCGATCGTTCATCCGCGCCCTGGGCTTGATCAAATGGGCTGCGGCGATGGTCAACGAAGGGCTGAGCCTCCTGGATGCAAAGTTGGCAGGCGTCATCTGCAAAGCCGCCGAGGAAGTCGTAGAGGGACAGTGGGATGCGGAGTTCCCACTGGACATTTTCCAGACGGGCTCCGGCACCTCCACCAACATGAACGCAAACGAGGTCATCGCCAACCGCGCCGCGGAGCTTCTGGGCGGTGCGCGCGGCGGCAAGCTGGTGCACCCGAACGACCATGTCAACATGGGCCAGTCCAGCAACGACGTGATTCCGACCGCCATCCATGTGGCGGCTGCGGAGATGATCCGAGCCAGACTCGTCCCCTCGTTGACGCGCCTGCACCGAGCCTTGACAGCCAAGGCCCGTGCGTTCGACACGATCGTCAAGATCGGGCGGACCCACCTGCAGGATGCGACGCCGGTCCGGCTGGGGCAGGAGTTTAGCGGCTATGCCCGGCAGATCGAGCTGGGGCTGGACCGGGTCAAACGGGCTCAAGCGGCCCTGAGCGAGGTGGCACTGGGCGGGACGGCCGTGGGCACCGGCCTGAATGCGAACCCTCTGTTCGCTCCCCGCGTGCTGGCGCTGGTGTCGCGGAAGACCGGTTGTCGGTTCATAGAGGCGGTGAATCATTTTGAAGCCCAGTCCGCGCAGGATTCCCTGGTTGAGGCCAGCGGCCACCTGCGCGTCGTCGCCGTCAGCCTCATGAAGATCGCCAACGACATCCGGTGGCTGGGGTCGGGGCCTCGCTGCGGGCTGGGAGAGATCATCCTTCCGGACACGCAGCCGGGATCATCGATCATGCCGGGCAAGGTGAACCCGGTGATCGCGGAATCCGTCACGATGGTGGCGGCCCAGGTCATCGGCAACGACGTCGCTGTCACGGTCGGAGGACAGGCAGCCAACTTCGAGCTGATCGTGATGCTGCCGGTCATGGCCTATAATCTCCTGCAATCCATCGAACTGCTCGCGACCGCGTCGGAGAACTTCGCCGCCCGTTGCGTCGAGGGCACCGAGGCCAATGAAGTCCGGTGCCGGAGTTCCATTGAAGGAAGCCTGGCCATGTGCACCGCCCTCGCGCCGGTGATCGGCTATGATGCGGCGGCGAAGATCGCCAAGGAGGCCTACCGGACGGGCAAGACGGTTCGAGAAGTGGCTGCCAGCCAGCGGATCCTCCCCCCAGCAAAGTTGAACGAGCTGCTGGACCCCTGGCGCATGACCGGAAAGGAAAAGAAACGGGCCACGCGAGGGGCCCGCCGTGCTAAGTAGGCGATGATTTTGACAATTCTCCGGCCCCTGTGCTAGATTCCCGGAACTTTTTACATTCAAACTGACTTCTGTGGAAACCATATCTTAAGGATAGGCGGCATGGCGACATCTGACAATCAGCGAACTCATCTCATTATTGTCATCGGGGCAGGCCCGGCCGGCATGTCCTTGGCCAACCAAATGGCCAAAGCCGGGCACGAGGTGGTGATCCTGAATCGCGATGTCAAATTCGGGGGACTGGCTGAGTATGGGATCTTTCCGAACAAGCTCAAGCTTCGGGGCGGGCTCCAGAAGACCTACTGGGAGATCCTGGAGCGGCCCAACGTCCATTATTTCGGCAACGTCTCAGTGGGGAACGGCAAGGACCTGACCGTCGAGGACCTGCGGAACCTCGGAGTCAGCGCCCTGGTCTTTGCGACTGGAGCCCAAGGCACCAAGACGATCGGGGTGGAAGGGGATTCGGCCATCGGGGTCTATCATGCCAAGGATGTGGTCTACCACTTCAACCGACTGCCCGGTTTTGCGGAACGTCCCTTTGAGATGGGTCGTCGGGTCGCCGTTATCGGGGTCGGCGACGTGATGGTGGATATCGCTCATTGGCTGGTTCGGTACAAGCAAGTCGAGCAGGTGACGGCGATCGCCAGGCGAGGGCCGCTGGAACGGAAGTACAACCCCAAGGAAATCCGCGCCGTCTGTTCCTGCATCGATCAGGAAGCCCTCGCCAAGGAGTTCGCCCGCGTCCGTCCTCGCCTGGAAGCGGTTGGACAGAACCCGGATGAGATTTTCAAGTGCATGACGGACGAGTTCACAAAATGCGAACCGCTGAAGACCCCTTCCAAAATGGGCTTCCGGTTTCTGGCCTCTCCGCGTCGCGTGCTGACGGACGGGCAGCATCGGGTCCGCGCCCTTGAAATGGAGGAAACCAAGCTGGAACCCAAGGGGCAGGACACCGCCGCGGTCGGCCTCAAACAGTATTATGAGTTCCCCTGCGACAGCGTGGTCTTTGCCGTGGGGGACCGTGTGGACGAGACGGTCGGCCTGCCGTACAAGAACGGTATTTTCCTCACCAGTCCTCACAAGACCAATAATGAGCCGGACGACGCGCTTTTTCAGGCCTTTGACGAGGCCTCCGGCACCGTCATTCCGGGAGTCTTTTTGACCGGCTGGGCCAGGAAGGCCAGTGAAGGACTGGTCGGGGTGGCCAAGCGGGATGGGGAGTGGTGCGCCGAGGTCGTGAGCCGTTATTTGGAGACCCGACAACCCTGCGACCGCAGCACGATCAAGGGAACCCTACGCCTGCTTCGGGGTCTGTTCGAGAAGCGGAAGGTGCAGACGACCGATGCCGCCGCACTGCGCCTGCTTGAGAAGGCGGAGAAAGAGCACGGCGGTTCTCACGACTGCATCGGTGAGTTCAAATTTCACTCCAACCAAGAAATGCTGGCCCAGATCCGGCGGCGGGAAGGGACAACAGTGTCCGCCGGCCGCTAGCCCGCATTATTCATGGCGGTTCGTCACGAAATCGTGCAGTCGCGTGGCGAGACGGGTGCGAGGAGCCGCGAGGGACCGAGGCGTCCTTGAACAGGACGTTGAGGGACTGAGCGGTGAGCCCGCCCGCCTGCACGCTGAGGCAACCGCGTGCAGGTTCGTCGCAGCAGCGAATCCACGATTGCAGTAGAAGCGTTCATGAATAATGCGGGCTAACCTTCTCCCCACTTCAATTTTCTTCTGATCACATCGTAGTACGTGTGGTCCGGGAACCGAATGAGCCGGGTCCGATGGGGCGAGGCATTGACCACGACCGTATCGCCCTGAGTCATGGCGATGCCGACCTGTCCGTCGAAGGTGGTCATGGCTCCCTCGTCCTGACTCGTCAACGTGACCTCCAGTGCCGCACTGCTCGGAATGAGCAGCGGCCGGTGAGTCAGCGTGTGCGGGCTGATCGGCGTGAGGATGAGAGCCTGGATGGAGGGTGCGATGATCGGCCCGCCGGCCGACAGCGAGTAGGCCGTGGAACCGGTGGGGGTGGAGACGATCAGCCCATCCCCCCGTAAAATGGTCACGAATTTCCCGTCGATCGAGATTTGGATCTCCACCATCCGTGAGAGTGTCCCCTTGCTCACGACCACATCGTTCAGCACGGTGGCCTGCGCCACATGTTCCCCGTGGCGGTGGATCTGGGCACGGAGCATCAACCGTTCGTCCAGGAGAAACTCCTGCGCGAAGACTTTCTCCAGCGCCGGGTAGAGGCGGTCGAGGCTCACCTCGGTCAGAAACCCGAGTCCCCCCATGTTGACGCCGAGGATAGGCACGCCTCGTTCTTCCACGAGCCGGGCGGCATTGAGCATGGTCCCATCTCCACCCAGCACGATGACCATGTCGGCGAGGGTTGCGATCTCGGTTTTCTTGTGAGCGGTCTGCTCGCCCAGCAGCGCAGCGGTCTTTCCGTCGAAGACGACCTCCCTCTGACGCTCTCGCAGCCAGGCGACGAGGTCTTTGAGGATGTGCGTCACATCGGGGAATTTGGGCTTGGTCAGGAGGCCGATGGTCTTCATGGCTGTCTGTTCTCTGGGTCCCATGTCTGCGCGAATGCTGAAGGACGGAAGCAGAGGAGAGACACGGATGAAAGTGGGGTTGAATTGTAGCGAGAGGCCCGCGTTGTTGTCAACGAATCGCTGTCAACAACTTTCAACTGAGCAGGACAGCGATTACAAATGCGGGAACGGCTGAAGCGTTTCGTTCGACGAATGTTCCCACATCGCCGGGGCTTGACAGAACACAGTCACCCCGATAGAATTACGACAGATTTTCAGGAAGTTCTCGCTCTTCGCAGGCGTATCGGACGGCGAACCAAAGGAGGAAGGATGTTCGAACGATTCACGGATAAGGGTCGCAAGATCATCATCCTGGCCAGGGAAGAGGCCGAGCGTCACCAGAACGATTATCTGGGCACGGAACATCTCGTGCTGGCCATTCTCCGCGAATCGGACGGGATCGCCCTCATGATCATCAAGAAGATGGGATTGTCCACCGAACAGATCCGCCTTGAGATCGAGCGGAACCTGCCTGGCGGCGGCACCACGATGACCTTCGGGGAGATTCCCTTCAGCCCACGCGTCAAGAAGGTGATCGAGTATGGCGTGGAAGAAGCGCGCTTGCTCGGCCACAACCACATCGGAAGCGAACATCTGCTGCTCGGGCTCCTGCGGGAAGAAGAGGGCATCGGGGGCAAGATCCTCCGGAGCCTCGGCGCCAATCTCTTGACCGCCCGTCAACTGACCGTGACATTCCTGCGCAAGTCCGCCCCGCGTGAACGGGACCGCAAGAGCAATACGCCGGCCCTCGACGAGTTCGGCCGCGACCTGACGCAGTTGGCGCAGGACGGCCAGCTGGACCCGGTGATCGGCCGGTCCGACGAGATCGAGCGCGTCCTGCAGATCCTCAGCCGCCGGACGAAGAACAACCCGGTCCTCATCGGTGAATCCGGCGTCGGAAAGACGGCGATCGTCGAGGGACTGGCCCAGCGCATCGTGATGTCGGAGGTGCCGGACAATCTCTTGTCGCGCCGGGTCATCGCGCTGGACCTGGGCTCGCTCGTGGCCGGAACCAAGTACCGTGGCCAGTTTGAGGAGCGGCTGAAAGTTGTCATGAAAGAAATCGTGCAAGCGGGCAACGTCATCATCTTTATCGACGAGTTGCACACGCTCGTGGGAGCTGGCGCAGCGGAAGGGTCGATCGACGCGTCGAACATGCTCAAACCGGCCCTCTCCCGCGGGGAGATTCAGTGCATCGGCGCCACCACATTGGATGAGTATAGGAAGCACATCGAGAAGGACGGTGCGTTGAAGCGGCGGTTCCAGCCGATTTACGTTCAGCCGCCCAACATCGAGGAGACGGTGCGCATCATCCAAGGACTCCGAGACCGGTATGAAGAACACCATGGAGTCGAGATCACCGAAGAAGCCATATCGGAGGCGGTCAAGCTGTCGGACCGGTACATCACCGACCGGTTCCTGCCGGACAAGGCCATCGATCTGATCGATGAAACCGGCTCGCGCGCCAAGCTGCAAACCTACGCCCTGCCGGGAGAGCTCAAAGCGCTGGAGCAGGAACTCAAGAAAATCTCCCGCGACAAGGAACTCGCCATCTCGCTGCAGAACTTTGAGGAAGCCGTCAAGTTCCGCGAGGAAGAGGAGCGCCTCCGCAAGCTCTTGGACGAATCCAAGCGAGAGTGGAAGAAGAATCAGGAAAAGAACAAGCCGGTAATCACGAAGGAAGACGTGGCGTATGTGGTTTCGAAGATGACAGGCATCCCCCTCTTCAAGCTCGAGGAAGAAGAGTCGAGCAAGCTCCTCCATATGGAGGAGTACCTCCACCGGCGGATTGTGGGGCAAGAGGAGGCCATCTCGGCCGTCTGCCGCGCCATCCGTCGCTCGCGGGCCGGTCTCAAGGAGGCCAAGAAACCGATCGGGTCCTTCATCTTCCTCGGACCGACCGGGGTGGGGAAAACGGAGCTGGCCAGGGCCCTGGCGGAGTTCCTATTCAACTCCGAAGACGCCCTGATCCGCATCGACATGTCGGAGTACCAAGAGAAGTTCACCAGCTCACGCCTGTTCGGCGCGCCTCCCGGCTACGTCGGCTATGAAGAAGGAGGCCAGCTGACCGAAAAAGTCCGTCGGCGTCCTTACTCGGTCGTATTGTTCGACGAGATCGAGAAAGCGCACCCGGACATCTTCAACGTGATGTTGCAGGTCCTGGACGACGGAGTGCTGACCGACAGCCTGGGTCGCAAGGTTGACTTCAAGAACACGGTCGTGATCATGACTTCCAACCTGGGCACGAAGCTCATCCAAAAGGGCGTCTCGCTCGGGTTCCAGCGAGCGGAGGCGGAGCAGAACCGGCGCATCAAAGACGAGGTTCTGGCGGAACTGCGGCGGGCTTTCAGCCCGGAGTTCCTGAACCGGATCGACGAAGTGGTGGTCTTCCACCAATTGGAGAAGGAGCACCTGAACAGCATCGTGGATATCCTGATCAAGGAGCTGAATGCGCGCCTGCTCGAACGCGGCGTGCAGCTTGAAATCGGCGATGATGTCAAGCAATGGCTGATCAAGGAAGGGTATCAGCCGTTATACGGTGCCCGACCGATGCGCCGTTCCATCCAGAAGAGCATCGGCGATCCGCTTTCGGAAGAATTGATCAAGGGCCGGTTCAAAGACACCCGCAAGATCAAAGTAGTCTTGAGAGACGACCTGCCTTCCTTCGTGGAAGAAGAGGCGATGGCAGAGGTCTGAGGACGCCATCCCACCGTTGCTTGCCGGCATCTTGTCATCGGGGCTACATCATGGACAGTCAGGCGCTCCTCGTGGATTGTGCCGCACGGGGGTCGTGCGGTCTCGACCGGCCGGTCGCGCGCCCGAGCATCGTTCCTCGCCGAAGCTCCGACGGATCAACGATCAGCGATCCGGCTCTTCTCCCTCGCTGAACCCAGCCCGTCCGGATGCACTATGAACAGTGCTTGTTCCACCGGTCTGTCCCCCATGATCCTGGGCGTGGAAACTTCCTGCGACGAAACGGCTGCGGCCGTCCTGAACGGCGCCGGACACGTTGCATCCAGCGTGCTTTATTCCCAACATGAAGTGCACGGACGCTTTGGGGGCGTTGTGCCGGAGTTGGCCGCCCGCCGGCACATTGAGACAGTGGAAGCCGTCGTCGATGAGGCGCTCCGACAGGCGTGCATCGGCTGGCCGAACCTACATGCGGTGGCCGTGACCCAGGGGCCGGGCTTGGCCGGAGCGCTCCTCGTCGGGGTGAGTTTCGGCAAAGCCCTGGCCTATGCCCGGAAGATTCCCTTGATCGGCGTCAATCATCTAGAAGGCCACATGGCCTCGGCCTGGCTCGACCAGCCGGACTTTCCCCTGCCCTGCGTCATGCTAGTCGTGTCGGGCGGGCATACGCACCTCTATTGCGCCACCGAGGACGGCTCCTATGACTTGCTCGGACGGACCCTGGATGATGCCGCGGGCGAGGCCTTTGACAAGGCGGCCAAGATGCTGGGATTAGACTATCCGGGCGGCCCGGCCATCGACCGGTTGGCTGCGTCGGGCGACCGTGACCGTGTGCGCTTCCCCAGACCTTATTTAAAGAAGCGGCACTCTCTGGACTTCAGCTTCAGCGGCCTGAAGACGTCCCTCTTGTATCACCTGCGGGATCTGGATAAGGCTGGCCGATCCCGGCCCGTTGCGGACCTTGCGGCCGGGTTTCAGGAAGCTATTGTGGACGTGCTCGTGGAGAAAGCTTTTACGGCAGTTGCGCGGCAGAAGGTGAAAGCCCTGGCCGTGGTGGGGGGAGTCTCCGCCAACAGCAGGCTTCGTGCCGTGCTGGCTGTCCGCGCCGCAACGACTGGTATCAGACTCGCGGTGCCTCCGCCTGCTTATTCAACCGACAATGCGGCTATGATCGCTGCGGCCGGCAGAAGGGCTTATTGCCAGGGGCGGTTCGCGTCCTGGGATCTCGAAGCGGAGGCAGACTTGCCTGTTCCGACCAAGGCGCAAGCGGGTAGCGCCTGGGTGGGATCGCGGGCTCTGCGGCAACCGGTCCCGTCAGCATAGCGAGGGCACCATTCCCACCGTTCACGGAAACATCAATGGCCTGAAGGCCGGTCAGTTGACGCGGCTGGAGCACCTGTACCGGCGGCGGGTGCCGGTCGACAAGGTCATCACGCAGGAGTTGGCCCGGGCCTGCACGGAATTGTCCCAGGAAATCCGCTGCCAGATCGGCCTCTTGATCACCAGGCGCGGGAGCATCGAGCAAGTGATCGTAGGCAATGGCCGCGAACTGTTCATTGAGGACCTGTCTCGATTTCGGCTCGGGCGTCGGTGGTTGCGGGGGCTCAGGCTCGTCCATACGCATCTGAAGAACGAGCCGCTGACCCAGGACGATCTGACTGACCTGGCCCTGCTCCGTCTTGACCTCATCGCCGCCATCGGCGTTGGAGAGAACGGTCTCCCGGCCGATCTGTACCTGGCCCATATCCTCCCTCCCAACCAACCGGGTAAGGTCTACGACGTCTGGACCCCACGCCCCTTCCACGCCTTTCAATTGGAATGCGACAAGTTCGTGGAGGCGCTGGAAGCAGAGCTGGCACGTACGGCTGCGGCCCACCTTGTCCGTGACGGACAGGAAACGGCCATTCTGATCAGCGCATCCATACAGTCCCGCGCCGATCAAGAGGAGCGGCTGGAGGAATTGGCCGAGCTGGTCCGATCGGACGGGATCACAGTGTTGGAGACGGTCGCCCAGCGGGCGCAGGAAATCCACCCGAAATACCTCTTGGGGAGCGGCAAGCTCAAGGAAGTGGTCATCAAGGCCTTGCACCGCGGCGCCGACCTGCTCATTTTCGACCGGGACCTGACTCCGGCGCAGGTTCGGGCTATTGCCGAGGTGACCGAGATGAAGGTCGTCGATCGGACCCAAGTAATCCTCGACATCTTTGCCAACCGGGCCCACAGTCGGGAAGGGAAGGTCCAAGTGGAGCTGGCACAGCTCCGGTACCTCTTGCCGCGCTTGTCCGGACGCGGCACGGCCCTGTCTCGGTTGGGCGGTGGCATCGGCGGGAGGGGGCCGGGCGAAACCAAGTTGGAGACCGATCGGCGCCGTGTTCGCGATCGCATCGACCACCTGGAGCGCGAGCTGGTCAGTATCGCCCGCCAGCGCGATCAGCGTCGCGCCAGACGGGCCCGACACCTGTTGCCCATCATCTCCATCGTCGGCTACACCAACGCGGGCAAATCCACCCTGCTGAACGCACTGACCGAGAGCCACGTGCCGGCGCAGGACCGGCCGTTTGAAACCTTGGACACCTCCAGCCGCCGGCTCCGGTTTCCTCGTGACCGGGAGGTGATCGTCACGGATACGGTGGGGTTCATCCGGGACCTGCCGCAGTCCCTCCTCGGCGCATTCCGCACGACGCTCGAGGAATTACGGGACGCCGACCTCCTCTTGCACCTCGTCGACGCCAGCGCCAAAGATCCGGCAGCGCAGATGAAAGCAGTCGAAGACATCCTGGCTGAGCTGGACCTCGGCCGCACCCCGCGGTTGCTGGTCTTCAACAAATGCGATCGGCTGCACGACGATGAGGCCGAAACCTTGTGTCGTCGGTACGGGGGGGTGGGGGTATCCGCCCTGAGTCCTGCCACGTTGGTTCCCTTGATCGATCGGTTGGCCCAGGCGGTTGCGGAGGTGTCTCGACCCTCTTCGGGTTCCTTCGGCCACTGGCCTGAACCGGCCCATGCGCCCGGAGGCGCTCTCAACTGATGAAGGTCCTGGCTCCAACCCTGCGCCGGCGCCATCCAGTTGCGCGACCAACGGACAAGGAGCCGGACTCTGAGATCAAGCGGCGAGCGGCACGCATCTTGAGTGCGCTGGAGCAGGCCATGCCGCGCGCACCGGTGGAATTGGCGTATCGAAGCCCGTTGGAGCTGCTGGTTGCAACGATCCTGTCGGCTCAATGCACGGACCAACGTGTGAACCAGGTGACCCCGGTCCTGTTCCGACGCTATCGACGGGCCGAAGACTATGCGAAGGCCAAACCGGCTGAGCTGGAAGCCCTCGTCAGATCGACCGGATTCTTCAAGAGTAAGGCGAGGAACATCATGGCTTGCGGAAAAGCCCTTACCGAGCGGTTTGGAGGACAGGTTCCGTCCAGCATGGAAGCCCTTGTTACTCTCCCGGGCGTGGGGCGAAAAACGGCCAACGTCGTGCTGGGGGCGTGGTTCAGGAAGCCGGCCGTGGTGGTGGACACCCATGTGAAGCGTGTGGCAAACCGCCTGGGGTTGGCAGCCAGCGGGGATCCGGACAAAATCGAAGCGGCATTGCAGCGGCTGATCCCACTCCGGGCCTGGACAGCCGGATCGCAGCGACTCCTCTTGCATGGCCGGTACGTCTGTCTGGCAAGGAAACCCCGCTGCGAGCGTTGCGCCATATACAAGGACTGTGTCTGGGAAGGAAAGCGACTGCGATGATCAGGAGCATGACCGGCTACGGCAGGCGGGAATCGGCCTGGTCCGGACGATCGTTGTCGGTCGAAGTGCGGTCGGTCAACCATCGCTTCTGCGAAATCGTTGTCCGCCTGCCGCGGTCCTTGGCGGGGCTGGAAGAAGACCTCAAGAAAACCGTCCAGCGTCGTTGCCAGCGCGGACGGATCGAGCTGACGGTCTCGCTGTCCGGAGGTATGGAGGGAGAGAAGACGTTGAGCCTTGATCGCCCCCTGGCCAAACAGTACTATCGCCTGCTCCGAGAGTTGCAACAGGCGCTGCGCCTAAGAGGCGAGATCGACCTGCCGCTTTTTTCCGGTTTCCGGGATATCGTGGCCGTTTCTGAACAGCCGCTTGCCCCGGCGCGGCTGAAGCAGCCCGTAAAACGGCTCCTGGCGGGAGCTCTGGCCGATTTGGATGCGATGCGGCGTCGGGAAGGGCAGGCACTGGCGCGTGATACGAAACATCGCCTGCTGGTCATCCGGAAAGAGGCCCAGGCGGTGATCGCTAGAGCACCGTTGGTGGCGCGCGGGCTGTTTGATCGGATGAAGGAGCGGGTCCAGAAACTGGTCGGAGCCAGCCCGGTTGACCAGGGCCGCCTGAGCCAGGAGTTGGCTCAGTATGCAGACCGGTGCGATGTGTCCGAAGAGCTGACCAGGTTGGGCTCGCACCTGGCTCAGTTTGACGCGGCGCTAACGAGCCATGAGCCGGTGGGACGCACCCTGGATTTTCTCCTCCAGGAGATGGGGCGCGAAGTCAACACGATCGGCTCCAAGGCCAATGACGCCGAGATGGCCGTCCATGTGGTTCGGATCAAAGGAGAGCTGGAAAAGATCCGCGAACAAGTCCAGAATATCGAATGACCTGTGCCAGGGATTTTCTCTTGTGGTAGGATGCAGGAATGTTGCCGGAGTCAAAAAGACCGCGCGAGTCGACGGAACGGAGGGGGCTGCTGTTCGTGGTCTCGGCACCGTCTGGAGCCGGCAAGACGACGCTGTGCAAGGAAATCATCTCGATCGTGCCGGGCCTGCAGCAGTCGATCTCCTATACCACCCGCAAGCCTCGGCCGGGCGAAGTGCATGGCCGCGAGTATTTCTTTGTGGACGAGCACCAGTTTCAGGACATGATCCAGCGAAACGAGTTCGCCGAATGGGCGCCCGTGTATGGACACTCCTATGGGACGCCCCGACAGGCTTTGGCCGAGATGATGGAGAAGGGCCTTGATGTTCTACTGGAGATCGACGCCCAAGGAGCGATGCAAATCAAGAAGCGGTTCGATGACGCCGTCTATATTTACATCATGCCCCCGTCCCTCGAAGCCCTGCGATCGCGGCTTCAGCATCGCGCCGGGGATTCTCCGGAGGAGATCCAGCGCCGGCTTCAGAAGGCGCGCGAGGAAGTCTGGAACTACAGGGAATACCACTATATCGTGCGGAACGACGATATGAAGCAGGCCCTAAAGGAACTGGAGGCGATCTTCCTATCCGAACGCATCAAGACCAAACGGCTGGACATCGCCTGGCTGGAAAAGAATTTCATCAAGGAAGTGGACGAGAAACCAGCGGATCGTCAAGGATCCGTGACAACGTAAAGGAGAAGCAACACCATGATCAATCCTTTGTCGCTACTGCTCGAGTCGAACCAGCAACGCTTTGATTCCCGCTATCGGCTGGTCATCGCCGCGTCTCAGCGGGCCAAGCACTTGCTGCAGGGCGCGAGGCCCGTCGGGCCGCCGAAATTCTTGAAGGAAACGACGATCGCGCTGGACGAAGTCCTGCACGGCCAGGTTGAGTTTCTGACGGATAAAGAAGCCAGGCAGGCTATCAAAGACGCAAAGCGTGGTAAAGAGAGCGAAATAGAGCGGATGGTCCTTCCCGACACCGGCGAGGACGCGCGCGAGATCAAGAAGGAGCTGAGCGTCTACGTGGACGACTCCGCCAAGCCGGGGGAGTCGGAAGGGGAGGAATAGACCGCCCATGCCTCCTGCGCCAGCCATGCGGTTTCCGGGAAAGCGGCTTGTACTGGGCGTCAGCGGCAGCATCGCCGCGTATAAGGCCGTGGGGCTGCTGCGCCGGCTCATGGAGGAGGGCGCCGACGTTTCCGTGGTTATGACTGAAGCGGCCACCCGTTTTGTCTGCCCGCTGACTTTCGAAATCCTTTCCCGGCACCCTGTGGCCACCGACCTGTTCGGGTCCCGCCAGGAGATGCTCCACCTGACCTTGCCGGAGCAGGCCGACGCCGTCGTCATCGCCCCGGCGACCGCGAATCAACTGGCCAAATATGCCCTCGGGCTGGCGGATGACTTGCTGAGCACCCTGGTCCTGAACGTGTCCTGCCCGCTCATTCTGGCCCCGGCCATGGATGGCAACATGTGGGACCATCCGGCCATGAGGGCACATCGCGATGTCCTGCATCGGCGCGGGGTGACCGTGCTCGAACCGGAAGAAGGTCCGCTGGCTTCAGGACGAATAGGCAAGGGACGGTTGCCGGACGATGCAGTGATCCTGTCCGCAATCGAGCAACGACTGCTTCCCCGCCGGGATTGGACGGGGCAGCGTGTGCTTGTGTCGGCGGGGCCGACGCAGGAAGCCATCGACCCGGTGCGGTTCATCTCGAACCGGTCGTCCGGGAAGATGGGTTATGCGGTTGCCCAGGCGGCTCGCGAGCGGGGCGCGGAAGTGACGTTGGTGAGCGGACCGACCGCGCTGGCTATTCCACCGGGAGTGGAGCTGCTCTCGGTCTGCACGGCGGAGGAGATGGAAAAAGCTCTGAGTGCACGGTTTGCCTGGTCGACGGTTCTGATCATGGCCGCAGCCGTGGCCGACTTCCGACCCAAGCGTCTCTCATCCAAGAAGATCAAAAAGAGCAGCGGGTCGCTGGAGAGGCTGGAGCTGGAACCAACGGTCGATGTTTTGGAGCTGCTCGCAAAGCGGCGGATGAACCAGATTCTGGTCGGTTTCGCAGCCGAGACGGGACCGGCCCTGCCCCAGGCAATCGACAAGCTGAGGCGCAAAGGGCTGGACCTCGTCGTCGGAAACAACGTGCTGGCAGAAGGGTCCGGCTTCGGGTCGGACACCAACGAGGCGGTGCTTGTCGACCGCACCGGCCGAGTGACGGAGCTGGGGCTGCTTCCCAAACGGCTCCTGGCGGACCGGATTCTCGATGCAGCCCTAACCCTGGGACCGATGGCGGGCCCCTGGAAAAAATTCGATGGCGGCGGACAGAATCGGTGAAGCACGCCTCCCAGCATACGTTCGCTCCGTATAGCCACACTTCTATTTACTCCCTGTTGCAGGCCTGTTAGAATACGCACTTCATCAACGGGCAGGAGGCTTTGTCGCGGGAACCGGTTTCGGCACCGCAGGACATGATGCTATGCTGCGAGTCCTGGTTTTACATGGCCCCAACCTGAATTTGCTGGGGTTGCGCGAGCGGTCCCTGTACGGGAACACCTCTCTGAAGGCGATCAACCAATCGATCGCCAAGCTGGCCAAACAGGAACGGATCAAGGCGGAAGCCAGGCAATCCAATTTGGAGGGCGAGTTGGTGACCTGGATTCAAGAGGCCAAGGGGCGATTCGACGCGATCGTCATTAACCCGGCCGGCTACACCCATACGAGCGTGGCCATCAGGGACGCGATTGCGGCTGTCGGGCTGCCCACCGTCGAGGTTCACCTGACCAACATTTATAAGCGGGAAGAATTCCGGCACCGGTCTTATATTGCCGACGTCGCGATCGGCCAGATTGCCGGCTTCGGACCGAGCGGTTATCTGCTTGCCGTCAAGGCCGTGGTTGACTATCTGAGAGATGGACGGGCCGCGGCGACGTGATATCGGAGAAACCTGGACGGGATGTTACTGGTGGCAAAGTAACTATCCGCCCGCATCTGATCGGAGCGGACGGTTCAAACGAAGTTTGGTATGGAGGCATGAGAACGTGATTTCAACGGCTGATTTTCGCAATGGGTCCCGCCTGGAAGTTGCGGGCGAGCCCTACTTCATCGTGGAGTTTCAACACGTGAAGCCAGGTAAGGGCGGAGCCTTCGTCCGGACCAAGCTGAAGAGTTACAAGACGGGCAATGTCATCGACCGGACCTTTCGATCGGGTGAGCGGTTTGACGAGCCGGACCTGGAAGAGCGAGAGATGCAATTCCTCTATGCGGCAGGTGACTCCTATACCTTCATGGATACGGAGAGCTTTGAACAGTTCACCTACGAGAAGAAACAATTGGGTGAGAACGCCGATCTGCTCAAGGAAAACATGGTGGCGAAGATCCTTGTCTACGAGCACCAGCCGATTGCCGTGGAGCTGCCGATCTTCATCGAACTCAAGGTGGTGGATACAGAACCGGGCGTCAGGGGGGACACGGCGTCGGGCGGAACCAAGCCCGCGATCGTAGAAACGGGGGCCGTGATCAAGGTGCCCTTATACCTGGAGGTCGGAGAGGTGCTCAAGATCGACACCAGAACCCGCGCGTACGTGGAGCGTGTCAGGTGAGCCGCCGCCGCAATCAGCCGCGCGCCAGCACGAAGCGCGGCCGCCTGGTCTCGTTGCCTGACCCCGACTCCGGCTTTCTTTCGCCCGAGTCAGGCCCGGACGTTCTGACCGGTGAGAGTCGACATGCCATCCGCGACTTGGTGGAGCTGCTCAAACAGCATGATTTGTCCGAGCTGGAAGTGGAGCGGCAGGGCTTCCGCATCCGGGTCTGCAGGGACACACGGCCTGGCCATACGGTCACGGTGGAACGAGCAGTGGCCGGCCCGGAGGTCCCTGAAGAATCTCGCGCCGCCTCCTCCCTGGAAAACCTGTCGGGAAAGGTGACGGTTACATCACCCATTGTCGGCACCTTCTACCGATCACCCTCACCGGACGCTGATCCCTACGTGGAAGAAGGTGATTTCGTCAAGAAGGGACAGGTCTTGTGCATCGTGGAGGCGATGAAACTGATGAATGAGATCGAGGCCGAAGTCGACGGACGGGTCGTCAAGATCCTCGCGGAGAGCACCAAACCGGTCGAATACGGGCAACCGTTGTTTCTGGTCGATCCCGCACCCGCTTCCTGATCCATTTTTCCTCAGCAGGAGTCAGCCGGTGTTCAAGAAGCTTTTAGTTGCCAACCGCGGAGAAATCGCCCTCCGGGTCATCCGGGCTTGCAGAGAGCTCGGCATCAAGACTGTCGCTATCCATTCGGACGTGGACGCGAGTTCGTTGCACGTGCGTGCGGCGGACGAACATGTCTGCGTCGGGCCGGCGGAAGGGGCCCTCAGCTACCGGAACATCCCCAACGTGCTGAGCGCTGCCGAGATCACCGGAGCGGACGCGGTTCACCCCGGCTACGGGTTCTTGGCCGAGAACGCCCATTTTGCCGAAGTGTGCGAGTCCATCGGGACCAAGTTTGTCGGCCCCACCTCCGAAAACATCGCCACGATGGGTGACAAGTCGAAAGCGAGGGAGCTCATGATCCGGCGGGGCATTCCGGTTCTGCCCGGCAGCCAGGGGGAACTGAGGAGCGAGGGCGAGGCGCTGGAAGCCGCCCGCAAGATCGGGTTCCCCGTCATCATTAAAGCCTCGGCCGGCGGCGGCGGGCGGGGCATGCGGGTGGTCAATAAGGAGGATGAGCTCGTCCGGGCTTTCCAAGCCGCACAGGCCGAGGCCAAGGCCACCTTCGGCAACGAGGCCGTTTATTTGGAGCGGTATTTCCTCGAGCCGCGCCACATCGAGGTCCAGGTGCTGGCCGACGAACGCGGCCGGGTCGTGTCTCTGGGCGAGCGAGACTGCTCGATCCAGCGGCGCTATCAAAAACTGGTGGAAGAGGCCCCCTCGCCGGCCATCGATGAGCGATTGCGGCGGGAGATCGGGCGCATAGCGGTGGAGGCGGTGCGGGCCGCCCACTATCGCAACGCAGGAACGGTCGAATTTCTGCTGGACAAAGACCAGAACTTTTATTTTATGGAAGTGAACGCCAGGATCCAGGTGGAGCATCCGGTGACGGAAATGGTGACCGGCATCGACCTAATCAAAGAACAAATCCGCATCGCCGCCGGACTGCCGCTGAGTTTCAAGCAACAGGACATCCGGCTGGTCGGGCACAGCTTCGAATGTCGAATCAACGCCGAATGTCCGGAAAAGTTCACCCCCTGCCCCGGTCTTGTGACGCGGTACCATCCCCCAGGAGGGTTCGGTGTGCGGGTGGATTCCGCCATGGAGTCAAACACCCCGGTGGTTCCCCATTATGATTCACTGATTGCCAAGCTGATCACGCACGGCCAGGACCGCGAGGAAGCTATGGCCAGGATGCGGCGCGCCCTGGACGAATTCGTCTTAGAAGGAATCAAGACGACTATTCCTCTGCATCGCCGCATTTTCAACGACGCGGAGTTCCAAAAAGGCCGGGTCTCAACCGGCTTTCTTGAGCGGTTCCTTGCCACCCATTCAAGTTGAGCCTTGTGTCACGCGTCCAGCCCCGCTTCTCCTCCCTCCACGGCCTCTACATCATCCTGGATCCACAGGTTTCGAGGGGACGATCACTGGCTGAGCTGCTGACCGAAGCCGCCTCAGCCGGGGCCAGGCTGTTTCAGTATCGCGACAAACAGGCCTCGGCGGCAACCGCCTATCGTCACGCCCTTGCCCTGCGGCAAGCGGCCGCCGATGTCGGCGCGACCTTCCTGGTGAATGATCGATGTGATCTCGCGCTGGCGGTCGAGGCCGACGGCGTCCACCTCGGCCAGGAGGATTTGCCCCTGGACTACGCCAGAACCATCCTCGGGCCGGACAAGATCATCGGCATCTCGACCCATACTCCTTCCCAAGTCCAGGAGGCGAGCAGGGGAGGGGCTGATTACGTGGGATTCGGCCCGATCTTTGCGACCGACACCAAACTGGATCATGAGCCGGTGGTCGGCCTTGACGGGCTGCGGGCGATCAGGTCTCTGACGCAGCTCCCGGTATTCGCCATCGGCGGCATCACGGCCGGGAAGGTGGCGGGGCTACTCGAAGCAGGAGCCGACGGGGTGGCAGTCATTTCCGCAATCGCGGGGGCGGCCGACGTGGCCGAGGCAGTCCGGGCCTTCCTGGTACGTCTGGCCTGATCAAGCTGGCCAGTTCACGAATCGTTTGATCCTGAGCCAGCCAGGCTATTCCTCCTTCCCAATCCTCCTGCAATCCTTTCCGATAGGGGAGCGGACCCACGACCGGGACTTCGCTCAGTTCTCTGACCAGCGAGACCGTCGCCTGGCTCTGCTGTGCATGGGACAAGGTTTCGGGCGCGGAAAGTTGGTTCAAAACGAAGCCGACAATGGCAATGTCGCGCTGGCGCAAGGCCTTGACCGTCAATAAGGCATGGTTGACGCCGCCCAAGGTTGCTCGGCCCACAACCAAGACCGGTAATCCGAGCAAGTTGATGAGGTCCAGAACGTTGAACTGCTCCGCGAGCGGCACCATCACGCCACCCACCCCTTCGACCAAGAGAATCTCGCAGCGGGTCGCCAGAGTTTTGAAGAAGCCCCTAATCCGTTCAGGGTCGATGGTCACGCCTGCGTGTCTGGCAGCAGCCAGTGGAGCTAGCGGGGCGGGAAACCGGTAAGGGCAGATCAAGTCAAGGGGGTCGTCACTGCCGGCCCCGGCCTTTAAACGTTCCCCATCAGAGAACGTGGAAGAGCCGGCCACTGAACCGGTTTCGACCGGCTTCATCACGCCGACTTTGGTGCCACCCTGCTTCAGGTGGCAGGCCAGGGCCGCCGTGACGAGGGTCTTCCCAACTCCTGTGTCGGTGCCGGTGACAAAAATGCCTGGTATTGATGAGTGATGAGTGATGAATGATGAATGAATGTGATCGCTCATGTGAGGTTCAGCAGTCAGGGCGCCCGTTGCACTCCTGGAGCAACGGGTCCCCGGCATTCAGCGCTGCTACAGGATGCGGCTGTCCAGGTTCCACGCCTGGCCGGAGGCATCCCGCAACAACGCCAGGTGGCAGACCGACCGTGCGACCGACTCCAAATCCACGAATCGCCCCAGCACGTGCTCCGCCAGCTCATCTGATCCAGGAAGAGAAGCTTCCGACAGGCCTGTCTGGTGCCAGCCGGGACAGACCGCATTGATCCGGACGTTGTGCGGCCCCCATTCCCTGGCCACGCTCTTGACCAACCCCAAGAGGCCGGCTTTCGAGGCGGCATAGGCGGCTTGACCGGCACGACCTTGGAAGCCGGCAAAGGAAGCCACCACGAGCACTGAGCCTTCTCGCTGGGCCAGCATGACGGGCCCGGCTGCGCGAAGGCAATGGAACGTGCCCGTGAGGTTCGTCTCGATGACATCCGCCCACTGTTCCGGCCGCAGGCGGAGCACGAGACTGCTGACGGCCTGCCCCGCGTTACAGATCAAGACATCCAGGCGGCCCCAGCAGGCCACAAAATCCTGGACCATGGCCTGGACCTGCCCCGCATGGCGGATATCGGCTTGATAGAGGGCTGTTTCGCCTCCACCGTCCTTGATCATTGCAGCAGTCTTGCCCGCTTCATCCCGCCGCTCCCGGTAGTGAACTCCGACCCGCCACCCCCTCCGGCCGAATTCGAGACAGATGGCGCGGCCGATGCCCCGCGAGCCCCCTGTCACCAGGACGGTGGGGAAGGCACAGTCAAGAGAATGGACCGGATCAGTGTTCGGTTGGGATCGGTTCGACATGAAGCCTCACGCCATCATTATCATGAATTCACGCCGACAAACACAAGCCGGGAGGGACCGTTTGCCAAGAAGGCACGGTCTTGCCGGCCTTCACAAACTTATGGTACCGTGACACCCAATCAACGACAGGAGCAACCATGCCACGTCATGCCAACAAACCGGGAGCCGCGCTCCTCTTCGTCACGCTGGGGCTTTTCGGGCTGCCTCTCCTCGCCGCAGCCGGCCCCTGCGGCGAGGCTTCCGGTTCCACGGAGGGAGAGACCATCGCCGCTGCAGAAGAATATTTTCCCGACACGAAGGGAAGCCAGTGGAAGTACCGGGGTCAGGTGCTGGAAAGTCCTCTTCAGAAAATCGCCGCCGGCTCGTTCCAAAACGTTTCGACTGTACAAGGCGTCGAGCCCTTGCAGGGAGTCTCAGTCAAGGTCTTCCACGATACCAATCCCGGCAATCACGGGCCGTCGAACAGTTACTACCGGCGGGATGCAGTCGGGATCGTCTATTACGGGTCCCGGCCGGGGACCCCCCTCGAAAAACAACTGGTCCCGTATCAGATCGTGCGCTTCCCGTTGGTCTGCCCGTCGTCATTTCAACAGTTGGATCGAAAAAGGCTGAACCTCGGCTCTGACCTGGACGGCGATGAAAAGGACGAGCGGGTGGATGTCGAAGCGTCGGTTTCAGTGGTCGGCCGCGAGAACATCGTGGTACCGGCCGGCACCTACCAGGATGCCATCCGCCTCGAAGCCAGGATGAAGATGTGGATCCACCTTACGGGCACCAACCAGACGGCGGTCGGGACGGACGTCATGACGGCCTGGTTCGCCAGGGGCGTCGGGCTTGTCAAGTATGTCGAGCGGCAAGAACTCCCGCCGATCAAATCGGACCGTGGATTGGTGACCGAGATTACCGAGGAGTTGGAGGAAGCGGAGATCAAGACCCGGTAGCATCAATCCGCCGGGGCGAACCCCCGGCGAAGGGTGTTTTCGCTGACGACCTTTTTCACCATGAATTGGGCTACGTAATCATCCCCGCCGGCTTTGGTGCCGACCCCCGAGAGACGATGGCCCCCGAAAGGCTGCCGGCCGACCAGCGCGCCGGTAATGGGGCGGTTGATGTAGAGATTCCCCACGTCGAATTCGTGGCGCGCCCGCTCGATATTGACGGGGCTCCGTGAATAGACCCCGCCCGTCAGGGCGTAGGGCGAATCATTCGCCAGCCGGATCGCCTCGGCAAAATCACTTGCCCGCATCACGGCGAGGACCGGCCCGAAAATCTCTTCCTGGGCCAACCGGTGATGGGCCTGGACCTCGGCGAACAGGGCCGGTCCGATAAAGAAGCCTTCGCCAGACACCTGCCGTTCAAGGATCAACCGACCCTCTCGTTTCCCGATCTCGATGTAGTTGCGAACTTTGTCGCGTGCCCGTTCGTCGATCATGGGCCCCATCTGCGTGCCCGGGTCTTCCGGTGAACCGATCCGGAGGCTCATCACGGCATCCGCCAGGCGCTGGAGAAAGAGATCATGGACCGACTCGTGGACAATGGCCCGTGAGCAGGCCGAGCATTTTTGTCCTTGATAGCCGGTCAAGGAAGCCGCGACGCCGACCACGGCTTCGTCCAGGTCCGCCGTTTCGTCGACGATGATCGCGTTCTTTCCCCCCATCTCCGCGATGACGTGTTTGACCGCCCGTTGGCCCGGCTCCACCCGCGCCGCCTGGGCAAGGATCTGAAGGCCTGCCTCCTTCGATCCGGTGAAGGCGATCATGGCCGCCTCAGGACGCACCACCAGCGCCCGGCCAAGGTCCGGGCCTCCCGGGAGAAACTGGAGGACTCCGTCCGGCAGCCCCGCTTCCTTGAGCACCTCGACCAACAGCCACCCCATCACCGGTGATCGCTCGGAAGGCTTAAAGAGGACGACATTGCCCGTCACCAGGGCAGCGGCCACCATGCCGGTCGGGATCGCCAGGGGAAAATTCCAGGGTGCGATCACCGCCGTCAACCCCCTGGGCATATAGAGCAGATGATTCAGTTCCCCCGGTTCCTGTCCGAGCCTCTGTGGGAGAGTGAGCCGCTTGACGTCGCGCGCGTAGAACTCAAGAAAGTCGATCGCCTCGGCCACGTCCGCATCGGCCTCCCGCCAGGGCTTGCCCGTTTCAAGGATTTCCCAGGCCGCGAGCTCAAAACGCCGGCTGCGCATCACAGAGGCCGCTCTGACCATGATGTCGGCCCGCTGGGCCGGCGGGACCATGCTCCAGTCAGAGAACTGAGCGAGTGCGGCGCGGACCGCTCCATCCACGCCCGACAGCGCATAGCCTGGAATCACCCCTACGATTTCATCGGGCTTGCTGGGATTGCGCGAAATGATCTCGTGGCCTGACGGGATCAGTCCCGATGGGGATTGGTAGTGGAACCGACGCCCCAATTGGGCTCTGGCCGAGATGATGGCCCGGACCATGGCAGTTCTTGCGGAGGCTTTTGAAAAATCCGCATGCGGCTCGTTGACGAAACGCTTGGTTTGTCCCGGTTGGCCGAGGGGTTCCTGGTCGATGCCGCCAGGGAGTGATTGAACAGACTCGGCGGGGGAGATGCGAGGAGGAGCCAGCAGAAGGTCCAGGGGGGTCGATTCCACATACTCTTTGCGCAAGAAGGATTCGTTTGAGGTGTTCTCCAGCAGACGCCTGACCAAGTAGGCCATGCCGGGAATAAACAAGCCGACCGGGGCATAGATCCGTACACGACGGTCGGAGGCCGCCACGGCTGCCTGCAGCGGCTCGGCCATGCCGAAGATCATCTGGTACTCACAGGCCAGGGGAGACAGTCCTGCCGCTTGCGCCGCCGCCGCTGCATGGGCCAGGCTGCGCAGGTTGTGGGTGCCAAAGGCGGGCCGGATGAGGTCACTCTGCTGGGTCAGTCTCCGACCCAAGGCTTCGTAGCTGGCATCCGTCTCCGGTTTGTTCAGGAAAACCGGAACCGGCCAGCCCCTTTGTCGATAGCGGATCATGTCCGAATCCCAGTAGGCGCCCTTGACCAGTCGAACGGTCACCGGTGCTCCTCGTTGCCGGACCCACTCCAGCAATCTGTCCAGGTCGCCTGCCGAGTCGGTCAGATAGGCCTGGACGGCAATCCCGCCGTAGGGATAGGAACGGTACCGATCCTCGGAAAGGAGCCGCATGAAGATCGTGAAGGTCAGGTCCTTCAGCTCAGCCTGCTCCATATCGAACGTGATGGCAGCCGGGATCGATATGGCCCGGTCAAGGATCGGGCGGAGACGGGCCGCAACGGCTTGAAAACTGCCCTCCGCATCGATGGGGTCCAGTTGGGAATAGAGAGCCGAAAGCTTGACGGACAGGTGCACACGCGGAACCGACCCGAAGGGGTCTCGCTCCAGGAGGGGAGCGGCCGGCCAGTCGGTCGTGGCTTTGCCGAGCTGCTCCAGCGCCTCGATGCACCGATCGCGGTACTGGTCCGCTTCTTTCTCGCTGACCGTGGCTTCGCCAAGCAGGTCAACGGAAAAGCCTCGCCCCTCGGTCCATAGGCGCAGGAGCACCGGCAAGGCCTCCTCGATGGTGGCCCCGGCGATGAAGGTCCTGGCCATTTGGTTGATCTGTCGGCGCAGAGACTGGGCGCTCAAGCGAGAGCCGAGCTTTGTCGCCGACATGGCGCGCAGGCCCCACCGGAGAGGGCCTGCCAGGGCCGACTCGTCGAAGTACTCCGACGCAAGCCGGGCAACCTGCTCATCGGTGCGGAGGGAAGGAAGGACGTCGATAAAGCGAAAGAGCTGGACCTTGAAGGCCTCGTCCTTCATGCACCAGTCCAGCAGGCTGCCGGACCACCAGCGCGGATCGAAGATCGTAGGGGCAAGGCCGGCGCTCTGCGCAGCCAACTCCCGGCCGATCCGGCGGATGGCATCTTCGCGGGCGGAATCGTCGTCCTTCATCGGCGGACGGTCTTCCTCGTCACGGGTAATAGCCGGTACCTGGCTCTAGTATACACCGAAGAACTTTTTGCTTGAAATTTCCAGATCGAGTCCGCTATGATGTCGCCAATTTTTTGCTCGCCACCGTGTGAGTTGCCCGGACTGACCTAGGAGGAAAGAGAGTGCAAGAGATTGCTCGTAAGAAGGATTACCCGGTTATTTTCCTCTTCGTTCTCATTACCACCGTGACGCTCATCGGGGTCCCGGCTTTCGGTGTCGCGTATGGCTTCAGCACCTTGGATTGGGCGATGTTCGCCACCCTGTACATGGTGAGCGGGTTGGGAATCACGGTGGGGTACCATCGTCTGATCTCCCATCGGAGCTTCGAATGCCGGAACTGGGTGAAGGCCTGCCTCTTGGTGGCAGGCGGGTGGGCCTTGGAAAACTCAGCGCTCCGGTGGTGCTCGGATCATATCCGGCACCACGCTCGTTGTGACCAGGAGGAAGACCCATACAACGCCCTGAAGGGATTTTGGTACAGCCATTGCGGCTGGATTTTTCAGAAGTCTCCGTACCGAGAGGAAAAGTGGGAGTCCAAGCTGCGGAAAGACCCGCTCATCATGTGGCAGCACAAGTACTACCTTCCCATCGTCATCTCCGGCCTCCTGCTTCCCTTCATCGTCGGATTGCTGCACGGCGGCTGGCTCGGCGGGCTCAGTTGCTTTCTGCTTGCCGGAGTGTGCCGAGTTTTCCTGGTCTTGAATTCGACCTTCTGCATCAACTCGATCTGCCACATCTGGGGCTCGCAGCCGCACGGCACCAATGATAGCAGCCGAGACAGTTGGTGGATCTCTCTCGTGACCTTCGGCGAGGGGTATCACAACTACCACCACACCCATCTGCGCGATTACCGCAACGGCCCCAAGTGGTATAACTTTGACCCTTCCAAGTGGCTCATTTTCTCCCTCTCGAAACTGGGGTTGGCTTACAATCTCCAGCGATACCAAGACGAGGGGCAAACGAAGGCCATAGCCTCCCC
>VGXG01000004.1 GCA_016873395.1 Nitrospira sp. | reverse complement strand
CCGATGCGGTAGCGCAGCTCGCCGATCCTCAGCGTGGACAGGAAATGGCAATGGCCGGGCAGGACGCCGAACTCCCCTTCGGCGCCCGGCGCAATCACCTCGTCCACCTGCTTGCTGAGCAGCAGCTTGTCCGGCGTGACGACTTCCAGTAGCAGCTTTCCAGCCATTCTTAGTTTTCAGTTCTCAGTAATCAGTTTTCAGTGGCCAGCTCTCGGTCCTTCGTCTCGACTGACTACTGACGACTGTATACTGATAACGCCTTTCTAGCTCCGTTTGTACCCCAGCTTCTCCGCCTTCGCGATCACTTCATCGATCGGGCCCACCATGTAGAAGGCCTGCTCCGGCAGGTCGTCGTACTTGCCCTCGACGATCTCCTTGAAGCTCCGGACCGTGTCTTTCAGCTTCACGTACTTGCCTGGGGTCCCCGTGAAGGCCTCGGCCACGTGGAAGGGCTGCGAGAGGAAACGCTGGATCTTCCGGGCGCGGGCCACGGTTAGCTTGTCGTCCTCGGACAGCTCGTCCATGCCCAGGATCGCGATGATGTCCTGCAAGTCCTTGTACCGCTGCAAGATCGACTGAACGCCCCGCGCGACCTTGTAATGTTCCTCGCCGATAACCTGCGGGTCCAGAATCCGCGAAGTCGAGTCCAGCGGGTCCACGGCCGGATAGATGCCCAATTCGGCCAGTTGGCGCGACAGCACGGTGGTGGCGTCCAGGTGGGCGAAGGCCGTCGCCGGCGCCGGGTCGGTCAGGTCGTCCGCCGGCACGTAAATGGCCTGGACCGACGTGATGGACCCTTTCTTGGTGGAGGTGATGCGCTCCTGCAGCGCGCCCATCTCGGTGCCGAGCGTCGGCTGGTAACCCACGGCGGACGGCATGCGGCCCAGCAGCGCGGACACCTCCGAGCCGGCCTGGGTGAACCGGAAGATGTTGTCGATGAAGAGCAGCACGTCCTGGTTTTCCTCGTCGCGGAAGTACTCGGCGATGGTCAGGCCCGTGAGGCCCACGCGCAGCCGGGCGCCCGGCGGCTCGTTCATCTGGCCGTACACGAGGGAGGCCTTGGATTTGGTGAAGTCCTTGGGGTCGATGACCTTGGATTCCTGCATCTCGTGCCAGAGGTCGTTCCCCTCGCGCGTCCGCTCGCCCACCCCCGCGAAGACCGAGAAGCCGCCGTGGTGGAGCGCGATGTTGTTGATCAGCTCCATGATGATGACGGTCTTGCCCACGCCGGCGCCGCCGAAGAGGCCGACCTTGCCGCCCTTGGAATAGGGCTCCAGCAGGTCCACGACCTTGATGCCGGTTTCCAGGATCTCGGTCTTGGTCTCCTGGTCATCCAGCGCCGGAGCGGGACGGTGGATCGGGTACGTCTTCTTCGCATTGACCGGGCCCATCTCGTCCACCGGCTCCCCGAGCACGTTAATCAGGCGGCCCAGCGTCTCGCGCCCGACCGGCACCGAGATGGGCGCACCCGTATCCTTCACCTCCATCCCGCGGACCAGGCCGTCGGTCGAGGACATGGCCACGCCGCGCACGCGGTTCTCGCCGAGGTGCTGGGCGACCTCCAGCGTGAGGCGGACTTCCGGCGTGCCGGCCTTCTTGTCTTCCGCCTGCTCGATCCTCAGCGCGTTGTAGATGTTCGGGAGACGGCCGGGCGGAAACTCCACGTCCACCACGGGCCCGATGACCTGCATGACTTTTCCTGTACTCACTGCTCGCTCCTTTCTTCCCGCTCGTAGGCCAGGGGCTAGTGGCAAGTGGCTAGAGGTAAGAAGTTCTTCCCCCTTGCCGCTCGCCTCGCGCCGCTTGCCTGACTCATTTCAACGCTTCCGCGCCACCCACGATGTCCATCAATTCCTTGGTGATCGCGGCCTGGCGCGTCTTGTTGTAATACAACGTCAGTTTTTTAATCAGCTCGCCCGCGTTGCGGGTGGCGCCGTCCATTGCGGCCATCCGCGCGCCCTGCTCCGCGGCGGAGGATTCCAACAGGATGCGGAACGCCTGCGTCTGGAAATGCTTGGGCAGCAAGGCCGCCAGCAACTCGCCCTCATCCGGCTCGTACTCGTAGCTGCCGCCCGCAAAACCGTCGCGGGATTCGGCTCTTCGCTCCAACGCCTCGATCGGAAACAACTGCTCCACGATCACCCGCTGCTGGATCGCAGACTTGAACTCGTTGTAGATGACGTAGAGCTCGTCAAACGTCTCCTTGGTGAAGGAGTCGATCAGGTCTTGCCCGATGTCCAGCCCATGCTCGTAGGTCAATCGGTCGAAGACCCCCAGCCACTCCTGCCGGATCGGCCAGGGGCGGCGGCGGAAGTACTCGCGGCCCTTCCGGCCCACCACGCTCACGGTCACCTTGACCCCTGTGGTCTCGGCTTCCCGGAGGAACTCCAGCGCCTTGCGCACGATGTTGGCGTTGAAGGCGCCGCAGAGCCCCCGGTCGCTGGTGACGATCAGGACCTCGACGTGCTTGGCCTTGCGTTTTTGCAGCAAGGGGTGGGCGGCCCGGTTGACCCGCGTGCTGAGATTGGCGATCACCTCGCGCATCTTGTGCCCGTAGGGGCGGGCCGCCAGGATACGGTCCTGAGCGCGCTTGAGCTTGGCCGCGGCCACCATCTTCATGGCCTTGGTGATCTTCTGGGTGTTCTTGACGGCGCCGATCTTGCGCCGCAATGACTGGAGACTCGGCATAGGTGATCCAGGTCAATAGTCAATGGACAATGGTCAATGGGGCGGAGACTATTTCCCTCGTCTTTCCCGTTGACGAATGACCATTGACGGATGACTCGCCTTACGGTTTCGCTCCGTACCCCATCTTCTGCTTGAACTCGGTGATGACCCGCTTGAGCTCGGCGCCGAACGCTTCGTCGATCTTGCCCTTGGTCGCGGCGTCCTTCTTGAGTTGCGGGTGGTGCTGGGTCACGTAGTGCAGCAGGTCCTCTTCGAACTGCCGGATCTTGTCCACGGCGACATCGTCCACGAACCCGTTCGTGCCCGCGTAAATCGAGATCACCTGGTCGGCCACCGGCATGGGCTTGTACTGCCCCTGCTTGAGCAGCTCGACCATGCGGACACCCCGCGCGAGCTGCGCCTGCGTGGCCTTGTCCAGCTCGCTGCCGAACTGCGCAAAGGCCGCCATCTCGCGGTACTGGGCGAGATCGAGGCGCAGCGTGCCGGCCACCTGCTTCATGGTCTTGATCTGCGCGGAGCCGCCCACGCGCGACACGGAGAGGCCCACGTTGATCGCCGGCCGGATGCCCGAATAGAAGAGGTCGCTGGCCAGGTAAATCTGTCCGTCCGTGATCGAAATCACGTTCGTGGGAATGTAGGCCGACACGTCGCCCGCCTGCGTCTCGATGATCGGCAGCGCCGTGAGGCTGCCCCCGCCCAGCTTCTCGCTCAGCTTGGCGGCCCGCTCCAGCAAGCGCGAGTGCAGGTAGAACACGTCGCCTGGGTAGGCCTCGCGGCCCGGCGGCCGCCGGAGCAGCAGCGAGAGTTGCCGGTAGGCGGTCGCGTGCTTGGAAAGGTCGTCGTAAATGATCAGCGCGTGCTTGCCGTTGTCGCGGAAGTACTCGCCGATGGTCACGCCTGCGTACGGCGCCAGGTACTGCAGCGAGGCTGCATCGCTGGCTGTGGCTGAGATCACGACGCTGTACTCCATGGCATGGTGCTCTTCGAGCGTCTTGACCACGCGGGCGACGGTGGAGCGCTTCTGGCCGATCGCCACGTAAATGCAGAATACGTCCAGGCCCTTCTGGTTGATGATCGTGTCCACGGCGATCGCGGTCTTGCCGGTCTGCCGGTCGCCGATGATCAGCTCGCGCTGGCCCCGGCCGATGGGAATCATCGCGTCGATGGCCTTGATGCCGGTCTGCAACGGCTCGCGCACGGACTGGCGGTCCACGACGCCGGGCGCGCGGATTTCGATGCGGCGGGTTGCGGTGGCCTTGATCGGGCCCTTGCCGTCCAGCGGCAATCCGATCGCGTTGACGACGCGCCCGACCATGGCATCTCCGACCGGCACCTCGGCGATGCGGCCGGTCCGCTTGACCGGATCGCCTTCCTTGATCCCGGTGTCGTCGCCCATGAGCACCGCGCCGACGCTGTCCTCTTCCAGGTTCAGCGTGATGCCGTAGAGGTTGCCGGGGAACTCCAACATCTCGCCGGCCATGGCCCCGTCCAGCCCGTAGATCTTTGCGATGCCGTCGCCGACCTGGATCACGGAGCCCATCTCATTGACGTCGACCTGCTTCTCGAACCCTTTGATCTTCTCTCTGATGATCGAACTGATTTCTTCAGCCTTGATCTGCATGGGGTGCTCCTCTTCCCTAATCTCTTTACTCTTTGGTCAGGAGGCTCTGCATCGCCGTGAGGCGGCCCCGCACCGTGCTGTCGACGACCCTGCTCCCGATGCGAATTTGCAGGCCCGCGAGCAGGCGGGGGTCCTGGTGAAACGTCAGGTCCACGTCATAATGGAGCAGCGCGCGCAACTGTTGCCGCAGCCGCTCCTGTTCCGCCTGACCCAGGGCCTTGGCCGAGGTCACGGAAACCTGCCGGGTGCCCTTGGCTTGATCTGCCAAACTGGCGAAGGCATCGGCAATATCCGGGAGAAACCGGATGCGGTTTTTTTTGACCAGTTGGGCCAGGAACCCGTCCACGATCGGCGGGCAGCCCAGCTTCCGGCTGAGTGCGGCGAGCACGGCTTGCTTCTGTTCGAATCCGAAGGCTGGCGACACCAGCACGTGCTTGAGGGAAACTGAGGCGGAAAAGGCTTCCCCGAGACCCGTCAATCCGGCCCTTGTGCTGGGCACCTGTCCGGGATCGAGCAGCTCAAACAGGGCTTTGGCGTAGCGGCGCGCGACCGAGCTTTTGACCACAGTAAATTCCGTCGAAGTCCGCGATGAACAAGGAAATTTTGCGTGCGGTGGGCACGGCAAACGCGCGCCAGACTAGCATCTGCCCAAGGGGCCTGTCAAGAAGCAGACATGTGAAAGTCGAAAAGTCTGTAAAGTCGAAAAGTCAACAAGCTGCAGTGCTCCGACAGGGACTTTCAGACTTTATAGACTTTGCGACTTTTTGAGACTATGTGGACTGGATAATCCCGCCGCCCAGCACGCGATCACCGTCATAGAAGACGGCGGACTGGCCGGGGCTGAGGGCGCGCTGCGGGACACGGAACTGAACGGTCATGGTCCCCTCGTGGTTGGGTACCAGCGTGGCAGGGGCTGCCGGGGTGGCATAGCGGACCTTGACATCGGCCTGACGCGGTTCGCTCAGGAAAGCCGGATCGAAGAGGTTGAGATCTGCCACCGAACAGCGAGAGTCGAAGAGGTCCTCTTCCGGGCCCAGGACGACGGTCTGGGTCTCTGCGACCACCTTCTGGACATAGAGGCGCTGGCCCATCGCAATGCCCAAACCGCGGCGCTGGCCCGGTGTGTAATAGGCGATGCCTTCGTGCCGGCCCAGGACGTTGCCCGCTGTATCGGTGAAGTCTCCCGGTCGCTTGGAAGTCGGGACTTCGGATTCGATGAAACTTCGATAGTCTCCCTGGGCTACGAAGCAGATTTCCTGGCTCTCCTTCAGCTCGTCGGTCGGCAAGCCCAGCGCCTCGGCTCTGGCCCAGACTTCCGATTTCTGCATGGAGCCGAGCGGGAAGAGCAGCCGCGGCAGCCAGGTTGGATTGATCCGGTAGAGGAAATAGCTTTGATCCTTGCGGACATCGTGGGCGCGGCAGAGGTTGTAGCTGGAGCCCTCCTGGACGATCCGGGCATAGTGGCCGGTCGCCACGAAGTCTGCACCCCGTTCCTCGGCGATCTGATAGAGGGAGCGAATCTTGACGCGCTCGTTGCAGCGGACGCAGGGATTCGGGGTCGTACCGGCCAGGTACCCTGCTAGGAAGTCGTCTATGACTCCTGCCTGGAAGGAAGTCCTGGTATCAATGACCTCATGGGGAATAGCCAGTCGCTTCGCCACATACCTGGCGAGGCCGACCTTGCAGCAGCCCCGCTCCTGCCAGCGCTTGGAGACCGCCACCAAGTCGTCTTCCTGTTCCCAGACCTGGAGGGTGACGCCGCGGACATCGAAGCCCTGTTCCACCAGAATCGCAGCGGCGACCGAGCTGTCCACGCCGCCGCTCATCCCCAGCATGACCTTCGGCTTGGTCATCGCCGGGCTCTTCCGTCACAGACCGTGCCGACGTTCATGGCTGGAGATCTTGGACCCGGACCTTCCCCCTGTGGGCCGCCAAGTCATGCACGTTCTCGCGGTCCTGGCGGTCTTGGCGCTCCTGGTCCATCCACATGCTGGTCCCCATGTCGCACATGCCGTGAAAGTGGGCCCCTTCTTCCATGGAGAAGATCGGGGAACGGACATCCCCGATCAGGATGCCCGGCTTGAGGATTTGCACTTTTTCAATGGCAGTAATGTTGCCCTGAATCTTCCCGCTGGTGATCAGGATGCCCGTGGTGACAAGGCCCTTGATCACCGCATGTTCTCCGACAATGAGGGTGCCTTTCGTATGGACTTCGCCTTCCAGACGCCCGTCGATCCGGACGGTTCCGTCGAAATTGACCACACCCTTGAAGTCAACGCCCCTTCCCAGGAAGGTAAAGTTCTCCTCTTCAGCAAGGGCGAGGTTGTTTTTCTTTTTCGCGTTGAACCCCCACATAGGTTCCTCCTCCGGCTTGGGTCCCGACGGTCAGCAGGCAGGACAGAAGGTCCCCCTGCCTTACGTGCGGACCCTGTTCCTCCCCTCGCGCTCCGGCCGGCTTTAGGCTTCTTGTTCGGCCGGGACGGCGGGATGTGACCCCGAGCAGGCCCCTTTATCCATATCCAGAGACGCGCTTGATATTACTGACCGGTGAATTGACCGCGCGCACGACCGCTTCACGGGGCAGTTCATGGACATCAGCGCGGGCCATTTCAATGTTGCCGTTGAAGAGGACTCCCTCTTCCATGGACAGCATCGGCGCCTTGACCGATCCGTTGAGAATCGCGGGAGACAGCAACCGCACCTTTTCCTTGGCCACGATGTCGCCGCTAATCTTCCCCTTGCTGACGATCGTGCCGACGCTGACTTTGGCCGTGATCACGGCATCTTCTCCAACGAGGAGAATGCCTTCCGTGTGAATTTCGCCGTCCAGTTGGCCTTCGATACGGACCGTGCCGTTATAGCTGATCACGCCCTTGAACTCGACGCCCTTACCCACGAAGGCGATGACATCGTCACCATCCTCAGCCCGAACGTTGGCTTCCAGGCCGCTCTCTCCGGCTCCTTCCTCGCTCGAGACCGGCGCGTTCTTCGGATCCGTCTTCTCTTTCATCCAGGCCATAATGAACCCCCTTCCTGTTTTAAGGGCGGTTGACTTAGTCTTGTGCCGCAACTCTGCTTTGAGCCAGAAGTTCTGAGCATAATGGATGGAGGAAAAGAAGGCAAGAAATTCTATTTATTCCAACAACAGATCAATCAGGCGGTCCAGGTCGGTTGGGGTAAAATATTCGATGATGATCTTTCCACCGCTACGACTTTTCATGATGCCGACTCTTGTTCCGAGGCGTCGTTGAAGTTTTTCTTCAAGATCTGGGTACGGCTTGAGGCGCGGGGAGCTTCGCTTGGCTTTAGGGGACCGCTGGCGGCTCGTGGCGAGTTTTTCGGCCTGCCGGACAGAGAGCTGGGAGTCGACGATCTGCCTTGCCAGCTTGAGTTGAACATCAGTTTTGGTGAGACCCAAAATCACCTTGGCGTGGCCGGTTGAAAGCAGACCAGACTCAACTAACTGTTGGATTTCATTAGGTAAATTCAAAAGTCTTGCCATGTTGGCGATGGAAGACCGATCCTTCCCGATCCGCTGAGCCACTGTATCCTGGGTAAAGCCGAACTCGTGCAGGAGTCGGTGATAGGCGCGGGCCGCCTCCATGGGGTTGAGGTCCTTGCGCTGCAGGTTTTCGACGAGTGCGAGCTCCATGGCTTGCTCGTCGCTGGAATTTCGCACGATCGCCGGGATGCTCTTCAGCCCGGCCAACTTGGCGGCTCGCAGGCGGCGCTCCCCGACGATGAGCTCAAAGAAACCGTCCCCCTTCCGGCGAACCAGCACCGGTTGGAGCAGGCCGTTCTGTTTCACCGATTTAGCCAACTCAGCAAGGTCTGCGTCAGCAAATTCCCTTCGAGGCTGGTAGCGATTGGGAAGAATGTATTGAACTTCCAGCTGTTGAATGTCCCCCGCGCTGGCCTGAGTCTTCGGTCCACTAGGGGGAAGCAGCGCTTCCAACCCTTTACCGAGCGCTCTTTTCTCCATGGTTGAGGAACTCCTTTGCTAGTTCAATGTAGGCTTGGGACCCGGTTGAGGCGGCATTGTATAGCAAGACAGGGCGGCCATAGCTGGGAGCTTCTGCCAAGGTGACATTTCTCGGAATGATGCTCTGATAGACCTTGTCTTTGAAATGAGTCCTGATTTCTTCGGCAACCTGGCGAGCCAGGCTATTGCGGGAATCGTACATCGTCAGGAGAATCCCTTCTAGTTCCAGGTCGGCATTCAAGGATTCTTGGATCCGCTTCACATTCGCCAGCAGCCGGCCCAACCCTTCCATCGCATAGTATTCACATTGGACGGGAATCAAAACTGAGGAGGCGGCGGTCAACGCATTGATGGTCAGAAGGCCGAGCGCAGGAGGACAGTCTATGATAATAAAATCATATTGTTTTTTAATGACTTGCATGACCGATTTCAGGACTATTTCGCGATTGGGAATGGAGACGAGCTCAACTTCCGCCCCAACCAGATCGGCGTTTGCCGGTATGACCGAAAGCCCCCCTACGCCTGTCGCTTGAACCGCTTCATCCGCGGGCTTGCCCCTCATCAGGCAATCATAGATCGTCGAGCCAGCACTGGAAAGATCAATTCCGAGGCCGCTGGTGGCATTGGCCTGAGGATCCATATCGACCAATAAGACCGTCTGCTCATTGACAGCCAAGGAAGCGGATAAATTGATTGCGGTCGTTGTCTTCCCAACCCCCCCCTTCTGGTTTGCGACCGCGACGATCTTGGCCAAATGCCACCTTTTCTTTTGCAGCTTAGCCTTATCGGGCTGTGACTGTTCCACGTGGAACAGAGGAATCACCGATTGCAGACTCCGGTACGAACACGGAGAGAACCCGGTCTCCATAGCCATAGGGGAGCCGGTAAGCGATCTCCTGTTTGAGCCTGAGCCCATGTGGACTGACCTGCTGCCCCACTGATTTGGCCCGACACAGGATCAGTCGTCCGTTGGCTTTCAGGAGAGGCAGGACAAACGGAAGGAGCTGGCCCGGTTCAAGCGCCCTGGTCGCGATGTAAGAAAACCGCTCGTGGTAGGCCTGGTCCCTCGCCAAGTCTTCCACTCGTCTTGAGATGACGATCGCCCTCTGTAGGTGAAGCGTACCGACCATGTGTCGAAGGAAAGCGGTCTTCTTAAGGCTTGGCTCCAAGAGAACCAGGTCGAGGTCCGGATACACGATCTTTAAGGCTAGCCCTGGGAACCCGGCTCCTGACCCGACATCCAGAAATGAGGCTGACGGCAGCTGATCCAAGGCTTTGCTACAGGCAAGAGAATCAAGAAAATGTTTGACGACGACTTCTCGTTCTTGGGTGATGGCGGTCAGGTTAATTTTCTTATTCCAGCTAAGAAGCTCGTGCAAATATGTCAAAAATTCCAATATGTTTCGATCATTGACGATAATTCCAAGATCACTAGCTCCCTTCGTCAGTAACTCCGCTAATCCGCTCTCCTGTTCCACGTGGAACAATTACGACATATAAGGACAGCCGTCAAGCTTAATTTTCAGCAAGCACTTGCACGGGAAAGGCAGTCGGACTGATGGCGTTCGGTAGAGGAATTTATAAGACAGCGAGCGAAAGGTCGCCTTTCCGCCTATCCCGATCCAGCGCTACAAGCAGCAGGGAAATGGCGGCCGGCGTCACCCCGGAAATTCGAGAGGCCTGGCCGATGGACGCAGGTTTGACGCGTTTGAGTTTTTCCAGCACTTCTCGCGAGAACCCAATGATGCTGTCGTAATTGAACGTCGCGGGGATCAGGCGATTTTCAAGTTTTTTGAAGTTGACGATTTGCTGGAGTTGTCGCTTAATATATCCTTCATATTTTACTGTTATTTCAATGGCTTCTAAAATTTCTTCGTCATCTGGACCCTGCTCTCCGGTGATTTCCAGCAGTCCACGATACGTCAATGCCTGCCGCTTGAGCAGTTGCGCAAGGGTTAAGTCCGGAGTCACACTATCAACCCCCAGCGCATTGAGCTTTCGTTGAAACTCCTCCGTCCATTTTGGCCTTGTTTCCTTGAGCCGCGCCACTTCCCGACTGATGCGATCGCGCTTCGCTTGAAAGGTGGTGTAGGTGCGCTCTTCCACAAGACCGAGCTGATGGCCGATCTCCGTGAGCCGGAGATCGGCATTATCCTGCCGCAGCAGCAATCGGTACTCGGCCCGCGAGGTGAACATGCGGTAGGGTTCGCGCGCATCCTTGGTGATGAGGTCGTCGATGAGCACGCCGATGTAAGCCTGGGACCGGTCGAGAACAAGTGGCGGCTCTCCTCGGAGCTTCAGCACCGCGTTGATCCCGGCCATGATGCCCTGTGCCGCTGCCTCTTCATAGCCGGAGGTGCCGTTGATCTGACCCGCATGGTAAAGCCCTTCGACCAGCTTGGTCTCCAGTGTGGGGTGCAGTTGGCGCGGCGGGAAATAGTCGTACTCCACCGCATACCCAGGCCGCAGCATGATGGCCCGCTCCAGACCGGGAATCGTGCGGAGGATGGCGCTCTGGACATCCACCGGCAGGCTCGTCGAGATCCCGTTGGGATAGTAGGAGGTTGTCTCCAAGCCCTCCGGCTCAATAAAGACCTGGTGCCGCTCCTTGTCGGCGAAGCGGACGACCTTGTCTTCAATCGAGGGGCAGTAGCGGGGGCCGATCCCCTCGATCACTCCCGTGAACATCGGGGAGCGATCCAGGTTCTCCCGGATGATCGCATGGGTCTCCCGGTTGGTGTAGGTGAGATGGCAGGGAACCTGTTGGGTGGTGATCCGCTCGGTGCGGCAGGAGAAGGGCGGCGGCGGATCATCGCCCGGCTGCAAGGTCATCACCGAAAAATCGATGGTGTCCCGGTCCAGGCGAGGCGGCGTGCCGGTCTTGAGACGCCCGACTTCAAATCCCATATCCCGCATGCAATCCGACAGATGCTCGGCCGCAGCCTCGCCGGCCCGCCCGGCGGGAAAGTGGCTCATGCCTACATGAATTAAACCCTTAAGGAATGTACCCGAAGTCAAAATCACGGCCCGCGCGGCGACCGTCTCTCCCGAGTCCGTGACGAGACCGGCCACGGCCCCCGCGCGCGTGAGTATCCGATCCGCCGTCCCGCAGGCGATCGTCAGGTTGGCCTGTCCACGCATCGTTTCCTGCATCGCCCGGCGATAGAGCTGCTTGTCGCACTGGGCGCGCAGCGCCCGGACAGCGGGGCCTTTGCTGGTGTTGATCATGCGGAACTGGATGCCGGCCTGGTCCGTGTTGCGGCCCATCTCCCCGCCGAGCGCGTCGATTTCCTTGACCAGATGGCCTTTGGCGATGCCCCCGACCGCCGGGTTGCAGGACATCTGAGCGATCGTGCCTTCATCCATGGTGAGCAGCAGGGTCCGGGCCCCCATCCGGGCCGCGGCCAGGGCCGCTTCGCAGCCGGCGTGGCCTCCGCCGACTACGATGATGTCAAATTCCAAAGCCATGAGGCTCTCTGCCTTCAGCAATCAGCTATCAGCTTTCGGAAAGGGTCGCCACTCTGCCTTCATCTTCCACGGGCTGACCGCTGAAAGCTGATGGCTGACGGCTGACGGCTTTTCTACTTCCCGATGCAGAAGTCCCGGAAGATCCGGTCCAGAATGTCGTCGGTTGAAACCGCGCCGGTGATTTCGCCGAGGGCATCGAGGGCTGCGCGGAGATCCATGGCGATAAATTCCCCGGACAGTTGCCCTTTGACGGAATCAGCCGCATTACCCAAAGCCTCCTGAGCTTTCAGCAGCGCGGTGCGATGCCGCAAACGCGTCACGACGGCTGAATCGCCCGGCTCAAAATCGGCGCGCAGCACCAGCGACCGTACGGCATCGCGCAGGTCGTCCATGCCGACGCCTGTCTTCGCGGAAAGAGGAATCAAAGCCGCGGTGGAACGGATCAGATCAGCCACTTCCGCTTTATCCACTCCACAGGGCAGGTCTGTCTTGTTCAGCAGGATCAGCCGCTTTTTGGCACTCTGTTGAGTCAGGATCTTCCGATCCTCATCCGTCAGCGATACGGAGCCGTCGAGGACGATCAGCAGCAGTTCCGCCTGTTCCATTGCCGCCTCGCTGCGCCGGACCCCTTCCTGCTCCACTGGATCGTTCGTAGGCCGGACCCCCGCTGTGTCCAGCAAACGAACCGGCACGCCGCGTATATTGAGCGTTTCCTCCAACACATCGCGGGTGGTGCCCGGGATCGGCGTGACGATCGCACGATCGGTCTGGAGCAACGCATTCAGCAGGCTGGACTTGCCCACGTTGGGCCGCCCGACAATGGCCGCGGTCACCCCCTCGCGCAGCACCATACCCTCCCGGCTGCTCTCCACGAGCTGCGCAATCCCGTCCATCATCGCCCTTATTCCGGCGGCCAGCTCATCCGGCTGGATGAAGGAGATATCCTCCTCGGTAAAGTCGATGCCTGCCTCGACTTGGGCCAGCAACCGGATGAGCGTCTCACGCAGCCGGTTGATCTCGTTCGACAGGGTCCCCCGCAACTGTTCTTGGGCCAGCCGGAGGCTTCCGGCGGTTTTCGCTCGGATGGTGTCCAGCACCGCCTCAGCCTGGGCTAGGTCGAGCCGTCCGTTCAGGAAGGCGCGCTTCGTAAACTCGCCCGGCTCGGCCAGCCTGGCCCCTTGCTGTACCAGAGATTCGCAAATGGCCTGGAGCACGAGGGGGCCCCCGTGGCAGTGGATCTCGACCACATGCTCACCCGTGTAGGAACGGGGGGTCCGCATGACCACAACCAGGACTTCGTCAAGGGCCCGGGAAGGCTGTCGTTGGACATCGGAAGAAGGAAGGGTGGCTTGCTCGAGAATGTCGGCGCGATACAGTGTGTGGTTGCGGACCGAGGCGAGGGACTTTCCGGAGCGGAGCCGCAAGAGGCCGGCCGCTACCTCGATGGCCTTCTCCCCGCTGACACGCAGGATGCCGATGCCCCCTTCTCCCAGCGGGGTGGCGATGGCGCAGATTGTATCCTGCAAGGAGCCGCCCATAGAATGCCGCTTATGTTTCGACCTGGCTGTCCGCCTCGATCTTTTCGACCTCTTTGTCCTTTTTGCGCTTGCCCGTGGCCTTCTGGCCGTCACCGGAAGGGACTTCGGCTGGTGCGCTCGAGGAGGTAAAGGTGGGCTTCTTGAAGATGTATCGGTCCGTCACGAATTGCTGTCCGATCGTCAGCACGTTATTGGTAAGCCAGTAGAGCACCAAGCCGGCCGGGAAAGTCAGGAACAGCACGGTCATGAAGGCGGGCAGCAGCAACATGACCTTGGCCTGGGTCGGGTCCATCGTGGTCGGCATGATCTTCTGCTGCACGACCATGGAGATCCCCATAATGATCGGCAAGACGTAATAGGGGTCCTGCACCGAGAGGTCTCTCACCCACAGGAGAAACGGGGCTTGGCGAAGGTCGATGGTCATGTAGAGGATGTTGAACAGGGCGACGAAGACCGGCATTTGCAGGAGCATGGGCAGGCAGCCCCCCACCGGGTTCACCTTATGGTCGCGATAGAGCTTGATCAGCTCCCGGTTGAGCCGCTCGCGGTCGTCCTTGTACTTGGCCTGGAGAGCGACCACCTTCGGCTGGACAACCTGCATGTCCTTCATGGACTTATAGCTCTTGTACTGCAAGGGCACAAAGAGCAGCTTAATCCCGACGGTCAGGAGGATGATCGTGACGCCGTAATTGTGAGTATAGTCATTGAGGAACCGCAGGACGTAGAAGAGCGGCTTGGCCACCGCCCTCACAATGTCCCAACTCCCATAGATGAACCACCCGAAGTCGATCGTGTCCTCCAGCCCCACTTTCAACGCTTTGAGCGTGTCGAATTCCTTGGGACCGGCATAGAGTTGCATGACGAGGGCCTGTCCCGGAGGCTGCGTGAAGCGGACGCCGGCGGACACGAGCTTCTCCCCTTCTTTCTTGACCAGCGCCGCAGAGGCCCCGCTCGGGATCAATACGCTCAAGAAGTATTTATCCTGCAGCGCGACCCACCGGATCGCCCCTTTCCGCTCCAACTCCGTCTCCGGGGTGTCCTTCTCCAACTTGTCATCGACGAAGTAGGCCGGCCCGATCAGACCGATGAAGCCTTCGCCCCATTCCACAACCCCGAAATTCGCGCCCAGGCCGACATCGAGGGATCCCGTAAGCCCTTCCGTCTTCACTGAAACGTCGACCAGGTAGCTCCCGTAATGGAAGGTCAGTTGCTTGATGACCCGCTGGGCCGTCTCAGGGACCCGATACGTGTACGTCAGGTGGCCGATGGGATGCGCGGCGTCCAGCGTCGTGAAGTCCCGCTCGACCTGATAGAGGCCTTCATGCAATTGCTTGGAAAGGGCTGCCTCGGCGGTCTGGACCGCCAAGGGGCCCTTGAATTTGCCCTCGGCATACATGAGCTGTACAGGTTTGTGGTCGGTCGAGCCGGCGGCCGTGTATCTCGTGAGCTCCCAACTCTTGATCTCCGCGCCGCGATTGGTGAGGACCGCTCGGTAGAGGTCGGTCACGACTTCCTGCGTCTCTTCTTCCGAGACCGTCCTGGCCGACCCGGCCTCCCGGCTGCCGGCTCGGTCGGTTGTCCCGGCTGTCCCAGCCTGCGCGACGACACGTGCTGCTTCTGCGCCAGAAGCCGGCTGGTGACTCGGGGAGGGAGTCTCCTGCGCGGGCGTGGCGGAAGGAGTCTGGTCAGAAACGGTTTGCTGGGACTTAGAAGGAGGCGGCGTGAGCCCCAACTGCTTCAGCAGGTAGTCGTATCCAAGGATGATCGCCAGCGAGAGGATGAGGAAAACCACGACTCTCTTTTCCATCAGTGCTGCTGCTCCTCGATCAGGTACAATGTTTGGTCAGAGAACGGATGGCCCACGGGGTTCGGCATGCGGAGAGCGAGACTCGGGGATTTCTTCACTCAGAGACTCGCCTATTTCACCGGATCGTACCCGCCTGGGTGGAAGGGATGGCATTTCATGAGCCGCACCGCCGCCAGGCCCATTCCATGCAGGACGCCATACCGCCTGATGGCGTCTCCCGCGTAACGGGAACAAGTCGGCTCAAAACGGCAGGCAGGCCCCACGAGGGGTGACAGCCAGCGCCGATAAAAGCTGATTATACCGAGACAGACCTGCCGCATGGCCCTTCCGGTCTTGCGATTAACAACCCCTCCCGCCTGAGCGCCGCGAGCCATTTCTCACGCAGCACCTGAAAGCCGATGGTCAGGGCCTCCCGACGGGGAAAAATCAAAATGTCATGGCCCGCAGCCAAGTGGTCCCGGACCTGCCTCGCCAGTTCCCGAAAAATCCGCTTGGCCCTGTTCCTGGTCACCGCCGCACCCAAACGTTTCCCCACCACGATGCCGATCCTGGAATACCTCGATGGCTGCTCGAGCAGGGGTCGCGCAGGGCAGGAGACAAGGTTGAACAGAGGGGACTGGAAGCGGCGGCCCATCTGTTTCACACGCTCGATGTCGGCGCTGTTTCGCAGGAAGAAGAGACGATCTCCCAGCGGTTGGGCCATCGGGGCAGGGCTCTCAAACCGCGAGTCGCGCCCGTCCCTTGGCCCTCCGTCGGGCCAAGACCTTCCGGCCGTTTTTCGTGCTCATCCGCTTCCTGAAACCGTGATCTCTTTTTCTTTTTAAATTCGACGGTTGCCTGAAGGTGAACGACATGATTCATCTCCTTTGCCGATCAAGCTGCGAAAGTATGACATTATAGGGGCCACGTCTCCGAGTGTCAACGCGGTCCTTGTGCATGCCTTGCATGAAGGAGGTCCCTTGTTTTGTTCTCAGAGTGAGTCCTGGGGCGGTTTTGTCGAAGGGAAGCCATTCTGCCACAGTCAGCGACGGGCAGCCGCGTGACACACATCGCGACTTTCCATATTCCACGCGGGGATTGATAAGGTTTCTCCTGTTCCACCCTTTGGCACCAAGCTTGCTGATCTCCGGAATTCTTGTGAGCGCCACTCCTGCCACTTGTAACCTACCGCCTCACTCGAGGCGAGACCCCTATAGAAGGGAGGTGAAAACTCTATGAAGATGTTTGTCGCGATGATGGCCCTGGTCGTGGGGCTGACGTTCGGCGCGGTGACGTTTGTCCAGGCCGAGGAGAAGGCGGCGCCAGCGCCGGCCGCTCCGGCTGCTCCAGCTGCGGAGAAGAAGGCCGAGAAGAAGGACATGAAGGCCGAGAAGAAAGAAAAGAAAGCCGAGAAGAAGTAGGCGCGGCTTTTCCCATGAGACCGGCCCCTTCGATCGAACGGTTCGATCGAAGGGGCAGTCTACTTTCCGTCACCAATACACCGCAACACAGGTATAATGGATGTTACGAACGTCCGGCTGCTTCTTTCGGCTCCCGGAAAAGCGGGCTGGTTCCCACCCGGAGGCGGACTGAGGCATACCGGAAGATGATCAGGAGGATTCGATGAAGCGATTGCTGGTTTTTGCACTGGCCCCGCTGCTCGTGCTGGCAGCCGGATGCGCCAAGGCCCCGACAGAAAAACTCGCAGCGGCAGAAAAGGCAGTCAGTGAGGCGCAAGCGGCCGGCGCGCCGACGTACATGGCTGAAGATTTTGCGAAACTGGACGGCATGCTGAACAATGCCAAAAAGGAGATTGCCGACCAGGACGCCAAGTTCGCGTTCACCCGCGACTATGAGAAGGCCGAGCAGTTACTGACCACCGTGCAGACGGATGCGGGACGGGTGACGGCTGAGACGGGCAAGAAGAAGGAAGAGGCAAAGGCTGCAGCGGTCCAGGCGCAGCAAGCGGCGCAGGGAGCGGTGAAGACAGCCCAGGATCTTGTCGCCAAGGCACCGGTGGGAAAAGACCGGGCGGCGCTGGAGGCCATCAAGGCCGATGCGCAGGGGTTGGCCACTTCTCTATCTGAAGTGCAAGCGGCCATTGACAGCGGCGACTACCTGGGAGCACAGGCCAAAGCCAAGGCCATCCAAGAGAAGAGCCAGGCAGTGGCGTCGGAGATTCAGACCGCCATGGCCAAAGTGGGTGGAGCCAAGGCTAAGAAAGGCAAAGGCGGAAAGTAATCGGGAACCATGTTCGTACATCAACCATCCCAAGGGTTTCTCCGTGTCGGTGTCATCTTCTGCATCCTGTTGATGGGACTCTCAGCCTGTGTGCAGAAAGCACCGCCGGAACTGCTGCAAGCGGTGGAGGTACTGGACCACCAGCTCGTCGAGGCGCAGGGAGTGGAATTCGCTCCGGAGGAGTATGCACGGTTTGTGGAGCAGTGGGTGGCGGTCAAGGGACGGATGCTGGCCGAAGAGGACGTCATCCACTGGCCTTGGGAAGCAAATCCCCTGGCCGCCGATCTGCGCAAGGTGCAGGAACAGGGGGAGCGTGCGGCATCGGCTGCGGCGCAGCGAAAGGAAGCAGAGCGGCGCGCGGCTGAAGCGCGCCTGGCGGCGCTGGAGGAGCGGCTGCGCCTGTTCACCAGCAGCGTGGATGACATGGGAAGCCGGGTGGTGCTGGGACAGCGGCCGATCGAAACCGAGCTGTTGGTCAAACAGGCTCGGTCCCACTTGGAACAGGGACGCTACTCCCGTTCGACGCAGACGTCCCAGCAGGCGTCTCATCTCATGGACGACCAGATTGAGCTCTTGAGCGCTCAATTGGGCCACTATGCCGACGAGCGGCGAGTGCGGGCTTGGCGCCAGATGGTCCGGCGCACGGTGAACTGGTCTCGGACCCACCGGACGGCCGCGATTGTCGTCAGCAAGGCAGACCGCCTTCTGACTCTCTATCGGAACGGTCGCGCGGTGGTTTCCTATCCGGTGGAACTCGGCTACAATGGCATTCTCGAAAAGCGCTATCAAGGAGACGGCGCGACTCCGGAGGGATACTATCGCGTGATCAGAAAACGGGATCGGGGCCAGACCAAGTTTTACCGGGCCCTGTTGCTGGATTACCCCAACAGCGAGGATCGCCGCCGGTTCCGGAAGGCTCGCGTGGCCGGCGTCATACCGGTCTCGGCTTTGGTCGGCGGGGAGATTGAGATCCACGGCGGGGATGACCGGGCGGTCAGTCAGACGCTGGGTTGCATCATGCTGGAAAATCGTCAGATCGATGCCCTGTTCGAGGCCACCGACGAAGGGACTCCGGTAACGATTGTCGGAGCGGTAAACGCGACCAACTCCGTCGCGATGGCCTTAGCCGAGTTGGCGCGGACTGAAGAAGGATAGCACGTTGGCGGGTTGTGTGAGGAAACAGTTCCCAAACCTGCGAATGCTGTTCCCCGTCCTCTGCCTGGTGATCGCCGGCGGGACGGTGCTGACCGCCTGCCAGGGCGGAGCGCCCCTCGAAGGAGGAGGCCCAACGGCGACCGAAAACCGGCAGGAGCAGCCGAACCGGAAGCAGCCGGCCAGCCTCGATGCCCTCCGGACGCGATACGCGTCCCTCAAGAGGCAACTGGCGCAGCAGTCGCCTGACAATACGTATATCGTGGTGGACACAGCGCGGAATGTGCTGGTGGTAAAGCGCAAGAGCAACGTCCTGCTCACGGCCATCGCGTCCACCGGCAGCGGAACGATCCTGGACAATCCGGACCGCCCCGGCACCCAGTGGGTGTTCGATACGCCGCGCGGCGAGTTCACAATTCAGTCCAGGCTGACCAACCCGGTTTGGGTCAAGCCTGACTGGGCTTTTCTGGAAGAGGGCCAGAAGGTGCCCAAGGACCCGGCCGAACGGCTGGAGCCCGGCATTCTCGGAGAGTACGCTCTGGGCTTCGGCAAAGGCTACTTCATCCACGGCACCCTTTACACGAGACTCTTGGGAAAGAACGTAACCCACGGCTGTATCCGCTTGAACGACCAGGATCTCAGGACCGTCCATCGCCTGGCGATGATCGGAACTCCGGTGATGATTTTCTGATCGGCGCATGGGCGTTTGCCGGAGACCAGCGATCCCCCCACGACGACCCTCTCACTGCACACCTGTTGCCAAAGCCTGCCTCCGCGTCTTCAGTGCCGTCGCGCTTCTTTATTTTTTACCGTCCATGTTGCACGCAGCGCCCTCTGCATCGAACGAAAAGGGCGACGAGCGGGAGTCGCTGCAAGAAGCCACTCGGTTGCTGGAAGAAGAGATCAAGCTGGCCTCTCGTCCTCAAATTTACCTCTTGCTCGACCTGTCGGAACCGATTCTTTACATCAAAGGGCGTGGCATCGAACTTCACCGTCTGCCGGTTCTGCAATGGAAGACGTCCGGTGGAGGCTTCTTGTCGGGACTGTTCCGCCTCCGTGGCAGACCCGAGGTGGACCGTCCCAAGGCCGAACCTAGCAAGGATCCATCCCTTCCCACCGACCTCGAGCCGATCAATTTGCAGGACATGCCGGCGGAGTATTTGCTCCTCTTCGAGCCCGGCCTGCTCCTGGTAGTCGCTCCGCCTCTTCACGAACAACCCTGGCTCTGGGCCAGAAGCCGGTTGCGTGAATGGTGGCTGCGTTTCGCATCTTGGACGGGCGTGGCCTCCCCGGCCGACCAGGTCGCCGGCCCCCGTTTGCGCCTGACCCTCACAGGTGAGGCGGCCCGCTCGCTGGCCTGGACCGTCACGGACGGCATGCCCCTGCTCATCGGCAGAACGGTCCCGTTGTAAGGCACCGGTCAGGCCCAGAGCCGTTTGCCTTTTGCTGTCAGCCAGCCTAAGATACGTCTTCCTTCGAAGACCTCTACGCCGATTTTCTTCACAGCATATTGGGGAAACCGGACACCGGTCGGTGGAGGCGTGATGATGGAATCCAGAGTGAGCGCGAACTTGGGACCCTTGCAGCCAGCGGTGGAGCGTGCCTTGGACGAGATGGACCGGCAGTTGGTCGTGCCCCGGCTCTGGGGCAAGGACCACCAGCTCTGGAAACCGGAGCCGACCGAGATCACGAATCGGTTGGGCTGGTTGACGGTGGCGGAGCAGATGCTCGAACAAGCGGGGCGGCTGCATGGCTTTGCCCAGTCCGCGCGGGAGGAGGGCTTCAGTCACGTGGTGTTGTTGGGGATGGGAGGCAGCAGCCTGGGGCCTGAGGTGCTCCGGTGCACTTTCGGGTCCGCGAGGGGATTTCCGCGCCTCTGGGTCCTGGACAGCACCGTGCCGTCCCTCGTGCGGGAGGTCACCAGGTCGATCCGTCCGGCCAAGACCCTGTTCATCCTGGCCAGCAAATCGGGAGGGACGATCGAGGTCATGTCCCTCTTCGCCCATTTTTGGAATCTGGTCGCCAGGGCCCGCGGCAACCGAGGGGCGGCCCAGTTTCTCGCCATCACCGACCCGGGGACCGGCCTGGCTTCCTTGGCCCAGGAGCGAAATTTTCGGACGACCTTCGTCAATCCGCCCGACATCGGCGGCCGCTACTCCGTGCTCTCGTTCTTCGGGTTGGTGCCGGCCGCGCTGCTGGGCTTGGACCTTGAAACTCTGCTGGGGCGCGGCGTCGAGATGGCGCGGGCCTGCGGCCCTCACGTACCGCCCGCGCAGAACCCCGGCGCCTATCTCGGAGCCGTGATGGGGACGCTCGGCCGCTTCGGACGGAACAAGGTGACGCTGGTCGCCTCTCCGAAGGTCAGGACCTTCGGCCTCTGGGCCGAGCAGTTGTTGGCCGAGAGCACGGGCAAGGAGGGGAAGGGCCTGATCCCGATTGCCGAGGAGCCGCTGGCTGCTCCTGCCTGCTACGGACAGGACCGTCTCTTTACCTATCTCCGGCTCAACGGGGACGCCAACAACGGCACGGATCGACAGGTGAAGGTGCTGGAACGGGCCGGGCAGCCGGTCGTCTGGCTGACGCTCAGGGACCGCTACGATCTGGCTGCGCAATTCTTCCTCTGGGAATTTGCCACGGCCGTGGCGGGCCGCACACTGGGCATCCACCCCTTCGACCAGCCCAACGTGCAAGAGAGCAAGGAGAACACGAGCCGGATTCTGGCGGAAGTCCGTCGCAGCGGGACGGTGCCGCCTGTGCCGATGGATGGGACCCTCGCCGATCTCCTGGCGCAGGCGGGGCCGGGCAAGTACCTGGCGATCCTGGCCTATATGTGTCCGTCGCAGAAGGCCGATGCGGCCCTCAAGGCGCTCCGCAAAACCTTGCTGGTCAAGTATCATCTGGCCACCACGGCCGGCTACGGGCCTCGCTACCTCCATTCAACCGGGCAGCTCCACAAGGGCGGGCCCGACACGGGGCTGTTTCTCCAGCTTGTCGAGGACTTGCAGCCCAAGATCGAGGTGCCCGGCGCCCCTTATACCTTCGGGACCTTAGCCGAGGCCCAGGCGGTGGGAGACCTGCAATCGCTGCGGGCCCATCACCGGCCGGTCGTCCGGGTACAGCTCGGCCGGCAGGCGCCGGCGAAAATCAGGACGCTAAGCCGTGAGGCGAGCCAAGCTAGACATCGCCGCACCACCCGTACGGCCAGGAAGTCGGTCAGGAAGCGTGCAGCAAGGCGGCACAGGTAGGTGGCAGGGCAGACAATGGGAGCGCCTGAGCTCCGAATCCTGAACGACAGTACGGAGCTGGCCGGCGAGGCGGCCGAGTTGTTTCTGTGGCTCGGCCGACAAGCAATCGAACGGGACGGACGGTTCCGCGTGGCTCTCTCAGGCGGGTCTACGCCGCGGATGCTCTACACGACCTTGGCTGGTCCTGCTTGTGCGGGGCAACTGGATTGGCAGCGCATCGAATTTTATTTCGGCGATGAGCGCTGTGTCGCTCCGGACCATCCGGAAAGCAATTTCAAGACGGTCGAGGACACGCTCTTCGGGCCGCTGAAGATCGCGCCGAAGCAGATTGCCCGGATGAAGGGGGAAGCCAAGGACCCGGATGAAGAAGCGCGCCGGTACGAGGCCCTGATCCGCGAGCGATTCGGAGTTGCGCCGCCGGCCTGGCCCCCCTTCGACCTGGTGCTGCTGGGGCTGGGAGAGGACGCCCATACGGCGTCGCTCTTTCCCGGCACGGCCGCCTTGAATGACCAGCGCAGGCTCGTGGTGGCCAATCACTCGCCCAAGGGAGTGAAGAACCGACTCACGCTCACGGCGGCGGCCATCAATCAAGCCCAAGCCTGTGTCTTTCTCGTAAGCGGAGCCGGCAAGGCGAAGGCTGTCCGGTTGGCCATCGAGGGGCAGGCGCAGGATCCCCGGAAGGTCCCGGCCAGGCTGATTCAGCCGGTGAACGGGCGGTTGGTCTGGTTCCTAGACCGGGCCGCAGCCGCGGAGCTGACGATGGCCAAGCAAGGGATCGTGTCCCACGAGGAATAATATTGCTGACAGACAATCCAGCCTCGTTGAAGAGATCGATCGCCCGAAAGCCAAGAGGTTTGCAGAACTCATGACAGGATGTTCAAAAAGGTCAACCAACGCGGCCGCAGGGAGCGAAGGCCACGAGGCGTACTTGACCAGTACGTTGAGTGGTCGGACGGGTACCTCTTGCCTGGCCTCGTGCAAGGGGTGGTGAGAACAAAGTTGGGGGCCTTTTTCAACATCCTGGAGGATCCATGATTCTTGCCGGCGACATCGGCGGTACCAAGACCAATCTGGCGCTCTTTGACTGGACGACCGAGCGGGTCGAACCGGTCCGGGAGCAGACTTTTGCCAGCGCGGACTATAAATCGCTCGAGGAGGTCGTCACCGAGTTTCTCAAGCCTCCTGCTAAGGAACCCTCTGAACCGGCCGGGGAGGAAGAGGCTGAGCCTGCTGCGCCTCAGGAGAGACCGCTGTCTGGGCCAGTGATTGACGCGGCCTGCTTCGGGGTCGCAGGGCCGGTCATCGACAACCGGTGCCAGGCGACGAATTTGCCCTGGGTGATCGATGGGGCCGATCTGGCCAAGCACGTGAAGGCACCGCACGCCTCGCTGGTCCGGCTTCTCAACGACCTTGAGGCCACGGCTTATGGGCTCTTGGTCCTACGGCCCGACGAAACCACCGCGCTCAACCAGGGCAGCCCCTCCCCTGCCTCGGCAGCAGCCAAGAGGACGATGGCCTTGATCGCGGCCGGCACCGGCCTGGGGGAAGCCATCCTCTTTTGGCAGGGCAGCCGCTACCATCCCATGCCCTCTGAGGGAGGCCACGCCAGTTTTGCGCCGACCAGCGACCTTGAGATCGACCTGCTGCGCCACCTCCGAACCCAACACCTCCACGTGAGTTACGAGCGGCTGTTGTCCGGGGCCGGACTGCATGCCATCTATGAATTCCTCAAGGAGACGAAAAGGAACGAGCCGACCTGGCTGGCCGAGCGATTGAAGGTGGAAGATCCCGCCGCTGTCATCGCCGAGGTCGGGCTGGCCGGCCATGCGGAGCTCTGCCAACAGGCACTGGAACTCTTTGCCGCCGTTTACGGGGCGGAAGCAGGGAACCTGGCGTTGAAAGCGCTGGCGCTGGACGGGGTCTATCTGGGCGGGGGGATCGCGCCCAAGCTGATCAAAAAGCTGCAAGACGGCACCTTCATGCGCGCCTTCACGGCCAAAGGACGGTACAAGCGCCTGCTGAGCGGAATTCCCGTGCGGGTGATTCTGAACCAGAAGACCGCGCTGCTGGGGGCGGCTTCGGTGGCGGCGCAGCTCAGAAAAGATAGTCTCGGCTGACCAGTCTACCCAAAGTTAGGCGCCGACGGGACAAGGGGCTTGACCATGACGCGGGTATGACGTATGGTCATACTTGGAGGTATTGCATGCCCAGGTCCAAAGTTGCGATATCCCTTGATGAGTCCACCTTGGAACGCCTCGACAAGCTCGTGGAGAAAGCCGCCTTTCCCAGCCGAAGCCAGGCGATTCAGGAAGCCGTGGAGGAAAAACTCACGCGTCTGGAGCAAAGCCGCTTGGCCAGGGAGTGTGCGAAACTCGATCCCGCATTCGAAAAGGCGCTTGCCGAGGAAGGCCTGTCCGAGGATGTCTCAGAATGGCCCGAATACTGAGGGGGGAGATTCGCTGGGCGGATCTCAACCCGGTCCGCGGCAAGGAGCAAGCGGGGCGCCGCCCCGTGCTGATCCTCAGCCACGACGTGTTCAATGAACGCTCCGGTACGGTGATCGCGGCAGCGCTCACGAGCCAACCTCAACGAGCGGGCTTCCCGCTCACTCTTGAGCTTCAGTCAAAGGGCCTGCCGAAGAAATCCTGGGTAAAGATCAGCCAGATTCGTACACTGACGGTTGAACGGATCGGCCAGAGACTTGGAAAGGTGAGCCTTGAGGAACTGGCTCAGGTCGTCGACGGCCTGAATGAAATCATCGCCGATTAGGGAACGACCCGGTGGAAAATCTTGACACCCTGAAGCGGATAGCCGCGGAGGCGGCAGTCGCGCATGTCCGCGATGGGATGGTCGTGGGGCTGGGCACCGGCTCCACCGCCCGCTATGTGGTCCTGGCGCTCGGGGAACGAGTGAAGGCCGGATTGAAGATCAAGGGCGTGCCCACGTCGCGGGGGACGGCCGAGCTGGCACGGAAGTCCGGCATCCCACTTGTGGAGACGGAAGACTCCTGGGCCATTGATGTGGATATCGACGGTGCGGACCAGGTGGACCCTCAGCTTAACCTGATCAAGGGCGGCGGCGGAGCGCTGCTGAAAGAAAAAATCGTGGCGACGGCCGCGCGGCAGGTGATCATTGTGGTGGACCACACCAAGCTGGTGCCGGCCCTGGGAAACTCCTTTCCGCTGCCGGTTGAGGTAGTCCCGTTCGGGTGGGGGAGCACCGCCAGACAGATTGACGAGCTGGGCATGAAGCCGGTCTTGCGGGAACGGAACGGCGAGATTTTCCGGACCGAAGCCGGCCATTACATCCTGGACCTGCATATAGGGCGCATCGAGAACCCGGCAGAGTTGGAGACCCGCCTCAATCTGATCCCCGGCGTGGTCGAGACCGGCCTTTTCGTGGGCCGGACGGATATCTTGATGGTAGGGACTCCGCAAGGGGTCGAGGTGCGGCAGGCGAAACGTTGAGCCGGCCAGCAGCCCGCATTATTCATGACGGTTCGTCACGAAATCGCGCAGACGCATTACGAGACGGGCGCGTGGAGCCGCGAGGGACCGACGCGTACTTGAATAGTACGTTGAGGGACTAAGCGGCGAGCCCGCCCGGCGCAGTAGCGTATCCGCGATTGCAGTAGAAGCGTTCATGAATAATGCGGGCTAGAACGTGGGATGTTTGAGCGAATCGCTCGCTTTCTCAGCAGGCCCTCCCTCCTGCACAGCTCCGTCACTCGTCGCCGCCTGCTCGAAGCGCTCCCGGCGGCAGCCAGGTCGATCATCGGACTCGGCTGCGCGAGCCCCGTGATCAACCGGCTTGGAGCGGAGGCTCGCGCGGCTCTCATCCGGCGACCCAAGGAAGAGGAAGCCGAACTCTTATTTCCATCCATACAGGCGACAGGAGCGAATCAATTGGATCTCTACAGATTGCCGCGCCATGTGATTCCGACCCGTTACGACCTCCGGCTGGAGCCCGACCTGGCGGCCTTCACCTTCACCGGGACCGAAACCATTACGGTCACGGTCAAGGAGCCGACCGCTGAACTCCTCCTGAACGCGGCCGAGCTGGAGATTCCGGAGGCGACCATTGAAAGCAGCAACAGTGGCTCCGGTAGCAACCGCGCTCGGCAGCGTGCCACGGTGGAACTGGACGAATCCTCGGAACGGTGCCGGCTCACATTCCCCGCCCCACTCGCTCCCGGCACCTGGCGCCTGCGCCTCTCCTTCAAGGGCATCCTCAACGACAAACTGCGCGGGTTCTACCGCAGCACGTATAAGGACTCGGAAGGTCAGACGCATGAGCTGGCCGCCACCCAATTCGAGGCTACGGATGCGCGCCGCGCCTTCCCCTGCTGGGACGAGCCGGCTTTCAAAGCGGTCTTCGCCACAACCCTCGTCATCGATCCTCAATTGACCGCCGTCTCCAATACGGCGATCAAGTCCGAGCGGATCGAGCAGGGCAAGAAGGTCATGCAGTTCCAGGACACGATCCGCATGTCCACCTACCTGGTCGCCTTCGTGGTCGGTCGGCTGGAGGCGACCGGGCCGGTTCCGGTCGGCAAGACCCCCTTGCGTGTCTGGTGCGTGCCGGGCAAGAAGCACCTGGCAGCGATCGGGTTGGAAATCGGGGCCTTCTCGCTCAAGTTTTTCGAAGACTACTACGGCGTGACCTATCCCAGCGATAAGCTTGACCTGCTGGCCATTCCGGACTTTGCCTCGGGGGCGATGGAAAACCTGGGCGCTATCACCTTTCGGGAGAATGCGCTCCTGGTGGATGGACAGACCGCGACCCATGCGGAGATCGAGCGGGTGGCCGATGTCGTCGCGCACGAGAATGCCCACATGTGGTTCGGCGACCTGGTCACGATGAGTTGGTGGAACGGTCTCTGGCTCAACGAGGCCTTCGCCACCTTCATGGAGATGCTGGCAGTGGATGCCTGGAAGCCTGAATGGCAGCGCTGGACCTCCTTCGGCGCCTCGCGCGCGGCCGCCTTGTCTGTGGACGGGCTGCACAGCACCAGGCCGATCGAGTACCCGGTGCGTGCGCCCAAAGACGCCGACGCCATGTTCGACGTGCTGACCTACGAAAAGGGCGCGAGCGTGTTGCGGATGTTGGAGCAGCACCTCGGCCCGGAGGTATTCCGCACCGGCGTACGTGAATATCTGCGCAGACATGCCTACGACAACGCCGACACAGGCGACCTCTGGACCGCCCTCGGCCATGCAGCCAAGCAGCCGGTGCCGGCCCTCATGGATGGTTGGATCTTCAACCCCGGCTACCCATTGATCACGGTCGCGCTCGACGGTTCGCGGTTGCGTGTCACTCAGCAGCGCTTCACCTACCTTTCCGACCCCTCGCCCCTCGCCGCTCGCCTCTCGCCTTCAACGTGGCACGTGCCGATCCAGGTGCGAATCACGGCGCGCGGAAAGGCCGGCATCCACCGGCTGCTGCTCACCGACAGGGAGGCGAGCGTCCCCGTGCCGGACGGCTTCGAGTCGGTGCTGGTGAACGAAGGAGGCCACGGGTTTTACCGGGTCGGTTATGAATCGGCCTTGCTGGAGCGGTTGCTGCGAGCGCCGGAGAAATTACCCGCAGTCGAGCGGTTCAACCTGGTCAACGATGCCTGGGCCGCGACGGTGGCCGGGCTGACGCCGCTCGGCGAGTACCTCGATCTGACGGCTCGATTCAAAGCCGAACGGGATAAGAACGTCTGGGCGATCCTGATCGAATCGTTTCACCTGCTGAATCGCGTCATCGACCCCAGCGACCGCCCCAGGCTGGAGGCGCTGGTGCGGGATCGCATCAGCCCGATGGCCGCTGAGCTGGGCTGGGCGCCGCGCGCCGGCGAGAGCGACCTGACCAAGCAACTGCGCGGCGACTTGATCCGCGCGCTGGGCACGATCGGAAATGATCCGGGCGTGCAAGCCCTGGCGGCCGAGTTCTTTGAAGCGGTGACCAGCGATCTGAAAGCCGGGCGCGAGCCGACCGTCGATCCCAATATCCTGCCGGCCCTCGTCGCCACCTTGGCCCATGTGGGAGACGCGGCGCGCTACGAGGAGTTTGTCCAACGGTTCCAGACGGCGGCGACGCCGCAGGAGGAGCGGCGGTACCTTTACTCCCTGGCGGCGTTCCAACCGCAACTCCTGCTGGAGCGGACCCTCGTCGGCACGCTCAACGGCGAGGTCCGCATGCAGGACGCCCCTTTCTTGGTGCGGTTGGTGCTGACGAGCGTCTACGGCCGGGAGCTGGCCTGGAATTTCGTCAAGACGAACTGGGACCGGATGGACCAGCAGTTCCCCAAGCAGGGTCTCCGCCGGATGTTCGAGGGGGTCAGTGGCCTGGCCACGCCCGAGCTTGAGCAGGACGTGCATCGCTTTGTCGCCGAGCGCAAGATCGACTTCGGCGGCAAGACACTGGATCAGTACCTCGAGCAACTCCGCATCGCCGTGGCCTTCCGCGAACGAGAAGGCGCGACGCTCAGCCGCTACCTCGCTAAATATCAACCGTGAAACGTTGACGATGGCTGCTTGAGCGAGGTGGCATACAAGCCGCTCCCGCGTTCGTCGTCGCAGGACACAGGAGGCTCAGATCCTCGATGGAGACTCACCCGCATTCCGACGTGACCGCTCTTGCTCCGGACAGTGAGGAGCAGGTCAAGAGACTGCTGGCCGAAGTCGAGCAGCGCGCTCCTGGTGAGGCCATGAAGCTCCTCTCCAAGGAGTCTGACACGCTCATTGCGCAGGTGCTGGCCTTGCACAACCCCTACATGGCGCTGGCGATCCTGTTGCGGTTTAAGGAAGGTCGCCGGACGGCCATCATGGAAGCCGCGCCGGCAGACCGCCGTGAGCAATGGACACGCAACCAGGCCTATCCCGAAGGAAGCGTCGGGCGGCTGATGGAGCGGCCCGTGGCGGTCTTCGCCACGGACATCACGGTCCGCGAAGTCGTGGAGCAGTTGCGGGAGTTGGTGAAGCAGGCTTTTATTACCTACGGCTACATGACCGATCGGGATGGAAAACTGTTGGGCGTCATTGTCATGCGCGACCTGCTGCTGGCGGAACCGACCGAGCGGCTGCGCTCGGTCATGCAGCCGGACCCGTTTTCTCTCGCTCCATCCTTGTCCGTGGCGGACGCCATGCGAGCCGTGCTCCACCGGCATTATCCGGTCTATCCGGTCTGCGACGAGGACGGACGTTTGATCGGGCTCGTGCGGGGCTATGTGCTGTTTGAAGAACACACGATCAAGATCACAGCCCAGCCTGGCCGGATGGTCGGAGTGGATGAGGAGGAGCGGCTGACAACCCCCTGGTGGCGGAGTTTCCGGTTCCGCCATCCCTGGTTGCAGCTCAACCTGCTCACGGCCTTCGTGGCGGCGGCCGTAGTTGGCCTTTTTGAAGAAACGATCGACAAAGTCGTGGTGCTGGCGGTCTTCCTGCCGGTGCTGGCCGGGCAATCGGGCAACACCGGCTGCCAAGCCCTGGCCGTGACGTTGCGGGGGATGACCCTGGGCGAGCTGAAGAAAGGCACCGAGAAGCGGCTGGTAACCAAGGAGGCGGGCCTCGGCTTGCTCAACGGGACATTGGTCGGGATCACGGCCGGACTCGGCATGTTCTTCTACGCCACGTCACAGCACCATCCCGCTGCCGCGATGTTGGCCCTCGTGGTGTTCAGCGCGATGATCGGCAGTTGTCTGATCAGTGGGGTCTCGGGCGCCCTCGTCCCGATGACGCTGAAGAAACTCGGCGCGGACCCGGCCACGGCCTCCAGCATCTTCCTGACAACTGCCACCGACGTGGCCAGTATGGGGTTGTTCCTCTGGCTCGCCACGAAGCTGGTGCTGTAGCGGCTGCTGAAAAGGGGGATGGGGCCGGCAAGGCTAATCCTCCTTGCTCGCGCATCGCGCGGCTTCAGAAGGCCCCGGGTACCCGTTGCTCTTCCCATGCAACGGGTGATGACGCGCGCAGTTGGAGGATCAGCCTTGCCGCCTTGTAAAGTGAGTAGAATGAATTGACCTGCGGCCTGTCATTGGCGTATCTGACGGATCGAATCAAGAAAGGAGTCGCGGTCTATGAAGCCGATTCGGATCACCTATGACCGGAAAGGAAACGCGCTGTCTGTCCGGTTTAGTGACAAGAAGGAGATGTTCTGTCGAGAAAGTGAAGCGGGAAACAAAGAAGTCGTGTATTCGATCGCTGCGGATGGGTCGGTCATCGGGTTTGAGATCCTGAACTTTCTCCCCAAGGGTGAGCGGCGTCCCTCCAAGGTCCTTCCGATCCAGACGCGTATCCTCGCCGCATCGTAAAGGGGGCTGCTCCTCTGGCTGGTAACCCTGCCCGTCCTTTAACGGCTGTTGCAAACGCCCCGACTTCGCAGACGGCTTCGAGCCATGACCATGACTGAGAAGCGCTCTCCCATTCAGGTTCGCTTGCACAGATCCGAATCCTGGTTGAAACGGGCCAAGAGTATCCCAAATAACCCGGCTGGGAAGGATTTAGATGGACAGTTCATTTTCTATTGGATTGCATTCAACGCCCTTTACGGTCAGCCGAGATATCTTCCGGAGATAAGAAAACCGGGCACGGGCGAGGATGGCGATATTAGGGGCTTCTTAGAGTTGTTGCAAAAAAAGGATCGCGGGGGAGCAATTAAGGAAAGGAAGAAAGAAATAGAAAATTCATGGAATGAGATTCTGAATGATGACTATTTGGACAAGGAGTGCTGGATTGCTTGGCACAAAGCGAACCTTGTGACTCTTAAAGAACGGGACCGGCGCCCGAGTCAGAATAGGGGATCAGGCTTGGTGGACGGATTCATGAGGCTATACACGCTCAGGAATCAGCTCTTCCATGGAGGCTCGACTGACCAAGGGTCGAAGAATCGTGACTCACTGATTCGCGGTGTCGAAGTGCTTGAAGCATTGATCCCGGTGTTTGTGAAAGTGGTGCGCGAGAATTCAGACGACCATGAATTGAGGAAATTGCTTGGCCCGTTACCCTATCCTCCCACGGTTGGAGGAGTTGGGTAAGCGAATAAATATGAGAACCAAGCGGTGGTTCTTGATCAGAATCGCCTTCTCGTCTCACCTTACAGCGGGTGGCCGGCTTGCCTCTAACTGCGCGAGCCCAGCGAGCACAGAAGACCGCCCGCTATCCCAATCTCTACTCTCAAGGCTGCTCAAAAAGGCGTCCAGCAAGGCCGCAGGAAGCGTGGCGACGAGGCGTACGCGGGGAGGGTACGTCGCAGGGGTCCGCGACGCGAGGAATAACGAGCGTCACGTTTGCGGACGCTGCCGAGTTGGTGAGGCAGCCGGATTCCTTAGTGTCAACGAAGCTGGGGGCCTTTTTCAGCAGCCTTATTCGTGGCGCAGGATGGTCAACGGCCGCTGGCCCAAGATGCGGAAGGTGCTGAGGAAGCCCACGCCGAGCGTCAAGACGACGGTCAGCAGGAGGCCGGTCGTGAGTAGGCCTGGCTGGAGCGTCCAGGGCAGGTCGAAGATGAAATGGAGCAGCCCCCAGGAGAGGAGGCTGGCCAGAAGACTGCCGATCAGGCCGGCGACCGTTCCCAGCAGGGCATACTCCGTGGCGAAGGACCGGGCGATCAGGCCGCGCGTGGCGCCCAGGGCCTTGAACACCACTGACTCATAGAGTCGCCGGTAGCGGGTGACGGCCAGGGCTGCAGCCATGACGATCCCGCCGGTCAGGATACAGAAGAGGGCGATCGCGCGGATCGCCAGCGAGAGCCGTTCGACCACTTGGGCGAAGCTTTCTAAGACGTCCCCGATGTTGATGGCCGTGACGTTGGGAAAGCTCGCCACGACCGCCTGCTGCAGCGGCACTTCGCCCTCAGGCGGGACCCGCACCGTGGCCACGTAGGTGACGGGCGCACCTTTCAGCGATCCGGGCGATAGGATCATGTAAAAATTCGTCGAGAAATTCCCCCACTCCACCTTGCGGATGCTGCTGACCTCCGCCGAGACTGTCGCCCCCTGGATGTCGAACTCGACGGTGGAGCCGAGATCCAGGCCCAGGTTGCTGGCTGCCTCTTCCTCGACCGACACCAACGGCTTGTTGCCGGGCTGCTGCTGGTCCCACCAGGCTCCCTTGGTGATCACGTTGTCCTTCGGCAGGTCGTTGAGAACGGTCAGGACATACTCGCGGGTTCGATACCAGCCCTGTCGAGTCTCCCGGCTATCACGCTCTTCCCCACGCCCCTCCCCGTCCTTTTTCTCCTGCTCCCCTGCGCCCTCCTCCGCCTCGACCGGTCTGCCGTTGAGGGTATAGAGGCGCGAGCGGACCAGCGGGGTGGTTTCGGGCTTGGCCTCCGGCATCCGTTGCCGGAGCAGTTGCAGGAAGCCCTCTTTCTGGTCCGGCTGGATGTCGATGAAGAAAAACGTCGGCGCGTCAACCGGGCGGCTTTCTCCCAGCTGGGCTACCAACGAACGTTCCAGAATCGAGACCGCCATGATCACCATGACCCCGATGCCGACCGAGACCATGATCCCGGCCGCCTGGCTGCCGGGCCGATAGAGGTTGCCGATGGCATGGCGGACTGCGAGGGAGCGGGAGCTTGGAGTGAACCGCAAGGCTCGGATCAGACCTAGCGTGGCGAGCAGGAGCAAGACCACAGCCGCAATCAAGCCGCCGATGAAGATCAGCCCGATCCTCCAGGACCCGGCTTGCCAGATGGCGAGGCCGGCCAAGCCGGCTGTAATGCCGAGGGCGGCCAGCGAGCGCAGCGTCAACACCTCAGCCTTGAGCCATGGAGGGTGAAAGACGGCTGAAGGGACGGCTCCCGCCACGTCGCGACGGAAAATGAGCGCGGGGCGAATGTCGCGGATGCCCAGCAGGGGCCAGAGGGTGAAGAGCAGCGTCGTCAGAATCCCCATGGCCGCTCCCTTCAGGATGGGCAAGAGGGACGAGATGGACAGGCTCGTCGGCAAGGCCATTACATCCAGCGGGAGCAGAGTGGTCAGGAACCTCGGCAGGAATCCCTGCAGACCGATCCCCAACGCAATCCCGGCCAGGCTCCCAATGAGACCCAGCAGCAGCGCCTGGATCAAATAGGTGCGGACGATCGCGCCCGAATCAGCCCCCAACGTCTTGAGGATCGCAATGGTGTTAAGTTTTTCCCGCAGGAAGGCCTGGACCGTGCTGGCCACCCCGATGCCCCCGACGAAGAGAGCGGTCAGGCCGACCAGGCCGAGGTAGCGGGCGAGCTGATCCAGGAACCGCCGAAGCTGCGGCTGGGCATCACGATAGCCGATCACGCGGGCGGATTCGGAGGCCAGGCGGCCGCGTAGCTCATAGAGCAGGGGCTCGGCCGGGACCGTCTCGGGCAGGCGCAGCAGATACCGTTCCCGCACGCGGCTGCCGGGTTTGATCAGGTCCGTGGCCGCCAATCCCTCGCGCGAGATCATGACGCGAGGCCCCAGGCTGAAGGCGCCCGCCACCCGGTCCGACTCCTTGCGCAGGATACCGGTGATGACGAAGTCGGCCTCGCCGATCTTGAGATGGCCGCCGATCGTCAGCCCCATGCGGATGAGCAGGGACTCCTGGACGACCGCACCGTAACAGGATGCGTGAGGGGTAAGGGGTGAGGGGTGAGGGGTATAACAGAGATGGTCAGGCAAGGAGAGGAGTTCGGCGAGCGGCTGGTCAGGATCGACTTTGAGGGTGCCGTAGAAGGGGTAGCCCTCTTCCACCGCCTTCAACTCGATGATCTGTGTCGCTTGCTGGGACGTCTGTTGAATTGACGACTGGGACTCTTCGTCGCCGGCCGCAGCGGCCATGGCTACCAGTTCACTGACATGAACGGATTCGATTCCACGATCGGCGAGAGATTTGAGGACCGACTCCCCTGCCTGGCTCATGTGTCGGGACAGGCGGACCTCCAGGTCGCCGGCCATGAGGCCGCGCGCTTCCGTCGTGACGGTCCGCTCGACATTGGCCGCAAAGAGGCCCACCCCGACCAGTGCGCCGACGCCCAGCGCGATGCAGACGAAGAAATAGAGGAAATGCCGCCAGGCCGCCCGCGTCTCCCGCCAAGCCATGCGAAGAGGAAAAGGGAGCCTGGTGCTCATTGCGGCTGGTCCGACTCGATCCGGCCGTCGCGGAGCGTAACGATCCGCTCGGCGTTGGAAGCGAGGGCTGGGTCGTGGGTCACCAGAACCAGGGTGCTGCCCTGGTCGCGGTTCAGGCTGAGCAAGAGGTCGATCACCTGATGTCCGGTCGTGGTGTCGAGGTTGCCGGTGGGCTCATCGGCCAGGAGAATCGGCGGACGGCAGGAAAAGGCGCGAGCCACCGCCACTCGCTGCTGCTCGCCGCCAGACAGTTGCACAGGATAGTGGTCAAGCCGATCCACCAGTCCGACAGCCCACAGCAGTTCGGCTGCTCTTGTCTTGGCGTTCAAGTCACCGTTCAGCTCCAGCGGCACGGCCACATTTTCCAGAGCGGTCAGGGTCGGAATCAGATGGAAGGATTGAAAGATATACCCGATCTTCTGTCGCCGGTAGCGGGCCATGTCGTTCTCGGCCAGCCTCGTAATTTCGACCCCATCCAACAGAATCGAGCCGGCCGTGGGTTTATCCAGACCGGCAATCAGGCCCAGCAAGGTGGACTTGCCGCTGCCGGAGGGGCCGACAATGGCGACCATCTGCTTTTCGGGAATCTCAAGGGACACATTGTTGAGGATCGTGACCGGATGTCCGCCGGCGGTGAGGCACATGAAGAGGTGTTTGACCGAGATCATGGTATCCTTACCCAGGCTGCTGAAAAAGCCCCCCAACTTTGTTCTCACCACCCATTGCACGGGGGTCAGCAATGGGTACCCGTCGAACCCTCAACGTACCGGGTATCCGTTGCTCTTCATAATGCAACGGGTGAAAGTCTCGTGGCCTTCACCCCTTGCGGCCGCGCCACGGGAAGACGTGCATCTTGGCGCACGTGGGGCGGGCTGGGTGAGACAAGGTCTTTTTGAGCAGCCTGAGGTCTAATCCCTTAAGATGCAAGTCAAGACCTGAGCCTTATTATACTGTATGCCTCTCAGCACACCTTACATCTTTTCACTATTTAGACAAGCGGCGCTTCAGAGTGTTGTGTTGAGCATGCTCTGCCTCGGCATTGTCGGCTGCGAGCAGCCGTCGGAGCCGGTCTCTTCATCGGCACCTTCCCCATCGAGCGCTCCCGTGCCGGGGAGCGGTTTCGGACAGAGGCTCGGCACGGATGTCACGGGCCAGCCGGGACGTGTCGGTGCTCAACCACGCGCCGAGCAGCCCAGGATCGTCGCCTTCGGCGACAGCCTGACCGCCGGGTTTGGCGTCCCGCCTGAGGAATCGTATCCCGCGCAATTGCAATGGAAGCTGGATCAGGCCGGGTATCGGTACCGGGTGGTCAATGCGGGAGTCAGCGGGGATACAACAGCCGGCGGGCTGCGCCGCCTTGACTGGGTGCTCAAGAGCCGGCCCGACATTGTGATCCTGGTCCTGGGAGCGAACGACGGGTTGCGCGGGCTGGATCTCAAGGAGACCAGGGCGAACCTCGAACAGATTATTCAGCGGTTGCGAGCGGCGGGGGTGCAGGTTGTGCTGGCCGGGATGAAGCTGCCTCCCAACTATGGGGCTGACTATGCCGAGCGCTTTGCTTCGCTCTATCCGGAATTGGCCAGGACCTACCACGTGGCCTACATGCCGTTCTTCTTGGAAGGGGTGGCAACCAAGACAGTCCTCAACCAGGCCGACGGCATTCACCCGACGGGAGCCGGCTACCGCATCATCGTGGACAACATGATGCCGGTCCTCAAGCCATTGTTGGTGAAGCCGGCGCTGGGCGAATCGGGAGGATAGCAGGCGCACGAAACCGACGCGTCTGATCGGTCGCTGACCGATCAGGCGCGGGGTCGAATCTGTAATGGGGAGAGCCCGGGATCAGGACTTTTTGAAGAATGTGTCGTAGACGCCGTAGCCGAGGATGAGGGCGATCAGCGTATAGTACATATAAGAGATGCCGCTATAATCCGGCGCGCCTTTCCCCGGCTCGTTCGCCAGCGCCAGGGACGCGCTCAACAGGACCGACCCAAAGATCGCCCACAGACCAGCCAAGACTCTTCTCATGGCAAGACCCTCCTTATATAAATAACGTAACGCGTTGAAGGCCGACATCAGCCCGCATTATTCATGAACGCTTCTACTGCAATCGCGGTTCCGCTGCTGGGCACCCATTGCTCCAAGATTGCAATGGGTCCCGGCTTGGCCGCGGGTTTTCAGCGGTCAAGCGGGCGGGCTCGCCGCTTGGTCGGTCAACATACTGTTTCAAGTATGTCTCCCTCCCTCACGGCTCCTCCCTGACCCGTTGCATGGTGAAAAGCAACGGGTCCCCCCCTCGCTTGACGGCCCCGCAATTTCGCGACAAACCGTCATGAATAATGCGGGCTAGCGGACAAACGGGGCGAATTGTAGCCAAGAGGCCCGGCCGAGCGCAACAAAAAAATGTCCCCGCCGGCTCTGGCGTTGCGCCGGTCTTCCCATGTAGAATCGCCCGCTTGTCCACATCGGGAAAGAGCGCTCATGCAGCAATGGATCGGCATCTGGTTTCAATGGGTTCATGACTGGGGCTATCCGGGGATCGTCCTCTTGATGGCGATGGAGAGCTCCATCGTGCCCATCCCCAGCGAGGTAGTGATCCCGCCGGCCGCCTACTGGGCAGCGCAGGGTCGGTATAGCTTTGCCGGCGTCGTGCTGGCCGGCACGGTCGGAAGCTATATCGGAGCCGCCGCAACCTACTGGGTTGCTCGCTGGCTGGGCCGACCGCTGCTGATTCTCTACGGCAAATATGTCTTCTGCCCGGAGAAGAAGCTGCTCCGGGCCGAACGGTGGCTGGCCCGTTATGAGGCGGGCGGGATCTTCTTCGCTCGGCTTGTCCCGGTGGTCCGGCATTTGATCGGCATTCCGGCCGGCATCGTGCGCATGCCCTTCGGCCTGTACAGCCTGATGACCATCGTGGGGGCCGGGCTGTGGTGCTGGGTCTTGGCCTGGTATGGCGGGAACTTGTTGGGAGATCAACCGGAGCTGGTCACGAACCCGTCGCTGCTCGTCCAAGTGCTGAGGGAACGGTCATGGCTGGTCGGAGCCGGGGCCCTTGTCCTCTGCGTGCTGTACGTGCTGGCGATGCGGCTCACAGCCAAACCCGCCTCTTCCCGTCCCTAAGATTCAGAATCATTCTCGCCGCAGGCTCCGCCACAAGTACCAGGAGGCAATAGTCTCGTAGGGATGCCAGGACTTGCCGATCGCTCTGATCTTTTTTGCAGTCGGGAGGGACCGGAGCCCATAGGCCTGTTGCACCGCCTTCTTGATCCCCAAGTCGTCCACCGGTAGCACATCGAGCCGGTTCAACGAAAAGATCAGGAACATCTCCGCCGTCCACTGGCCGATCCCGTGGATCGAGGTCAGGGTCTCGATGATCTCCTCGTTGGACTGGCGGGCGAACCGGGTCGGTCGAATCCTGCCACTCGCAAATCCCTTTGCCAGCTCTTTCAGATACCGCGCCTTCTGCCCCGATAATCCCGCCGTGCGCAGGCGGGGCACCGGTGTCTTCGCCACTCGCTGCGGCGTGGGACAGCGGTGCGGATAGAGCGCCTCGAAGCGTGCAAAGATGACCTCCGCGACTCTGGCGGAAAGCTGCTGCGACACAATCGAGTCACAGAGGGTCACGAAGCAGCGGGGGGACCGTCTCAGCGTGCACGGACCGACCCGCGTGATGATGCGCCGCAAGATGGGATCAACATTGGCGAGACGGCGAGCGGCCGCTGCGTGTGAGGCATGCCGGTTCTTGGTTTGGCAGTCAGCGGCTGGCAGCAGAGCCATGAATCAGAAATGCTGAATTATGAATGGTGAGTGATGAATGATGAATTTGAGTCGTCAGTCACCAGTTATCAGTTTTCAGTTCCGGACAATTCCGAAACTGATAACTGTAAACTGAGAACTGTTCACTTTTCAGTGTTCCGCATTCAGCGCTATTTTTTAGAGGCGTGAATGGGTCCCGTCGCAGAACGGCGGCTTCCTGGTGTGCTTGCAGCCGCAGAAGGCGACTCGCTTCTTCTCAGTGAACTCGACTTCTATGGGCGAGAACTCGGTGCCGGTATGAGAGCCGTCACAGAATGGCTGGGTCTTGGACCGTCCGCACCGGCACCAGTAGACCTTGCCGGGACCGACTTCCATCACATAGGGTGTCCGTTGCGCGATGACGACCTGATCGGCCATGTCTTCCCCTCGGGAGTGATGAGTTGTGAGTGATGAGTGTTGAGTGAAGCCATAAACTGAAAATTCAAACTCAACACTGGAACCTCTGGACGGACGCATTCTACCCGATCACCGAGCGGAAAATGAACGGAAAATTACCGGCAGCGGCGCGGGGGGCCCTGCGCGCTGAGCGGAGTGAGCCAGAGGTAGTTTGCAACCGGCTCCTTCATCAGGGTCCGGATTTCATCCGCTCGTTGCGGTTCGAAGGCGGTCAGGTAGATGGTCGCCTGCCGGACTCGTCCGTTCCGCCTGAGAACCCGGTTGGGGACCGGCAATTGATACTGAATGTGGCCTCCGCCGGTGTAGCTGACGATGGGGCCTTCTTGCGGACCCCTCTGGAGGCCGGCTTGATGATCAGTCCGTTGATCGGTCTGGCTTGGATCGACCTGGCGGCGCAACCAGCCAGAGATGGTTTTGGCCATTCCCTCGTCGCGGAACATGGAGGCTTCATACATCCGTTGGTAGGCCTGGTCCGTGAGGCCCCCGTGACATTGCCGGAGCGGCGTGACAATCATCTCGTGATAAGCCGGGTCCTCGGGAAACGACTCCTCTGTCATGCCCCACTCGGCCATGCCCGGCTCGGCCAGAGCCTTAGCCAGCCCCTCTTTCGCCACCAGCCGCACAAGCGAGCGAGGCGGGTTGAGGGCGATCACGGAGAGACGGTGATTGCGGGCGAAGGCCATCAGCGGTTCATAGTCTTCGAAGGCGCCTCCCCAGTTGTGCTCCCACCGTGACTCCTTGAGGAACCGGTCCCTGGGCTGGTCCTTGTCCGCCACGTACCGATCCAACGCCCCCTGCCCGTCCCATGCGAACATCTCAAGGGCTAAAATTGGCCGGCGGCCACGTGAGAGCGCGGTCAGGACCTTGAGCGCTGCCTCAATGTGCCAGTGGTTATGGTGTTCTTCGCCGAGATAAATGATGTCCCTGTCTGCCAAGCCCAGCATCAATTCTTCAAAGCCAAGGAGACGTCCCGTTTGTGCTTCCCAGATCTGCCATTCCTTGAGCGGGGTCGCCTGGCTCTCGGTCGGTGGCGCCGCCTCGTCGGCCGACCACGAAGGCGGCAGGTTTGGAGCGAGCAGGCAGGCTGAGAGGGTCAGGATGAGGAAACCATGACGGAGCATGCGTGTGTTCCAGCCGGCGGTGGTTCCGTTCTACCTAACATATGGACTATCGGTCGGCAAGCTCGTGCCCTTGACGAGGTGGGATATCACCGCTATCCTTCGGCTCCCCATGCCGCTCGATCCGACACTGCTCGCCGACTTCAGGGCCAGACTGGCTGAGGCACGCGAAGGCGATCAAGAGGCCTGGGAATCTTCGCGCCGCCTGGTCGGGCGATCCCACCTCCATGCGACGTTGAAGCGGCTGGCCGACGCCATTCATTCGTCCTCCCTCCCCGCCCCCTTGCGGGATGCGCTGCTCAGCGCGCTCGGCGGCGGGACCGCCGAGCGGGTGCAGTCGTTGCCGGGGGAGGCGCTCAAGCAGCTCACCGGACTTCCTGCCACCAAGGCGGTCCGAGTCCTCTGCCTATTCTTCGATCTACAGGACGACGGCGAACAGATTGCTTCGGTCCCGACCCTCACACCCGCCCAGGTGGAACAATTCGTCCGTGACCATCGTAATCCGTTCGACCTGTTGCTGGAAAGCGAGGCCGCCTCGCTGCTTGATCTAGGCGCAGGGGACCTCTCCTTCGCAGAGGAACTGGTCGAGCAGTACCTACCTCGGCTGACCCGGCAACACAAATCTTTCACGCTCCATTGCCTCGATCGGGTTCAGTCCGGTTCCAAGCTCGGCGCGGCCTATCAAGCCGACCCGGCCAGGCTCGAGCGCCTCCGCCGCGCCGCCTCCGCTTCCCTTCAATTTCACTACTGGGCCGATCAGGACATGTTCGAACTGGGAAGGCTCAAGAAGGTTCAGCCTTGTTACACGATTGTGAGTTGCCAGGCCCCGGCCACGCCGACCTTTGCCTACGAACCGACGAGGCTCTCGCGCTCCCTCATTGAGGAGCAGCTCAGAAGGTCCAAAGGACAGTTTCGGAAGGTCCGCGTGGAAGGCAAGGAGGCGCTGGAGGTGCTGCATGAAGGCCGGGCGCTGCTCTTCCCGCCCTGGAAATTCGACATTCGGGGACCGCTGGCTCTGCTCAATCTACTGGCCGGGCGAGGTAAGCTTGGCATCCTTTCAGCGGTGGATAACGAGGTCTTCTGGGAGCTCCTCGCCCAGCTTCTGCAAGATGAACGGTTCCGGCCAGCGGAGACGCTGTTCGGCCCGCAGAATCTCCCCGACATATTCGGCGACGTCCATGCCAAGCTGTCCGCGCTGCCGGTCGGCGGCTCCCTCTCGCTGGCGGATCTGGCTGAGCTGCGAGCGACGCTTCCCCCTGCGGGAAGCCAGCCGGTCGAACAAGGCCGCCGGCACCGGTTCCGCTATGTGGAAATCCGCCGAGGAGCGGTCTTCGAGGGCATGCCGGCCAGCCGCACCGCGCGCCTGTTCAAGGACATGAAGGAAGAAGCCACGCCCTGGATGCTGCTCCTTGTGCCGGAACGAGGCGAGGGATAGGTGTTAAAGAGTAAACACGGGCGGCCGGGTTAATCCCCTGTGCTCGCAGAAATGGAGTGGAAGGATACCCCTGTTGATCCTGTGCTCCCGGAGCCCGCGCGCTCCGAAGCACGCTCGCTCGACGGCCGCAGTTGGACCAACAGGGGGTATCCTTCCTAAGGAGGGATGTAGAAGAAAGATGCGCGCAGTTGGGGATCAACCAGGCTACTCCATCCAAGGCTAAAAAGAGATGATAGAGGACAGGCCGCTCATAGACCTGTCCTCTGTTCTATGCTCTGACAGTTCCGACGTTCATTTTCGCAAGGGCGAAGCCAGCACTGCGTGAGACCGTTTCAGCTAGTTTGCAAGATTCGAGCGTGCGAGGCTCAGTTGGGTGCCCTCGAAGGTGTCTTCGGCGGCAAAAGCTCCCGCTCAGCCTTAACGCTTGAACTCTCCAGCATGAAATCTGCGTTCAAATTGACGCTTCTGGAGGCGTCTGCTAGACTTTTCTCACATCCCCACCCATGACGTGACATCCTTCCTTCGCGGCTCCCCGTCCGAAGGAATCTAAGAGAATTCAATGGACGCCACCAAGAAAATCCGCGCGATCCAGTCCAATGTCGAGCAAGTCATCAAGGGCAAACCTGAGGTCATTGAATCGGCCGTCGTCTGCCTGCTGGCGCGCGGGCACCTGTTGATCGAGGATGTCCCGGGGGTGGGCAAGACGACGCTGGCGCATGACCCGCCCCCTGTAGTTGTACCACTGACCATGTGACTCACGCACAACGCGGGGCGACAGTTTCCGGGGCCGGCGGCCGATAGCCCAGGGCACTATGGGCGTGGACCGTGGTTGACCCAGCACCCGACAAACACGGCGTTCGGCGAGGCCCAGCGTCACGCAGCAGTGCTCCACCGGCTGCCGTCGGCGCGCTGGGCTTAGACGTTTCCCTCGGCGGCCTCCTTCAGAATCAATTTATCGACGGTGCGCTCGGCCACGGCGCGCTTCAAACGGCTGTTCTCCCGTTCGAGGTCTGTGAGCCGTTTGGCCTGATCAACCTTCAGGCCGCCGTATTCGTTCCGCCAGCGGTAGTAGGTTTGTTCCGTGACGCTCAAGGTCCGACAGACCTGGGCAATCGTCTGGCCCTTACTCAGGGCGACTTCGGCTTCACGCCATTTGGCGAGAATCTGTTCGACGGTGTGACGCAGACGCGGCATGCAGCCCTCCTTTCGGCCCAACCCTCCCATAGGATCTGGACCCGTTTAAGGGGGCGAGGGCACCTCGCCTTGGCAACTCGAAAAGAGGGTCTAAGCAATTAGCCTGATAGGACGCCTGGTTTCCCCATTTTTATTATGTTTCTCGGGTGGTTGTGCGTTTACAGGACGTGCGTTTGATTACCGCCGATTCCTGTGGATTGTGATGGTTTCAGTCACAATTTAGTCACAATTCAGTCACACTGCTGTGGGGTGAACCCCTCTGTTGAGACCACACCCTTAGAATGTGTCAAATCAAAGAACGCCTCCTCTATCACAAAAACCTAATAGCTGCTTGACGCAAAAACCTAAAAAGCGTACAACGCAATTGCCTAACATAGAGCAACATAAAAACCTAAAGGAGCTAGTCTAGTTTTGGACGAGCCTTTTTCAAGATTCGCTCGATCAGACGCGGCAAATCCTCGCGTCGATGGTTGAACCGAAATTCCATCTCCTTCAGGTAGAGGACAAAATGACTCCGTCGGATGCCGTAGTACCGCCGCAGTTTGGTCTTCGCAAAGCCCCAGAAGTTCTCAATCCCGTTAATGTGCCGACGGCGACTGTGGGCAAACGTCTGCTCGTGCAGGATCCGGTAGTGCCGATACCCATCGGTGAGCAAACCATCATAGCTGCGGAATCCATCCGAGGAAATGGTGCTCCCGCGCGGGACCTTTTGTCGAATGATCCGTCGCAGCACCGCCCGGGTCACATTGGGGACCGGCCGGGTGTACACGCGGCCGCGCCGCTTCAGGAGCCCAAAGACAACACCTTTCCCTTGAACAGCTCGGCCGCGCAGATGCTTGCGGACGCCCCCGAAGTAGCTCTCATCGACTTCAATTTCTCCATCCAGCCGGGCCTCCGTCTCGCACGCCTGGACCAATGCTCGACGAATCAACAGGTAGATGCGCTCGGCTGTGTGACGATTGACCCCGATTTCCTGCGCGGCCCGGTTGGCGGGGACCTCCAAAGCAAAGAGCCGAATCAATGCCCGGAGTTGTCGGGTCGACAAATGAGTCCTGGGCAACAAGGAAGAGGCCATGCTTCAGCATAAAAAGACTTCCAAAACTAGACAAGCTCCCGTGCTTTTTATCTGGCGATGAGAGCTGCAAAGGTTCAGAGCTTCCGGTTTCACGACTTGCGGCACACCTTTGCCACGCGCCTCGTGCAGAAGGGAGTGGACCTGTACAAAGTCCAGCGGCTGCTCGGCCACAAGACACCGTTGATGACACAGCGCTATGCACATCATTCGCCCGAGAGCTTAAGGGATGGCGTGCAGGTGCTCGACAGTGTTCGAGCGGCGAGTTAGCACAAATCTAGCACAGTGGACAGTTTGAGCCAGCGAGGGTTTTCAGAAGTGATTGAAAAAAATGGAGCGGGAAACGGGATTTGAACCCGCGACCCTCGCCTTGGCAAGGCGATGCTCTACCACTGAGCTATTCCCGCTCTCAGGTTTTGGACGATGAGGAGGGAGGATTCTACTGACCCCCTGATCCCCTGTCAAGCCAGAGAGAGAAAGCCTTAAGTTACGGGCTTGATCTATTGAAAAACTGCCAGTTTAGCTGTTCGGCATTCCCCCAAAAAGCCGTTACGGAAAGCCTACCCATGTTACCAAATGGTAATTATTTGAAATTTATATTAAGGCACTGATTTTATTGTAGTTTATAACATATCGTAAATAAATGATCGCTCTATCGGCACCATAACTACCCAGATTGACTCCACCACTTCATTTCCGTCCATCACAAGAAGCTAAATAGTTATTATAAATCAATAACTTAAAATTACACAGTCAGCGCAATTCTGGTGCTGATATTGCTTTAATCCTATGCTGTTTCATCAATTTTCCAAGGAGGACCGGTGGTCGCTCAGTCAATAAGCAGTAAGGGTTCTTTGGATGGTTGGAGGCCAACCGGTGAAAATCCTGCGAACGAAAGGGGGTGGTCGGAAAGCTGTTTCCGCGACGTTCTTCGCAGTCATGGGTCTGCTGGGTAACCAGCACTCAACTTAGGAGGTGTTCACGATGTTTTTGTCACGTAGGCAATTCTTAAAAGTCTCGGCCGGAACGGTGGCGGCGGTGGCGGTGGCCGACAAGGCCCTCGCCCTGACGGCGCTGCAGCCGGTCATCGAGGTGGGCAACCCCCTCGGGGATTACCCGGACCGGTCCTGGGAGCGCGTCTACCATGACCAGTACCGGTACGATTCCTCGTTTACCTGGTGCTGCTCGCCCAACGATACGCACGCCTGTCGCATCCGGGCCTTTGTCCGCAACGGCGTCGTGATGCGGGTGGAGCAGAACTACGATCACCAGACCTACGAAGACCTCTACGGCAACCGCGGGACCTTCGGGCACAACCCGCGCATGTGCTTGAAGGGGTACACGTTCCACCGCCGGGTGTACGGGCCCTATCGGTTGAAGGGGCCGTTGATGCGCAAGGGGTGGAAGCAGTGGATGGATGACGGGGCGCCGGAGCTGACGCCTGACATCAAGCGGAAGTATAAGTTTGATGCGCGGTTCCTGGACGACATGCTGCGCGTGTCCTGGGACACCGCGTTCACCTATGTGGCCAAGGCCGCGGTCGTCATCGCCACGCGGTACAGCGGCGAGGCGGGAGCGCGGCGGCTGCGCGAGCAGGGCTATCCGCCGGAGATGATCGAGATGATGAAGGGCGCGGGCACGCGCTGCTTCAAGCATCGGGCGGGCATGCCGGTGTTGGGCATCGTCGGCAAGATGATGAACACTCGGTTCAACGGCGGGATCGACACGCTGCTGGATGCCTGGATCCGCAAGGTGGGGCCGACCACGGCGCAGGGCGGCCGGTATTGGTCGAACTACACCTGGCACGGCGACCAGAACCCGGCCCATCCCTGGTGGGGCGGTATCCAGACCTCCGACATCGATCTGTCGGACATGCGGTTCTCCAAGCTGAACACGAGTTGGGGCAAGAACTTCGTCGAGAACAAGATGCCGGAAGCCCACTGGAAGCTGGAGAGCATCGAGCGGGGCGCCCGGATCGTGGTGATCACGCCGGAATACAACCCGACGGCGACGCGCGCGGACTACTGGATTCCGGTCCGGCCGGAGACCGACGGGGCCCTGTTCTGCGGGGCGATGAAAATCATCCTCGACGAGAACCTACACGACGTGGATTTCTGCAAGGGCTACACGGACAGCCCGATCCTGGTCCGCACGGACACCTTGCAGTACCTGGACCCTCGGGATGTGACCGCGGACTTCAAGTTCCCGGACTACAAGGACCGGTATTCCGGCCGCGTGCAGTCGCTGAAGCCGGAGCAGATCGAGCGGTTGGGCGGCTTCATGGTCTGGGACCTCAACAAACAACAGGCGGTGTTCCTGGATCGGGAAAACGTCGGCTGGCACTACCAGCAGAGCGGCATTGACGCAGCCTTGACCGGGACCTACCGGGTGAAGCTGCTCAACGGCCGCGAAGTGGACGTGATGCCGATCTTCCAGATGTACCAAATCCATTTCCAGGACTATGACCTGGATACGGTGCATCAGATCAACCGGGCGCCGAAGGACCTCATCGTCCGCTGGGCGCGGGATTCCGGCACGATCAAGCCGGCGGCGATCCACAACGGCGAAGGGGTGGCCCACTACTTCCACTGCACCAGCTACGCCCGGGCGGCGGCGATGGTGCTGATCATCACGGGGAACGTGGGCAAGTTCGGGACCGGCCAGCATACCTGGGCCGGCAACTACAAGGCCGGAGCCTGGACGGCGACGCCCTGGTCCGGCGGCGGCCTCGGCGTGCACACGGGCGAGGATCCGTTCAACATCACGACGGACCCGAACGCCCATGGCAAGGAGATCAAGGTCAAGTCCTACTACTACGGCGAGGAGGTGGGCTACTGGAACCACGGGGATGCGGCCCTCATCGTCAACACGCCGAAGTACGGGCGCAAGGTGTTTACGGGCAAGACCCACATGCCCAGTCCCAGCAAGTTCCGCTGGGTAGCCAACGTGAACGTGCTGAACAACGCCAAGCACCACTATGACATGGTCAGGAACGTGGACCCGAGCAACGAGTGCATCGTGACGCAGGACATTGAGATGACGTCCGACGTGAACCACGCGGACGTGGCCTTTGCGGTGAACACCTGGATGGAGTTCACCTATCCGGAGATGACGATCACGGTGTCGAACCCGTGGGTGCAGATCTGGAAGGGCGGCATCCGGCCGCTGTACGATACCCGCAACGACGCCGATACGTTCGCGGGGGTCGCGGCCAAGCTGAGCGAGATGACGGGCGATCAGCGGATGCGCGATTACTTCAAGTTCGTGTACGAGAACCGCGTGGACGTGTACGTGCAGCGGATGCTGGACGCGTCCAGCACGTTCTACGGCTACAGCGCGGACACGATGCTGAAGTCGGAGAAGGGCTGGATGGTGATGACGCGGACCTATCCGCGGCATCCCTTCTGGGAAGAGACGAACGAGAGCAAGCCCCAGTGGACGCGGTCGGGACGGTATGAGAACTACCGGGTGGAGCCGGAGGCGATCGAGTACGGGGAGAACTTCGTGGTGCACCGCGAGGCCCCGGAGTGCACGCCGTACCTGCCCAACGCGATCATGTCCACCAACCCGTACATCCGCCCGGATGACTACGGGATTCCCATCACCGCGCAGCACCATGACGACAAGACGGTGCGCAATATCAGATTGCCGTGGCAGGAGATTCGGCGGCAGGCGAACCCGTTGTGGGAGAAGGGGTATCAGTTCTACTGCGTGACCCCCAAGACCCGGCACCGGGTGCACAGCCAGTGGTCGGTGAACGACTGGGTGCAGATTTACGAGTCCAACTTCGGCGATCCGTACCGGATGGACAAGCGGACGCCGGGGGTGGGCGAGCACCAGTTGCACATCAACCCGCAGGCGGCGAAGGACCGGGGCATCAACGACGGCGACTACGTCTATGTGGACGGCAACCCGGTGGACCGGCCGTACCGCGGCTGGAAGCCGAGCGATCCGTTCTACAAGGTGAGCCGGTTGATGATCCGGACGAAGTACAACCCGGCGTATCCGTACCACGTGACGATGGCGAAGCACGCCCCGTACGTGTCGACGGCGAAGTCGGTGAAGGGGCACGAGACGCGGCCGGACGGGCGGGCGATTGCGGTGGACACCGGGTACCAGAGCAATTTCCGGTACGGGGCCCAGCAGTCGTTCACGCGGAGCTGGCTGATGCCGATGCATCAGACGGACTCGCTGCCGTCCAAGCACGCGGTGGGCTGGAAGTTCAAGTTCGGGTACGGCATCGACCACCACGCGATCAACACGGTGCCGAAGGAGTGCTTGATCCGCATCACGAAGGCGGAGGACGGCGGCATCGGGGCGCGGGGCCCGTGGGAGCCGGTGCGGACGGGCTTCACGCCGGCGCAGGAGAACGAGTTCATGATCAAGTGGCTCAAGGGCGAGCACATCAAGATCAAGGTGTAAGCCCGAGGAGTCGGCGTTCTCACAGGGACCCTAACCTACAAGAAGGAGTACAACAATGCCGGAAGTCTATAACTGGCAACTGGGCCGCAAGATGCTGTATCCCTACGAGGAGCGGCACCCCAAGTGGCAGTTCGCCTTCGTGTTTAACATCAATCGGTGTCTGGCCTGCCAGACCTGTTCGATGGCGGACAAGTCCACGTGGCTGTTCTCGAAGGGGCAGGAGTACATGTGGTGGAACAACGTGGAGACCAAGCCCTACGGCGGGTATCCCCAGTTCTACGACGTGAAGATCACGCAGTTGATCGAGCAGGTGAACCCGGGCGGGCAGGTGTGGAACGTGCGGGTGGGCCGCAAGCACCATGCGCCGTACGGGGTGTTTGAGGGGATGACCATTTTCGACGCGGGGGCCAAGATCGGCCAGGCGGCGATCGGGTACATCCCGACGGACCAGGAATGGCGGTTCGTCAACATCTACGAGGACACGGCGACCTCGATGCGGGCGATCGTGGAAGGCATCGACAAGACCGGGTTCTCGCGGGATGAGCCGTGGCGGATGCAGGGGAGCAGCCTGCCGGAGCATGAGACGTTCTTTTTCTATCTCCAGCGGATCTGCAACCACTGCACGTATCCGGGCTGTCTGGCGGCGTGCCCGCGCAAGGCCATCTACAAGCGGCCGGAAGACGGGATCGTGCTGATCGACCAGAACCGGTGCCGCGGGTACAAGAAGTGCGTGGAGCAGTGCCCGTTCAAGAAGCCGATGTATCGGGGCACGACGCGGGTCAGCGAGAAGTGCATTGCGTGCTATCCGCGGATCGAGGGGAAGGACCCCTTGACCGGCGGCGAGCCGATGGAAACGCGGTGCATGGCGGCCTGCGTGGGCAAGATCCGGATGCAGAGCTTGGTGCGGATCGGGGAAGACGGGTTGTGGGCGGAAGACCGCTGGCACCCGCTGTACTACGCGATCCGGGTCGAGCAGGTGGCGTTGCCGCTGTACCCGCAGTGGGGGACGGAGCCCAACGGGTACTATATCCCGCCGCGGTGGAGTCCGCGGGGCTACGCGCGGCAGATGTTCGGGCCGGGCGTGGACAACGCGATCGAGAAGTACCTGGTGCCGAGCCGGGAGCTGTTGGCGGTGCTGCAACTGTGGCGGGCCAGCCAGCAGATCATCTTCCGGTACGACGTGATCCCGGGCCCGAAGGTGTTTGAGACCCAGATCCACGGGAAGCGGTTCGAGATGTACAACGATACCGTGCTGGGCTTCAACAAGTCGGGCAAGGAAGTCGCGCGCATTCAGGTCGAAGAGCCCATCTACATCCGGCCGGCCGAACGGGTGAACTGGCTGTAGTCCCACGCCAGTCGCTGTGCAGTCTGAGGGGCCGGGTCCCGCAAGGGGATCCGGCCCTTCTTCTTTTCCCCCTCTTCTTTCCCGCCCCTTCGCACCGGAGAGGATGATTCGGCCATCTTGGCAAGAACTTGACGGGCTGGGCTAGCCTTGGGTACAGTGGGTCGTCGCGGCCTTCTTTGGGCTTCTTCGGAGAGATTGATGGCGACTCTGTCCCCAACACCGGTCCCCTTTGCCGCGCAAGCCGTCCCTTTTGATGAGTTCCTGGCCACTGGCAAACTTCCGCCAGATCTGCTGACCAGCGACTATGTGGCCCAGCAATTTGTCGAGCGGCTGGTCCACTATGTGCTGAGTGTGCCGGCTGGCAGTTACACGATGGCTCAACTGGGCCACCTGCTGGAGCAGCTCGACCCCCGCCATCAGGTCTTCTTCTTCAAGCGCCTCAAGGAGAATAGCCCGGAAAGCCTGAAAGATTTCGCGCCCCTCTACTACGGCTTCATGGCCGAGTTTCACGCCCTGCTGTTCACGTAAAGCCGGAAAAAAACAGCTTGTGGGACCCGCGCCCTCATGTATAATGGGATGAACCTTTCTTGCTCATTCTTTCAAAGCGAGGAGTGATATGAATCAGACTTTGCAGAGGGCCGTCACCAGTTTCTACAATATGGTCTATGAAGCGCAGACCTTCGCGACTGCGATGGCACGGCTTGACTTGGCTGAGCAGGAACATTATGCCGGCAGAATCGAGGGGCTCAATTGGGTGCTGGATCGATGTCAGGAGCTGGAGGACATGGATGCCAACCTGACCCCTTCCTCCCTTCATCGGGTCCTGAGCGATGTCAAGTCCGACCTCGACCACGAACTGTCCGTCCAGCGGCGTGAAAAGGGGCGGAGGGCCGATGGGCGGGAGGAAGCCCTGACGTTCGTGTCGGATTATCTCTCGAGCCTGATCAACGCCACCGAGATCGAGTCCGCAAAGAGTCCCGTCTGACCCCACAACCGACCGAGCTACTCAACGACAGCGTCTGTCCCGCAGGGACGGCGGAAGGCTGCATGGTTCGCGAATGGGTTATTTTTGCGATCTGCCTCGGGCTGGGCGGCCATCTTGTGCTCGGCCTGATCCTGCACGCGCCGGATCTGTGGCCACGGCATGAGGCAGGCCTGTATGGCCTTCTTGTCGGTCTCTCGCTCTATGTCATGGTGCAATTGGCCCGTTCGCTCTGGTGGTTGCTCCGAGGCAAAACTAAAGCGGATACCGAGCAGCACGGTCGCGAGGCCGAGCCCTTCTAAATTGGCAAGCGCCGAGCCCGGCTTGACCACTCCAGAATCATTTTAATAGAATGACCCTTGTGCGCCCGCCCTATTCCAAAGGCCCTGCAAGGCCATCGTGGCCGCTGGCTCCTCGTTTCCGTCGAGGACAACCGTCAGCCGGTCAGCCTTCGCCGGGAGGACGAAGTGAGCCCTCCGAGGATCAATTCAGCGCCTTCCGAGCCTCTTTACTCTATTGTCCTCAGTGTCGGCAGGCGACCCCCACCCGCGAGCGACTGCTGCTGGTCCTTCCCACGGGAAATCTCTACGAGTACCTCTGTGTGGAATGCGGTACCTCCACCGGCTCCAAGACGGACAAGGAGCAACAGGTCAGCCCCCTGATCATCCCCTAGCCCGGTGCGTCTTACCACCTGGGGACAGATTTGGGTGGTGGCGGACCCTGCATCGATGGTTCACGCGCAAGGCCCCACTGAGCTGAACTGGATAGGTAGGCTGGATGGGTAACGCCTGGAGCGGACGCTACGGAGACGGTCCTACAGGGGGCTGAAATCAGGCGAGCCCTTCGAGCGGAATTCCCTCCTCAATCAACATGACCGGGATATCTTCCCTGATCGGATAGAGGATTTTCTTGTCGGCTCGAATCAGCCCGCCATCGAGCTTTTCTCCGACCGGCTGGCCCGCCTTGTTTTTCAATTGCCCCTGTTCAATCTTCGCATTTAGTTTGGCGACCAGCGCATCATCGGCAAGAGCCACGTCCTGCTTGGTTTCAGGGCAGCAGAGGATCGCCAGCAATTCCTGATCCACATTGACCTTCTTAGGTGATTCCTTTGTCTCCATCGGGGGCCTCCATACAAAGCTTGCTAGCGAGTAGTCAGTTTTCAGTCATCAGTCTTCAGTCATGAAACTGAAAACCGAACACTGAGGACTGATAACTTTTCCTTTGCAGTGAGCGGAGAGTTACTTTGCCTCCAGTGAACTCTTTCACGCAGTCGCGCCGATGACGTCGCAAGCCCAACCTAGAGTAGAGGAATCCCTCTTCAAGATCAAGCGGAGAGAATCCTATGGGCTGCGTGAGGCTGTCAATGGCTTCCGGGAATCTGTTAGACTAGGCCGGCTGGAGAGGACAATGGTGAATTGGAAAGGAGTTAGGCGGTATTTTCTGACCGGGCTGCTGGTGCTTGTGCCGGCCTGGGGCACCTTCCTGATCCTCAATGCGCTCTTTCACACCATCGACGGCTTGATCGCCGACCTGCTCGGCCCTGCTGCGCGGTTTGATGTGCCGGGATTGGGCATGCTCTCTCTGCTCAGTCTCATCCTCCTGGCCGGCATGCTCGCCACGCAATTCCTCGGGCAACGGCTGCTCCGCTGGACCGACGAGCGGCTCCAACAGATTCCGTTGGTCAGCGGCATCTACCTGACCCTCAAGGGCATGACGGATCTCTGGAACTTCCGGGCCCGGTTCAACCGCAGCACCGTCGTGGTGTTTCCCTTTCCTCGACGCGGGCTGTGGGCCCTGGGGTTCGTGATGGGCGCAGCCCCCCCTTCCATACAAGTGGTCCCGCTGAAACACCTGCTGATGGTGTTTGTCCCAACCGCCATCCACCCCTTTACCGGCTACCTGGCCTTTGTGCCACAGAGCCAGGTGTTCCCGGTCGACCTTCAGCCTGAAGAGGCGATGAAGATGGAATTTTCAGCCGGCTTGTACCGTCCCCAACAGCCATGGTTGACCTCCTTGACTCCGTCCAAGCCGGCTCAGCGAGAGGGCTCGTAAGCTATTGTCATGGCAAGACTCGAGCGGCTCACTGTGCGCCCGGCCCGCCTGGAGGATGCGGATGTGCTCGTGGGCTTCAGCGCCGCCATGGCCCTGGAGACGGAGGGACGGACTCTTGACAGAGAGCAGCTCCGCCGGGGGACGCTGGCTGTGTTGAAATCGCCGGCCCGCGGATTCTACCTCGTGGCGGAACGGCTCGGCGGAGCATCGCGGGAAGTGGTCGGACAGCTCCTGGTGACCTATGAGTGGAGCGATTGGCGGAATGCCACCTTCTGGTGGATCCAAAGCGTCTATGTCCATCCGAACTGGCGGCGCCAGGGCGTGTACCGGCGGATGCATGAGGCGGTTTTCACGCAGGCACGAGCACGCAAAGATGTCTGCGGCCTCCGCCTGTACGTCGAGCGAGAGAACAGGATGGCGCAGGCCGTCTACCGGCGGGTCGGCTTAACACCCTCGTCCTATCTGGTGTTTGACGAGGACTTTGTGCTGGCGAGGAGAGACCATCGGAGCAAGCTTGCCAAAGGGAGGGGTGCACCAATCCCCTCGAAGAGGAAGGCAAGCCTCATGAAACGGTAATGTGATCGGGAAGGGGAGGGGGATCAAAATGAGAGAAACGCAAGGTATACGATGGACCCTGGCTTGTCTGACGCTCCTGTGTGTGAGCCTGGCAGGCGGGTGTTCCTTCAACCGGGGAACGATCGGCGATGCCTTGAACCAGGAAACCGTGTCCGCGATCAAGAAGGGAGTGAGCACCCGCACCGAGGTCGTCTCCGCACTGGGGGCGCCTGATCGGGTCGTGGAGGCCAACGGGCATGAGATCTTGCAGTACTACCGCTACGATATCAAGGCGAAAGGGCTATTCCTTTTAGTGTTGAATTTGTCCCGCATCAACGTCATGACCGACGACTTGTACGTCTTCCTTAACAAGAACGGAGTGGTCGATGAAGTGGTCTTCGGGAAACGGACCGACCGCCTCGAGTTCCAGTTCTGGCCCTTCGGGGATTAAAGAAGGCGAGAGGCGTTATGGGTGACAAGCACGACACGGTGACACGGAGACGGGGCGACGGGGCGAAACCGAGGTCGCCGCGTCCCCCCATCACCCCTTCACCGCATCGGCAGTTCCTCTTGCCTCTTGCCGCGTGCCTCGTGCCCTTGGTTCTATCGGGCTGCGGGTTTGCCAACTTCACCAGACTGTCGCTCAACGATCCGATTAAGCCGGAGGATGTGACCTTCATCTCCCCGGGCAAAACCACGTTGGCCGAAGTCATCGCAAAACTCGGCCCGCCGGATGAAGTGATCGGCTTAGATGACGCCGGGGCGGTGGTCTTCTACCATTTCCTCGATGCCAAGTACGCGCGGATCAACTATGGGTGGCCGCTCCAGTTCGTGTCGCCGGTACCGGCGGACATGATTCTCGCCGGCGGAGGCCTGGCGACCGACGTGTTTCAGATCGCGTTCGACTCACAATGGGTGGCGCGACAACAGGCCTTCGCCAAGCACATCCACGCCAGTCAGTACCGACTTTGGCCGTTCAAAGACGACTAGGGCAGTCTCGGCAGCGCCATGCTGGTCAAGTCTCCGGTCAGACTGTTCAGGAAGTCCGCCAGATCTTTTTTCTCCTGCTCCGCCAGATTTAATTGGCTCATGAAGGCATCTTTCCCCGGAACCGCTTCTCCGCCTTTGTTGTAAAACTCAATCACCTCGTCGAGGGTCTTGAAGCCCCCTGTATGCATGTAGGGGGCGGTCAGGGCCACGCTGCGGAGCGTCGGAGTCTTGAAGGCGCCCCGATCCGCATCCCGCTTGGTGACGTTGTAGCGACCGAGGTCCTCTTTCAAGGGGCCTACCTGCGGGACGCCGAGATTGTGAAACTTGCCGTCGGTGAAGTTGGGACCATTGTGGCAGAGGACGCAGCGGGCCTTCCCCTGGAACAATTCAAACCCCCGTTGGGCGCCGGCAGAGAGCGCGCCCTTGTCGCCGGCCACGAACTTGTCGAAAGGCGAGTTGGTGGAAATCAGAGTCCGCTCGAATGCAGCGATGGCTTTGGCAATCGTATCCGGCGAAACCTCCTGCCCGAATACGGCCCGGAATCGATCTCTGTATCCTTTGATTTTATTGAGCTTTTTGACAACATTCTTGAGCGTCTCAGCCATCTCGACTGGATTCTGGATCGGTCCTAACGCCTGCTCCTCCAACGAGCTGGCCCGTCCGTCCCAGAACTGCAAATGGCTGTAGGCGGCGTTCATGGCCGAGGGCGCGTTGCGTCCTCCTTGCTTGCCGCCCACTCCCAGGGAGAATTGGCGCGGATCGGCAAAGCCCGCCGCCGGCACATGGCAGAACGCGCAACTGACGCTGTTGTCCTTGGAGAGGCGCGGGTCGAAAAACAGCAGCTTGCCCAACTCTACCTTCGCGTCGTATTGAAGATTATGAGACGGAATCCGCACCTTGGGCAGTTGTCCGAGAGCAAGGTTCGGCTCTTCGCTCAGACCGCTCAGAGGAGCGACCAGAAGGAGAAACCCCGTCGTAATGAACAAAATCGTTTTCGTCCGTCCCAAGGCCGGCTGGATCATAGGCTCGACTCCTTTATCGTGAACGGTCGCGGGACTCGGGAACCGGCCCCGTCGTTCGATTGAATGGGTGGATGGGTCTCAGCAGCCGAACGATAGCCTTCCGTATGGGGTAGAGTCAAGGTCGTCAGCCATATGCCGTGAGGCGTGAAGCGTGCGGCGTGAAACATAATGGGAACCGCCTAACGCCTTACACCTCACGAAGGGACGCCTCACCCCTTACGTGCGCCGCTGTTGTTGCGATGGTGCCATCCCGCTATAATGGCGCGTCATGGCTTCTTCCCGTTCGGGCAAACGCAAGCTCCTCGGTCAGATTCTCCGTTCAGCTTCCTATCGCCGCGCCGACCGAGATACGGAATTCCTCGCCCGTGATGAATTGCGGCCTGTCCGACTGCAACTGGAACTGCTCAAGCCGGAGCTGATCCAGCAGGAAGAGAACATCCACTCCACGATCGTGGTGTTCGGAAGCGCGCGGCTGGTGGAGCCAGCGGAGGCGAAGCGGCAACTGGCCAAGGCCAAAGCCGCCTTGGCGCGTAAGCCGAAGGACCAGGACAGACGAAAGGCCGTCGCCGTGGCGCGCCACCAACTGGCACTCTCGCCCTATTATGATGTAGCCAGAGAGTTCGGGCGCCTGGTCTCGTCGGTCTGCCAGGCGGACGGTCAGTGCGAGTTTGTCATCGTGACCGGCGGCGGCCCGGGGATCATGGAAGCGGCGAACCGGGGCGCGGCGGACATCGGCGCCAAGTCCATGGGCCTCAACATCGTCCTGCCTCACGAACAGCGGCCCAATCCCTACATCACCCCGAGGCTCTGTTTTCAGTTCCGGTACTTTGCGCTCCGCAAGATGCATTTTCTGCTCAGAGCTCGCGCACTCGTCGCCTTTCCCGGCGGCTTCGGCACCATGGATGAGCTGTTCGAGGCGCTGACGCTCCTGCAAACCAGCACGGTGACCGGGGTCACCATCGTGCTGGTCGGGCGGGCCTTTTGGAACCGTCTCATCAACTGGGGCATGTTGGTGGACGAAGGCCTGATCAGCCCTGACGATCTGAAGCTCATCCACTATGCGGAAACCGCTCAGGAGGCCTGGGACCATATCGCGTCCAGCCGGCCGGCGGATTAGCTTCGATGAAGATCTCCTTCCACGGCGCAGCCCGATCGGTCACCGGCAGTCGTCACGTGGTCCAGTCCGGGGGAACGCGCGTCCTGCTGGACTGCGGGCTCTTCCAGGGTCGGCGTCAGGAAGCGGACCGGAAAAACCGCACCCTCGGCTTCGAAGCCAAGTCGGTTGATGCGGTGCTCCTGTCTCATGCCCACATCGACCATTCCGGAGCCCTGCCGGCACTGGCCAAGCAGGGGTTTTCCGGCAAGGTCTACCTCACGCGGGCGACGGGCGATCTCGCGGACGTGATGCTGGAAGATTCGGCCCGCATTCAGGAGAGCGACTGTGCGTACGTCAATAAAAAGGAGCGGCGGAGGGGGAAAGCCTGCCGCCGACCTTACTATGACGCCGACGACGTGCGAGCCATCACCGGACGATTCACCGGCGTCCGCTACGACGATGTCTTTCCCGTGCGGCCCAGACTAAAAGCGTCGTTCCACGATGCCGGACACATCCTGGGCTCCGCGGCGATCCGGCTCATGGCGACGGCCAGCGGGAGCACGACGACCGTCCTTTTCACGGGAGACCTGGGCCGCAAGCAGATGCCGATCCTGCGCGATCCGGCTCCTCCGCCTCCCTGCGATGTCCTGATCATCGAATCGACCTACGGCGACCGGCTCCACAGCGAGACCGAAGAGGCGGCCAAGCAGAAGGCGCAGGACCTGGTCGCCCATGCGGTCGCCCATCGCAGCAAGATCATCGTGCCGGCGTTCGCGGTCGGGCGGACGCAGGATCTCGTGATGTGGCTCAAGGCCCTCGTCAAGGAAGGACGAATCGCCCCCCTGCCGATCTACATCGATTCGCCGATGGCGCTCAGGGCGACCGAGGTCTTCCGGCGGCACCCGGAATGTTACGACGAGCAGACCTACCGGATCCTGACGTCCGAAGGCGATCCGTTTATGGCCCGGTACATTCACTATGTCACCTCGGTTCAGGAGAGCCAGAAGCTGAACAATCTCAGCGGCCCCTGCGTGATCATCGCCGCCTCGGGTATGTGCGAAGGCGGACGCGTCCTGCACCACCTCAAGCATGCGATCAGCGACGAGGCGAACATCATTGCGATCGTGGGGTTTCAGGCGGAACATACGCTGGGCCGGAAGCTGGTCGAAGGGTGGGAGACCGTCCCGATTTTCGGCGTTCCGACTCCCCGGCGAGCGCAGGTGGTGCGGTTCAACGGGCTCTCCGCCCATGCGGATCGCGACGACCTGTTGGCCTATGTCCGGGCGATTCAGCCGACGCCCGCCAAGGTCTTCGTCGTGCATGGGGAAGAAAAGCAATCCTGCTCGCTGGCCGCGGCGATCAGGACCGAACACCCGCGCATCGACGTGGTAGTGCCGGAGCCCGGATCAACCCATGATCTGTAGCAGGATGTTGAAAAAGGCCGCCAGCTTTGTTCTCGCGGCGCTTATAGGCTCAACGTACGGCAAAGAGTACGCTTCGCCTCCTCACTTGCTGCGGCCGCGCTGGACGGCCTTTTTGACCATCCTGCGGGCTCTATGCCCGTCGTCGCTGGCTAACTGTCTCTCTGCCATTCGGAGGCCCCAAAATGGTTTTTCAGCAGTCTGTTAGCGCAGGCCGACGGCACAGGGGAACCGTATGACCCAATTCCAACACCGGCGCCGACGCGACGAACCGATCAATTTCACGCTGACGAGGGGAGCCGTATTGCTCTTGTGTGCGCTTCTGCTCCGGCCTGCCGATGGTGCGATCGCCGGCGGCACCGAGGAACTGCGGCTGCGCGCGCGCGATCTGGGGATCGTCGTGGGACGCTACGAACCGGGGCCGACTAACGCCATCACGGACGTGGCCGGCGTCACGGTCGGACAGGTGACGTTGATTCGGGGAGACGGGACGCTCAAGCCCGGTGAAGGGCCGGTTCGCACGGGGGTCACGGTCGTCATTCCCCGCGATGATGTGTGGCACAAGAAAGTGCCGGCCGGTTCCTTCGTGCTCAACGGCACCGGGGAGATGACCGGCTTGGCCTGGGTCGCCGAGTCAGGCTTTTTGGAATATCCCATCGCGCTCACCAGCACGCTGAATGTGCCGCGGGTGGCCGACGGAGTCATGAGCTGGATGATTCGGCGCTATCCGGAGATCGGGATCAGCGACGATACGCTGACTCCGGTCGTGGCCGAATGCGACGACAGCCGGCTCAATGACAGCCAGGGCCGGCACGTTTCCGAAGCGGATGTCATGCGGGCCTTGGATGAAGCACGCAGTGGGCAGGTCGCAGAAGGCAGCGTCGGGGCCGGGACCGGAATGGTGTCCTATGGATTCAAGGGCGGCATCGGCACGGCCTCGCGCCGTTTGCCGGTCGAGGAGGGGGGTTATACGGTCGGGGTGTTGGTGAATGCCAATCACGGACGGCGGGAGGAGTTGATTGTGGCCGGAGTGCCGGTCGGAAAGCTATATGAGCGGGAGGGGGCCCCAGTCGGAACTGCCCCTCCCGCACCCACTCAGCCAAACCGGCTTGTGGGTGCCTTGCCTGAATCCGATCACGAAGGCTCGATCATCGTGATCATAGCCACCGATGCCCCGCTGGATGCGCGCCAACTGGGGCGGCTGGCCAAGCGGGCGGCTCTGGGGCTCGCCCGGACCGGCTCAACCGCGCGTCACGGCAGCGGAGACTTCATGCTGGCCTTCTCGACCGGCAACACGATCCCGCACTACCCGAAAGACCGGACCTTTGCGATGACGCACCTGGCCGACACCCACGTGAACCCTCTTCTGAGCGCGACGGTCGAGGCGACGGAGGAGGCGATCCTCAATGCCTTGACCATGGCCACCACCATGGTGGGGCGGGACGGGCGCCGCGTGGAGGCGATCTCCCTGGCCAAGCTGCGGGTCCTGCTGGGTGACGGTCGCCGGTAAGTCCGGGCGCTGTCCGAGTCCTTGCATTTTCAGGAGCGGGGTGACTATGCTTCTCTAAGTGAACGTCTGAAAACCGAAGAGGCTGCCGAACCAACAGGGGGGCGGGATCATGACCGATTACCAGATTGGTGGAGGCTTGAAGCTGCTCACGGCGCTGGAGAAGACCCAGGCCTTTGCCGAGTTCCTGCAAACCCGCATGACGCGAGCCTTGGAGAGTGAGGATCCGACGGAGCTCCATTATCTCTTCGCCCAATTGGACGATTACCATTCCTACATGTGGCGATATCACAAGAAACTGCAGGCGGGGCGGGCCGAGCGCGCTCCTTTGGGAGAATAGGCGGGGCAGGTCAGGGGCGGCGGCAAACAGGAGAACGGTTGGACGGCCGGATTGAGGGATGGCAACAAAGGCTGAGACAAGGCTCCGATTCTCGGTAGCGCTGTCACGGGAGGCCGATGCGGCGGCGGGACGCGCCCTGGCCCAGGCTGTTCGGAACGGGCTGGGAGCAGGGATGGTTGACCTGGCGTTTCTCTTCTTTTCATCCCACTACGCGAAGGAGGCGGAAGCCCTCTGCGCCGCCGTCCGCCGCGAGCTGGCGCCCGGACTCCTGGTCGGCTGCACGGGCGAAGGCGTCATCGCCGGAGGAGAAGAAATCGAGACCCAGGCCGCGGCGACCCTCTGGGCGGCGCGGATGCCGGACGTCACGCTGACCCCCTTGCGCTTGTCTTCTCCGCAAGGAGCCGACGGATTGACGATCCACGGGTGGCCTGAAGGGCTGGGAGCCGAGCGCCAGAAGCCGGTGTTCATCCTGCTCGCCGATCCCTTTTCCACGCCGGTCGACGAAGTCTTGTCGGTGCTGGCGGACCGCTGTCCCGGCTCGGCGGCCATCGGCGGGCTGGCCGGCGGCGGACACGATTTCGGTGAGAACCGCTTGATCTTGAACGATGAAGTCTATGACGGAGGGCTGGTCGGAGTGGCCTTGTCCGGCCGGATTGCCGTTCGGATGGTGGTGTCGCAGGGCTGTCGGCCGATCGGAGAGCCTTATGTCGTCACGAAGGCGGAGCAAAACGTCATCCATGAGCTGGGGGGCGTGCCGGCCTTGGAGCGGTTGCAGGCCCTCTTTGAGTCGCTCGGCAGCGACGAGCGGCGCATCGCTCAACGGGCGTTGCACCTGGGCATCGTGATCGACGAGCATCGAGACCGGTTCGAGCGGGGGGATTTCCTTGTTCGCAACTTGATCGGCGCGGATCGCGGCTCCGGCAGCGTGGCCATCGGCGATCAAGTGCAGGAGGGGCAGACGGTGCAGTTCCACTTGCGCGATGCGCAGTCCGCGAGCGAAGATCTGAACCTCCTGCTGGCCGCCGACCGGTCCATCCACCGGGCTCCCTTGGGCGCGCTGCTGTTCAGTTGTTGCGGCCGCGGTCGCGGCCTCTTCGGCCGTCCGCACCACGACATCACGACGGTCCGGGAGCGGGAGGGCGACGTGCCGATCGCCGGCTTCTTTGCCCAGGGCGAGATCGGACCGGTGGGCGGCAGCAACTTCCTCCACGGCTACACCGCCAGCCTCGCCCTGTTCTCGGAACCAAACCCTTGAACTGACGGCCGGCCGCCGACCTTCAGCGACACGTTTTCGTCATGCAGCGGTCAGGCTGGTCTGCGTAGAAGGAAAGGAGAGAGTCGATATGCGAAGGGTGGTCGCGCTAGCAACGGCGCTGGCTTGTGTGCTGGCCTTGTGGAGCGTGAGTATTGTCGTCCAAACTCAGCACGGGGGAGAAGCGAGAGCGGCCGGTGAACTGGTGAAGACGGAATCCGGCTTGCAGTATGTCGATCTGGCGATGGGCCAGGGGCGTCAGGCCGAGTTGGGCGATACGGCCACGGTCCACTATACGGGCTGGCTCGCCAACGGGACCAAATTTGACAGCTCGCTGGATCGGAAAGAGCCGTTCAAGTTCCGAGTGGGAGCGGGGCAGGTCATCAAGGGCTGGGACGAGGGGGTCGCCGGGATGAAAGTCGGCGGCAAGCGCAAGCTGATTATTCCGCCGGACCTCGGCTATGGGTCGCGCGGCGCCGGCAACGCCATCCCTCCCAACGCCACCCTCACCTTTGAAGTCGAACTCTTGGGACTACGGTAGCGAAGGTGGCAAGTGCCAAGCGAGCAAGTGGCAAGTATTTCGGAATGTGTCTGCTTGGTCACTTGTCAACTTTCCGACTTGTCACCTTGGCCCCTTGTCAACTTGTCAGCTAGGAGACATGAATGAACCGCACTCCCCTCTATGAAGGACACGTGGCGGCCGGCGCCAAGCTGGTGGACTTTGCCGGCTGGGAGATGCCGATCCAGTATTCCGGCGCGGTGGACGAATACCAGACCGTCCGGACGGCCGCCGGGCTGTTCGACGTCAGCCACATGGGGCGGGTATTGGTGTCGGGACCGGGGGCCCTGGCGTTCCTCCAACGCACCACAACCAACGACGCGGCGAAGCTGGCCGTGCTGGAATCCCACTATTCCATGCTGTGCAATGCGAGCGGGGGGATCAAGGACGACATCTTCGTCTATCGGATTAAGCCGCAAGAATATTACCTCTGCGTCAATGCTTCGAACCGGGAAAAGATCGTAGCCTGGCTGAAGGAGCAACTGCCGGGAACTGCCGGCGTGGCGATCCGGGATCGCTCCGCCGAGATTGCGCAGTTGGCGCTCCAAGGCCCCGCGTCCCGTGCAATCCTGAGCGACCTGGGCGTGCGGGACCTGACATCGCTCAACCCACGCCATTGTTTGGAAGCGACTCTGCTCGGAGCCCCCTCCCTCGTCACCAGGACCGGCTATACCGGCGAACTGGGCTATGAGCTCTACGTGCCCGCCGACAAGGCGCTTGGCATCTGGAATGAGTTGCTGAACAGAGGAAAGTCAGCCGGGCTCAAGCCGGCCGGGTTGGGAGCGCGTGATCTCCTGCGGTTGGAGATGGCCTACCTGCTCTACGGGAACGACATTTCGGAAGACACCACGCCGCTGGAAGCGGGCGCAGACTGGGTCGTGAATTTTCAGAAAGGCGACTTCATCGGGCGGGACCGATTGAGCCGGCAACAGACGGAAGGGCCGGCGCGACGATTGATCGCCTTTGAGCTACTCCAGAAGGCGGTCCCGAGACATGGGTGCAAGATTCTGGCTCACAGTCATTCCGAAGGCAAGGAGATCGGCGAAGTCACGAGCGGCAACCTGTCCCCCCTGCTGCAAAAAGGCATCGGGCTTGGTTATGTGACGCCTGCCTTTGCCTCGGTCGGCGCAACTATCTCGATAGACATCAGGGGCAAGGTCGTCCCGGCGGTGGTGGTCAAGCCGCCATTCTATAAGAGGGCGAGGGGCTAGAGGCGAGAGGCTAGGGGTCCGGACGCGACCTCTTCCACTTGCCACTTGCTACTTGTTACTTGCCAATGAGTGTGAAGAACATCTTCAGAGGTCGCATCCTCACGCTCAACCTGGAAACAGCGCGGCTGCCCAACGGGACCAGCGTCGAGCTGGAGATCATTCGCCATCCAGGCGCCGCCGCGGTCGTGCCGGTGAAGGACGACGGGACCGTGGTGCTGATCCGGCAGTACCGCCATGCAGCCGGAGGCTTTATCTACGAGATCCCGGCCGGCAAGCTCCAGCCCAACGAGGAGCCGCTCATCTGCGCCGCGCGTGAGTTGGAGGAGGAGATCGGCTATCGCGCGGCCTCGCTGGAGCTCCTAACCAGCATCTTCACCGCCCCCGGCTTCGCCGACGAGGTCATCCACATCTACAAGGGGACCGGGTTGGTTCCGGGCAACCAACAGCTCGACCAGGACGAGGTGCTGAAGATCGTCGAGGTCCCCCTCCATGAAGCGCTGACGATGATCCAGGACGGCACCATCCGCGACGCCAAAACCGTCATCGGCCTCCAGTTGGTCTCCCTGCAATAAACGGACATCAGAAAAGTAGCCTGGCCTTTTTCTCTCTCCAAGCGGTTCTTTTGCTCCTTGGGCAGGTAACGAACGCTCACGTTGACCGGCCGTGGCGAGCGAATGCGAGCCAGCGGTCCGGTCAAACGTGCTGTTCGCCAGCCTCACCGATCTCTTCCCGGTTGTCCATTGGTTCGCGGAAGCGCTGATATCCTCTCGTACTCGTGCCGGATTCCGGCGATCTTGAGTGTGCTTACATCCTTAAGGGAGCCAGGTCTACAAGCGACCTGGCGCCCCTTCACTTTTCTCTTTTTGGCTCGGATGATAAGTTCCCTAGTTTACTCTAATCTTCGCTGAGCGGGTGGTGTCGAGCAGGCGCCCAACCGCGCGCAGCGTAAGGGGTCCCACGGGGGGATGGGGTGCGCGACACGAGGAATAACGAGCGTTACGTTTGCGCACGCCGCCGAGATGGTGAGGCGGCCGGGTACGCGAGCATTCACCCGTTGCAGCTTCGGAGCAACGGGTACCCGGGTTGCTCGTGGACAGGACCCGCTCAGCGCCTCGCCGCCCTTTGTCAGCCGATCCTCTGCCTTATCTGGCAAGCCGCCCGACTTCAGCCAGCGTCTTCTCCACTTCCTCCGGCGAGGTCAGCAGGCTGGGGGCCAGGCGGATGTACTTGGTCGCGTAGGGGGTCTCGCTGGCGATGATCTGCTTCTCACGCAAGGCCTGCACCGCCTTAGCTGGCGTCCATCCCGCGATCTCGAAGCAGACAATGCCAGCCGACAGGTCCTCTGCCAGGGGCGTATGCAGCGTTACGCCCTTGATCGTGACCAGCCCCTCTTTCAGTTGTCGGTTCAGCGCGTGAATGCGCTCGGCGATGCGGGCCTTGCCGATGGCGAGATGGAAACGGAACGCTTCGCTCAGCGCCCACCGGTGCTCGAAGGAGTGGAAGCCGCCGGGCGTCATGATCGCGGCCTGGGAGACCTCCTTTTTCTGGGGCTCCTGCATCCAGATCCGATACGCATCCATGTTGAACGTGGGGATCGTCGCGTTGGCGGCAGGCCAGGCGGTGGGACGGCCCCAGACAAGGCCGGTCCCGCGCGGGCCGAACAGCCACTTGTGGGTGCCGGCCACGAAGAAATCGCAGCCGAGGTCCTCCATCGTGACGTTCTCGACCCCCAGTCCGTGCACCCCGTCGACGCAGAGGAGGACCCGGTCGGCTTCCTCCCGTGACGTATTGACTCGCTGCAACGCCTCGGCCATCTCCCTGACCGGCAGCTTGAGGCCGGTGCTCGAGTGGACCCAGGTCACCGCCACGTACCTGGTCGTTGGGCGGAGGCTCTGCACGAGCGTCTCGACGATTTCCTCCTTGGTGACCGTCTTGAGGTCCCGGTAGAGCGGGATCGTACGAACCGACGCACCGGTCCGCTCGGCTCGCAACTGCAACGAGATTTGCGTCGAGTAGTGGTCGTGGGTGGTGGTCAAGACCTCCTGACCCGCCCGCAATGCCAGCCCGCCGTAGAGCAGGCCCAACCCCATCGTCGTACTATCCGTGAGGGCGATGTCCGTCGGATTGACGCCCAGGTACTCAGCGGCGGCCTGTAACACATCCGCTTCGAACCGCTCCTCATTGTCCATCCAGTAATGGGCCGGGTTTTCATCGAGCCCGCGGCGATGCCGCTCAATGGCTTCCCGCACGGGCGCGGGATGAGAGGCCAGCAGGAAGCCGGTCATGTGGATGAAGCGCCGCGAGAGGAGGAACTGCTTGCGCACCGCCTGCCAACCGGTGAACGTGGGGGGCGCAGCGGCCGCTTGGGACAGCGAGGGCAGTGCGCCGGTCAGAAGGCCGGCGCTCAGCAGGAGCCCGGTCCGGACTAGGAACGTTCTGCGATCCATGTCGTGACCGGTGTTCTGCGTCATGGATACCTCTTCAAGGCGGTGATGAGCATACGTCACGCCCGTTGTTTCAAGAGCGTGAAGAACTCTGCAAGCTCACCGGCCCTGAAACACCAGAGCCTCGACGTCACCCTCGGTGAGCACCCCCTTTTTTCCGGCCTGTCGCACGCCGTAGCGCTGGAGGGCAAAGAATTCCTTGTTCCCCTTCTGCCGCCGATATGTGGCAAACATATCGCGGAACAGTTGGCTCTTGTTCTTCGCTTCCGCCTTCGCCAGTTCTTCGAACTGCGCGGCAAGGTCTGAAGGCACGGAAATCGTCATGGACGTGCGGGCGCGCTTCACAGTGTCACCTCGAACTTGCAAAGACCCCGACACCGTTGCTTGATCGAGAGCTTTTTAAGGAATGGAGCCAATCAGTGTTCAGGTCCTGAGAGCGGATGATGGGCCACGCGCAAAAAGTCTCGCTCGCATTCCGAGAGGATGGGCCGCCATACATCAGACGGGTGATTACATGGGACGTTGAATTGCTCTATCAACAGCCTGATAACTGCTTCGACCGAAACCCGCCCGGTTGGAAAGTGCATCTTCTCAAGGAGTGTCCCACCCAAAGCTTCTGCTTCGGTCAAGCTGCCACGGACCTGGAAATGGGCCGCAGGAATGGCGCCTGGTGGATTCCTCAGGTAGTCATATCGGAAGATCCGCTGATTGCCGTCGTGATCCATCTGGTACTGATAGCTTGTCTCTTCAACTTTCAGAAAATTGGGTTGCGCAGTTTGGTCAAGGTAAAGCTTAGCGGAAATGCGGAGATAGCGCTCGCCATTGAGACGCAGTGGTTCTCTGGCGGTCCGGCCGCCGATGACTGCCTTCGTGGGATTACCTTCCAGCCTTATAAGCTTCAATGTTTCCCCTGAAGCCAGGATCGTTAGATTGAGCAGTTTCCCGGTAAGGTCTCTGAATGCCAAAAGAGCGTCTGGCCCGCCAGCGCGAATTCTGGCATTGAGCGCGCGGATCTCGGCAAGGCGATAATTAGACTGCTGTGGCAAAGAGGGGATCGTCTTCGGGAAGTAGACCTGCAAGCGCGAGGAGGTCCGCTACCTCACCCGGATTTTCCAGTCGGCCCGCGCGGTAGGCGAGCATTAAATCACATGCGGACATACTTCGCCGCCGCATGGACTCCTCGTCCAGTTGTTTGATCAGTTCCTCTCTAGAGAGGTCAATAAGAGAGTTCTTTTCAATCATAACCTTTCACCCTCTATCTCATTATACGCTATCAAAATACCATAGGCGCGTTCCGATCACAACAAGGAACTATAGTTAAGGAAGTGTGAAAGTCCTTCAGAAGTCAGCGCCATAGGCGCGTCGTCTTTACTGGTGCATTCGGCGGACGCGGTTGAGGCCAAGTCCGCAGCCGCTGCAAGATCAGCGAACGGCCATGTCACTACGACTACCCGCATCTCCCGCATCAATCGCAATCACGGCGTCGCAGAACCGATATGCAGCAAACCGATCACCCCCCGGCGCGGGGGAAGGTCCAGAGGTAGGTGTCGTTCGGCAAGCCGTCCTGGACGGCCTTCCGTCGCAGCGCCTGTGCCTCCTCATACGTCAGGTTGGCGCCGATGACGACCGCGTAGTAGGGGTTGTTGCCGTAGGGGGAGTAGACCTCGCCTCGATACTTCGGCCACTTCTGCGAAATCTGCTGAGCCTGGCGGGTCGCGTCTTCGAGCTTCGGGTGGGAGCCGGCGATCACAACCCAGACCCGTTTCGAAATGGAGCCGGTGAGTCCCCTCATTACCTGCTCGGTGGCCGTCTCTTGGGGCAGCGAAAAAGTCTTGAGGTCCTGGGCGGGGGCCGGTTGGGCATACGCCGGGGTAAGGAAAAGGATCGATGATGTCGGCGTCCCCGTGTTGGAAGGCGGAATCTGCTGGACCGGCACGTTCTCTGCGTTGATGAAGGCCGTAATCAAGGCGGGCGCCGCTATCCCGAGCTCGAACAGTTTCAGCGGGCTGTGTTCATCCTTGTGCAGGTAGGCAACGAGCCCGCCCAGATAGAACAGCACGACGACTTTGATCAGATACGCGCCAACGACCAGGATGGTGAGGTTGATCAGCAGCCGGTTGAGATCGACGATCAGGAGATTCATCAGGACCGGCGTCAAGGCGCCCAGCCCTCCGACCAGAACCTTGTGGCGGGTGGTCATCGTTGCCGCAGCCATGGGTCCACCTCACGAGTGAAGGGTTATGACGAGTCGCGCTCCATCGGCGGACAGGTGCAGATGAGATGCCGGTCGCCGTAGGCGTCGTCGATGCGGGCCACGGCCGGCCAGAACTTGGACTCGCGCGTCCACGGGGTGGGAAAGGCCGCCTGCTCGCGGCTGTAGGGATGCTTCCAGTCCGTCGCGGTGACGGCCTGGGCCGTGTGGGGCGCATTTTTCAGCAGGTTGTTGTCGCGCGGCATACGGCCGCTCTCGATCTCCTGGATTTCTCCGCGAATCGCGACGAGCGCGTCGCAGAACCGGTCCAATTCTGCTTTGGACTCGCTCTCAGTCGGTTCGATCATCAGGGTCCCAGGGACCGGAAAGGAGACGGTCGGGGCGTGGAACCCGTAATCCATCAGGCGCTTGGCGATGTCCATCACTTCGACGCCAGCGCTGGCTTTCGCCTGCCGCACATCGAGGATGAACTCATGGGCGACGAACCCCTGCTTGCCGGTGTACAGCACCGGGAAGTATTTCTCCAAGCGCTTGGCCATGTAGTTGGCGTTCAGGATCGCCACTTGGGTCGCCTTGGTCAACCCTTCGGCGCCCATCAGCGCGATGTAGACCCAGGAGATCGGCAGGATGCTCGGACTGCCGTGGGGCGCCGCCGAGACCGGACCGATGGAATCCCCACCTCCCAGCTTCGTGACCGGATGGCCCGGCAGAAAGGGCGCCAGGTGCGCGGCGACCCCGATGGGACCCATGCCGGGCCCGCCGCCCCCATGCGGGATGCAGAAGGTCTTGTGCAGGTTCAGATGGCAGACATCGGCGCCGATGTCCCCCGGACGGCAGAGTCCCACCTGCGCGTTCATGTTGGCCCCGTCCATGTACACCTGCCCGCCCTGCTCGTGTACGATCCGGCAGACCCGACGGATCCCTTCTTCGAACACGCCGTGGGTCGAGGGATAGGTGATCATGAGGGCGGCCAGCTTGTCGCGATGCTGTTGCGCCTTGGTCTGCAAGTCGGCCAAGTCCACGTTGCCCCGCTCATCGCAGGCCACCGGTACGACTGTCATCCCGACCATGGCGGCGCTGGCCGGATTGGTCCCGTGGGCCGACACAGGGATCAAGCAGATGTCGCGTTGACGGTCCCCCTTGTGTTGGTGATAGGCCCGGATGACCAGCAGCCCGGCATATTCTCCCTGGGAACCGGCGTTGGGCTGGAGCGACACGGCTGCAAACCCCGTGATCTCGGCCAGCCAGTTCTCCAACTGGGCGAAGAGTTCCTGATACCCGCGCGTCTGCTCGGCCGGCGCAAAGGGGTGGATGCGCCCGAATCCCTTCCAGGTGACCGGGATCATTTCCACCGTGGCGTTGAGCTTCATGGTGCAGGAGCCTAGCGCGATCATGGAATGGACGAGCGAGAGATCGCGGGCCTCCAGCCGGTGCATATACCGCAGCATCTCGTGCTCGGAGTGGTACCGGTTAAAGACTTCGTGGGTGAGGTACTTGCTGGTCCGCGCCAATCCCTTCGGGAATCCGAGAGGGACCTTGCCGGCGAGATCGTCAACGGACGGCGCGGCCCGGCTGTCTTCCGCAAAGATCTCCAAGAGGGTCCGGATCTCCGCCTCTGTAGTCACTTCGTCAAGAGCAATACCGATCGAGCCGTCCTCAAAGCGACGCAGGTTGATCCGCCGCTCGTGGGCGCGAGCCATGATCCGGTCTGCGGAGAGAGCGCCTGGCTTGACGCGGACCGTATCGAAGAAGGGCTCCTTGGTGACTTCCAGCCCGAGTCGCCGCAGGCCTTCGGCCAGGACCAGGGCCAGGCCGTGCACGCGCTCCGCAATGCGTCTCAACCCTTCCGGCCCGTGATAGACCGCATACATGCTGGCCATGACCGCCAGCAGCACTTGGGCCGTACAGATATTGCTCGTGGCTTTTTCGCGCCTGATGTGCTGCTCGCGTGTGGCGAGTGCCATACGGTAGGCCGGTTGCCCCGCTGCGTCCTTTGAGAGGCCAACAAGACGCCCCGGCAGTTGGCGGACGTATTCTTGCTTGGTCGAGAGGAAGGCCGCATGGGGCCCGCCGGACCCGAGCGGCACGCCGAAGCGCTGGCTCGATCCGACCGCGATATCGGCCCCGAACTCACCGGGCGGCCGCAGCAACGCAAGCGCCAACAGATCCGTTGCGACCACCACCAAGGCCCCGGCTGCATGGGCCTTCTTGATGAGACCCGTGTAATCCCGGATCGACCCATCCGTCGCCGGATATTGAATCAGCAGGCCGAAGAGGCGCTGCCCGACATCAATCGTGTCCGGATTGCCGACCTGCACGGTGATGCCGAGCGGCTGGGCGCGCGTCCGCAGTACCGCGATGGTCTGGGGATGGCAATCCTGCGCGACAAAGAAGCTTTGCTTGCTCGTGCCCTCGCTGGATTCTTTTTGTGCGATGCTGTGACACATGTGCATCGCTTCCGCCGCCGCGGTGGCCTCATCCAGCAGAGAAGCGTTCGCGACGGGAAACCCGGTCAGATCGGCCACCATGGTCTGAAAATTCATCAGAGCTTCCAGCCGTCCCTGGGCGATCTCTGCCTGGTAAGGGGTATAGGCGGTGTACCAGCCGGGATTTTCCAGGATGTTGCGTTGAATGACGGGGGGGGTGATGCAATCGTAGTAGCCCATCCCGATGAAGGAGCGGAAGACCTGATTCCGATCATGCAGGGCGCGCAAGGCCGCCAGCGCCCCGTGCTCGCCCATGGGCGCGCCGAGCGCCAGGGGCTTGCGCAACCGGATCTCCTCCGGGATCGTCGCGTCGATCAGCGCCTCCAATGATTGCACGCCGAGGATCGCCACCATCTCCCGGATGTCGGCATCCGTCGGGCCAAGATGCCTCTGTACGAAGCTGTCGGTCGGCGTGACGAATGGATTGGACGGAGTCGCGGCCATGGGGTCCCTTGGTTGGGCAGGTATCAGAGTCTTCAGTCCCTCGGAACACTCTCATATATCATATTCGAGGGAAGCCAGTGAAGCGAACAGTTCGCGCAACCTTGCTTAATCCAACCCAGTTGGGCATCATGTCGGCATGGGGAAGGTTCCTCTGAATCGGACGCTCAATCGACAGGCCTGGAGACCCGGTCCTTCCCTCGTCGAAAGTCAGGACCCCTCCTTCGGTCCTGTTCCCGCCGCATGAAGATCCACGACGTTCTCATCGTCGGCGCCGGCTTGGCCGGCATGAGGGCGGCCCTCTCGGCCCTGGCTCATGTCCCCGGCATGGACGTGGCGATCATCTCGAAAGTGCATCCCGTCCGCAGCCATTCCGTCGCCGCCCAGGGGGGCATCAACGCGGCGATCGGCGAACATGACTCCTGGGAAGCACATGCCTTCGACACGGCCAAAGGGGGACTGTACCTGGGCGACCAGGACGCCATCGAAGGGATGTGCCGGGAGGCGCCCGACGATATCCTGGAGCTGGAGCGCATGGGCGTCATCTTCAGCCGGGACGAGAAGGGCCGCATTGCGCAGCGGCCGTTCGGCGGGACCGGCGCGGTCCGCACCTGCTATGCGGCCGATCGCACCGGTCACGCCATCCTCCACGCAATGTACGAGCAACTGCTCAAGCACCGGATCTTCGTCTACGAGGAATGGTACGTCACCAGCTTGATCGTGGAGGAGAGCGGCTGCCGGGGCGTGGTCGCCTGGGATATCCAGCGAGGCGGTCTCCATGCCATTGGCGCGAAAGCCGTCATCCTGGCGGCCGGCGGGAGCGGTCGGGTGTTTCTCACCAGCACCAACGCGGTGATCAACACGGGCGACGGCATGGCGCTGGCCTACCGCGCCGGCGTCCCGCTGATGGACATGGAGTTCGTGCAGTTCCATCCGACGACCCTCAAGGACACCGGCATCCTGATCACTGAAGGAGCACGGGGGGAGGGCGGGTACCTGCTGAACACGCTGGGCGACCGGTTCATGGCCTGGTATGCGCCGGACCAGATGGAGCTGGCCACCCGTTCCACCGTGTCGCTGGCGATCGGCCAGGAAATTCTGGAAGGCCGCGGAGTGGACGGCTGCGTGCTCTTGGACCTGCGACACCTGGGGCGAGCCAGGATCGAGGAACGTCTGCCCCAGATCCGGCAACTGGCCATTGAGTTCGCCGGAGTGGACCCGGTCGAGACGCCGATTCCTGTCCAGCCCGGCGCCCATTATCAGATGGGCGGAGTGCGCACGAATCAGTGGGGCGAAACGGAACTACCCGGTCTCTATGCGGCCGGGGAATGCGCCTGCGTGAGCGTCCATGGGGCCAACCGACTGGGCGGAAACTCCCTGCTGGAGACGATCGTGTTCGGCCGACGGGCCGGCCTGCGCGCCGCCGAGGCCGTAGCCAGCCAGCCGCCGCGCGCCCTCTCCGATGCAACCCTGAGAGCCGAGGCGGCGCGGATCAACAAGCTGATGGCGAACGAGGGCAAGAGTTTGGAGCGGGCTTGGCAGGTCCGCGACGAGCTTGGGCAGGCCATGAGCCTGAACCTCGGCATCTTCAGGACCAAGGAATCGATGGCAGAAGCCGGGAAACGGGTCCGGGCGCTCAAAGACCGGGCGGACCGCGTCGTTTTGCAAGACCGGGGCAAGATTTTCAACACCGATCTGATCCAGGCCTTGGAGTTACAATCGCTCCTGGACGTGGCGGAGACGATCGTAGCCGGTGCCATGGCCCGCGAAGAGAGTCGAGGCGCCCATTATCGGGCTGATTTTCCCAAGCGAGACGACGCCACGTGGCTCCAGCATTCGATCGCACGCCGGACACCGGACGGTCCTCGCTTGGACTTCGCGCCGGTTACGATTACCCGGTTCCCGCCGAAATAATTGGTTCGCGGCAAGTGGCTAGTGGCTAGTGGTGGAAAGGATGGCTGGAGGTTATGATATTAGATAAAGGTCATACCTCTCGCCCCTCGCCCCTCGCCTCTAGCCCGATTGTGTATGAGAATATTGGTCGTTGAAGACGAAGCCAAGGTCGCTTCCTTCATCCGGCGTGCGCTGGAGGAGGAGAGCTACGCGGTGGACGTGGCTCCAGACGGGAGCCAGGGACTGGATCTGGCCAGCGAAGGCCTGTATGACCTGATCATTCTGGACCTGATGCTGCCGGGCCTGCCCGGCCTCGACATCCTCAAGTCCTTGCGGAAGGAGAAGATCACCACGCCGGTGCTCATCCTGACCGCACGGTCCAAGGTGGATCAGAAGGTGGACGGGCTGGATGCAGGGGCAGACGACTACTTGGCCAAGCCGTTTGCCATCGAGGAGCTGCTGGCCCGCGTCCGGGCCTTGTTGCGTCGCGGCTCCGGCGAGGCGGCGGGACTTCTGCAAGTCGACGACCTGGTGCTCAACCCGGCCACCCGGGAGGTGACACGCGGGGGGCAGCGCATCGAATTGACGATCAAGGAATATGCCCTCCTGGAATACCTGATGCGCAACGCCGGCCGTGTGCTGACGCGGCCGATGATCTCCGAGCATGTCTGGAACCTGGACTTCGATACGTTTACCAACGTCATCGACGTCTACGTCAATTACCTGCGCAACAAGATCGACCGGGGGCACAAACGCAAGCTGATCCACACGGTCCGGGGGAGCGGCTACGTGCTCAAGGCGGAGAGCTAATGGCGAATGGCGTATAGCCAAAGCCAAGAGCATCAAGAGCCTATGGCGTATGGCAGCAGACAGAGAGCCCAAAGAGCTTATGGCATAGGGCCTATGGTTCGGAGTGACTCGGCTCCCTCTTGCCATAAGCTATAAGCCATTAGCTCTTCTCTCAGGACCATGAGCCATAAGCCATCAGCTATAAGCCATATGCTCTTTCACTTCTCCATCCGCGTTCGGCTCACGCTCTGGTACGGCTCGGCCCTGCTCCTGATTCTCATCGCCGTCGCGCTCGCCCTCTACACCGTCCTGGCCCGCGACCTGCGGAGCCAGGTGGATCAGTCGCTGGAGGAGGCGGCCGTGGCGGCCGTCCGTGCGGTGGAACAGCAGGGAGCCGGTCCGTTCATTTCTTTCGAGGCCCTCGCGGTGGAATTCCCGGAGCTCGCGGTGTTGGATAAATTTTTCCAGATCTTCAGTCCGGCCGGAAAAATAACGATCCAATCGCCTCACCTCAAGCAGCATGACATTCCGCTGAGTCCCACCGCCTTGGAGGCGGCGCTCCTGGGACGATCCACGTTCGAGTCGGCCAAGTTCAGAGGCGAGCCGCCCCTCCGTCTTCTCTCGGTTCCCATCAGGCGGGGCGCGCTCCTGGTCAACGTCGTCCAAGTCGGCACCTCTTTGCACCCGGTGGAGCATACGTTGCACCGGCTCCTGGGGGTGTTTCTGATCGCAACGCCGGTGGCCCTGCTTGTGGCCCTGGCCGGAGGATGGTTCCTGGCAGGCCGCGCGCTGAAACCGGTGGAGGCCATCACGCTCGCAGCCCAGCGCATTGCCGCCGGTGACTTGACCCAGCGGTTGACCGCGCCGCCCTCATCGGATGAAATCGGCCGATTGGCCGCAACATTCAACACCATGATCGCCCGTCTGGACGCCTCGTTCCGGCAGGTGCACAGGTTTACCGGCGACGCCTCGCACGAGCTGCGCACTCCCCTGACGGTGATGAAGGGGGAGACGGAGCTGGCCTTGCGCCGGCCGCGGCCGGCCGAAGATTACAAATCGGTACTGGAAAGCAACCTGGAAGAAATCGAACGGATGAGCCGGATCGTGGACGAACTGCTGTTTTTGGCTCGGACGGACCTCGGCGAGGTGAGGATGGAGTCCAAGCCGGTCCGGCTCGACGCGCTGGTCCAGGACATCCAGCGTCAGGCGGCGGTCCTCGGCCAGGATCAACAGGTCCAGGTCGTGTCCGGCACATCGGAGCCGGTCACGGTCCAGGGTGACGAGCTCCGGCTGCGGGAATTGATCCTGAATCTCGTGGACAATGCGATCAAGTATTCCCACCGGGGCGGGACGGTTTCGCTCGCCCTCACACGCGGCAGGGACGCCGCCCGACTCTCGATCGCCGATTCCGGCATCGGGATCCCGCCCGAGGACCAGGCTCGCATCTTCGACCGGTTCTACCGGACCGATGCGGCGCGGGCTCACGACAAGAAGGGCACCGGCCTGGGGCTCTCCATCTGCAAATGGATCGCGGAAGCGCACCAGGGCCGGATTGAGGTTCAGAGCACGATAGGACAAGGCTCGCAATTCACCGTTGTCCTGCCCCTGGCTCCCTCTCGTTAGCTACTTTTAATCTTCCCTTAATTTTCGTCTCATCTCCGGCTGTTATCGTACACCTGTCAGGCCTGGAAGCTCTTACCGTCCAGGCTTGGAGAATTTAAGCCTACGGGAGGAAAAATAACTCTCCGCTCACTGCAAAGGAAAAGTTATCAGTCCTCAGTGTTCAGTTTTCAGTTTCATGACTGAAAACTGATGACTGAAAACTGACGACTCGCTAGCAAGGTTGGTATGGAGGTGGATCAATGAACAAGATATGGGCTCGCTTCTCAGGAATAGTTGTGGGACTGGCCGTGCTGGGCGCCGTGGCTTTCTGGGCCGGGAACTACGACACCGATTCGCATGCATCCGGCTCCGCAAGCCCGGGCCTCGCAAGCCCGGTCAGCTCAGCCGCCAATCCGGGCAGTCCAGGCGTACCGGGCCCCCTCAACGGCTTCGTCGAGGTGGCCCAATCGATTACGCCGGCTGTCGTCAACATTACGGCCTCGAGCCGGGCCGCGGGGCAGGAGAGATCGGACCCGCGCGGCCCGATGGAAGAGTTCTTCGGCTTTCCCTTTCCAGGGAAGCCGCATGGGCCGTTTCCACCGGGAGTGCCACAGGAGCCTCGTGGCGGCAGACAGGGCAGCGGGATGGGCTCCGGCGTGATCGTGTCGCCTGACGGCCATATCCTGACCAACAACCATGTCGTGGAGGGCGCCGACTCACTGACCGTCACGCTGCCGGACAAGCGCGAGTTCAAAGCCACAGTCCTCGGCGCCGATCCCAAGACCGACCTGGCCGTGATCAAAGTGGACGCGCGCAATCTGCCCTTCGCCGTCTGGGGGGATTCGTCGAAGCTGCGGGTGGGAGAATATGTGCTCGCGGTCGGGAATCCCTTCGGGCTGAACTCCACCGTCACGCTGGGCATCGTCAGCGCGCTCGGGCGAGGACGGATGGGCATCACGCAGTACGAGGATTTCATCCAGACCGACGCGGCGATCAATCCGGGTAACTCGGGCGGGGCCCTCGTCAACACGAAGGGCGAGTTGGTCGGGATCAACACCGCGATCGTCTCGCAAACCGGGGGCTACCAGGGCGTCGGGTTCGCGGTGCCGGTCAGCATGGCGAAGCCGATCTACGACAGTCTGGTCGCCACCGGCAAGGTCGTCCGAGGCTATCTGGGCGTGGGCATCCAGGACCTCACCCAGGACCTGGCCAAGTCCTTTGACCTGAAACAGCCGCAGGGGGCCTTGGTCAGTGATGTGGCCGACGACAGTCCGGCGGAACGGGGCGGGGTCAAGCAGGGCGACGTCATCGTCGGGTTCCAGGGCTCGCCGGTCGAGGACGCGGTCGCCCTGCAGCGGAAGGTGACCAGGACGCCGGTCGGCACGAAGGCCACCGTCAGGGTGATCCGGAACGGCCGTGAGATGGATGTGAGCGTGACGATCGGGGAGCAGCCGGGCCCGGTCAAGGTAGCAAGCGCCGACCAGGCTCGCGATCATGCACTGGCCGGCCTGGAGGTACAGAACCTCGACCAGCGGACCGCGCGCGAGCTGGGCATCGCCGCTAAGACCTCGGGGGTGCTCATCGTGCGCGTGGCGCCGGGCAGCCAGGCCGACCGGGCGGGCCTGGCTCAGGGTGACGTGATCCGCGAGATCAACCGGCAGCCGGTGAAGTCCACGCAGGAGTTCGAGAAGATCGCGTCGGGTCTCAAGAAGGATCAAGGGGTGCTGGTGCTGATCAATCGTCGCGGAGCATCCCTGTTCATCTCCGTCAAAGTGTGAGGGAGGAGGAAACCATACAACGAAAGGGGAGGAGTCATGAAAGGGAGAGTTGCAACTGGCATCACGGCGATCGGGCTCTTGCTGGGGCTGGCCTTGCAACCGGCCTGGGCCGATGAAGGGTCTGGACACAAGATGGGGTATGGCCGAGGCCACGGGGAATACGGTCGTGGAGCCCATGCCGCGATGGGTCACCATGGCGGCGCGGGCCATTACCTGCGGCACCTGTTGAAACATCAGACAGAGATCGGTCTGACCGAGGAGCAAGTGACCAGACTCAAGGCCCTGTCCCTTGACCTGGATCGCACCAGAATCAAGACCGAGGCGGAGATTCAGATCGCCGAACGAGAACTGGCCTCGCTCGTGCATGACGAGAAGGCCGAATTCACGGCCATCGAGGCCAAGGTGACCCAGAGCGAGAGTCTGGAAGCAGGGCTCCGCATCGCGGCCATCAAGGCCAAGCGCGAGGCCTGGGCGCTGCTGACGTCGGAGCAGCGGGACAGGGAAACGGCCGAGCACGAGAAGATGATGGACCGGCACCGGTCTGGAGCCGGGAAAAGCGAGGGCTGAACGACATCACCGTGAAGCGGCGCGGGCCGGTTGCAGCCGGCCCGCGTTCCCTCCGCCATCTCTTGATTCAACGCAGACCTTCCCGCTACAGTGGCGGCATGATCCGCACCTTCCAGGGCATCAAGCCGACGATCGCCAAGTCCGCCTACATCGAAGACACCGCCGTCGTCATCGGCGACGTGGTCATCGGCGAGGAGTCCAGCGTCTGGTTCAACGCGGTGGTTCGCGGCGACGTGCACTCCATCAGGATCGGCAACCGGACCAACGTGCAGGACCTCTGCATGCTGCACGTGACCCACGACACCCATCCCTTGATCATCGGCGATGACGTGACGGTCGGGCATCACGTGGTCCTGCACGGCTGCACGGTCAAGGACCGGGTCCTGATCGGGATGGGGGCCATCATCATGGACGGCGCGGTCATCGGAGAGAACTGCGTGGTGGGAGCCGGGGCCCTGGTCACCGAGGGGACCATCGTGCCGCCCAAGAGTCTGATCCTTGGCTCGCCGGCCAAGGTCAAGCGGCCGGTGATCGACGAAGAGCTTGCCTGGATCAAAGAGTCCGCGCAGAACTACATTGAGTATGCCCGCCAGTATGTGAGTGATCCGACCAAGGCCAAGACCGGATTCAAGATTTAACACCCCTTACACCTCACTCCTCACCCTTCACTGTCTTTACAGCCGATCCGGATGAAACAGATCGGGTCTTCCACGATCGCGGTCGGGTAATCATCTTCCTCCACCTCGCAGGGCACGCCCCGCTTCGCGCACCAGTCCGTAATCCAGGGAATCTCCTCGACCGAGGTCGTGACCAGGCCGGGGAGGATCAGTCGGCCGAGGCAGTGATCGGCCAGTTGCCGGACTGCTTTGCGCTCGCGCCCGAAGGCGGCCGGATCGAAAGTCGCGGGGTCGGCCCGTCCGTAGGAGAGGGCCGAGAGTTCGGGAAACCGCTCCGGATCGTTGAGCGTGCTGACGATCCAGAGATGGTCGAACCTGCGGTTGGCGTTCACAGCATCTCCCAAGAGGAATCGAAAGCCTCGTCCCTGGCACGCCTTGTTCAGCACGGCAACCTCCTCTTTCCGGAGGTTATAGGCCGTGACTTCGCGGTGGAGATCCATGACTTCCATCGTCAGGATCGGAAGCTCCGCCACCCCGGCCCCGACATAGAGACTCCGGCCCTCGGGTTTCAAGCGGTCCAGCAGCACCTGGGCGAACTTGATCCCCAGCTTCTGGCAGGGTCCGCGCTTGGCGTTCCAAAAGGCCTCTCCGCCCTCGTCGCAGTAGATCGGTCCCAGGCGCATATAGTCGAGCCGGTCGAAGATCCGTTGGATCGCTTCTCTGGTGCTGGCTTTCAGCCGCTTTTTCATATGCTCCGAGTTCAGCTATTCTCCATCTCGGCCAGGGCATCGGCTGCAGCAGAAGCAGCGTCGGCCACCTTGGCCATGAATAGGAAGTCCAACGTGTCGATGGTATCCGTGGGGCGGTGGTAGTGAGGGTTGCGGAAGTTCGCCGTGTCGGTCAGCATCACGGCTGGATAGCCGTAGTGCCAGAAAGCGGCATGGTCGCTCCGCCTCGTGTCGGGCAACAGCTCGCCGTTACCAGGCACGAGTAGCGGGACAATGTTCAGCTCCGGGACATGGAGCCGGGCTGCCTGCTCGATGTCCGTGACCAAGTCTGCTGACCGGGCATTCCCCACAATCCCCAGAAAATCTCCGACCGACGGCACGGCGATCGGCACCCCAGGCGGGACCGTCTGTGAGTCCTCCTCGGATCGGGCGTAGCCGACGCATTCCAGCACGATGGCGCCGACAATCTCCTGGTCTGTCGCCCGCAGATGCGCGGCATAGGCCAGGCTTCCCAACAGGTCTTCTTCTTCCAGGCAAAAGCCAATGAAGCGCACAGGCCTGGAAAGCGGAACCGCCGACAAACGCCGTGCGACTTCCAGCATGACCGCTAGACCGCTGGCATTGTCATCGGCGCCGGGGGAGCCCGGGACAGTGTCGTAATGCGCGGCAATGAGCAACGGCGGAAGCGACCGCTGAACGCCGGGGACCCGTTGCTCTGCCAGATGCAACGGGTGGACTGAATGCTGAACGGGGGAGACAGCGGCCGGCAGCGTGGCGATGACATTCCGGTAGCTCCCGCCGAACGCTTCGAAGGAATGAGCGGAGATGGTGAGGCCCAACCGACCGAATTCCTCAACCAGATAGGCTTCAGCCTGTCGGAGATGGTCAGGGGATGAGATGGGGTGGCGCTCACCGATCAAGGCCTCGACGTGGGCGCGGAGCCTGCCCTGAGTCAAGTCGAAGGGCCTGTCAAGCACGGACGAGATCCGCAGCCTTGGCGAAGAGGGCGCCGGCTGCCTTCATGTCCTCGATGGCCCGCTCACAGTCGCCGGGTGAGGCATCAATTCCCCGTATGGCATCCTCCAGCACCACGACCCGGAAGCCGAGCCGGCGCGCGTCGAGGACGGTGTTCTTCACGCAGTAGTCGGTGGCGAGCCCGGTCACGAAGAGAGTTTGGATGTCCATCTCCCGCAATCTTTCTTCCAACGTCGTCCCCTCGAAGCTGGAGTAGGCTTCCTTGGCGGGATTCGTCGCCTTGGACACCACGGAGGTGCCGGGCGGGATAATCAGGTCCGGATGGAACTGGGCGCCGCGCGACATCTGCACGCAATGGACCGGCCAGGGGCCTCCTTGCTCCCGGAAGGAACAGTGGTTGCGCGGGTGCCAGTCTCTGGCGGCAATGATCGGGAAGCGCCGGCTGTGGAAGAACCGAACACAGTCGTTGACGATCGGGATGATCGCGTCCCCGCCTGGAACGGCCAGCGTGCCGCCCGGGCAGAAGTCCACCTGGATGTCGCCCAGGAGCAGGGCGCTCTTCCCGTCCGGTTGAGGAACTTTTTGGAAAGCCCGTGAGCCCGTTTTCTTGGAGGGCTTCATGCTTCCAAACACGGAACACTGAAAAGTGAACAGTTCTCAGTTTACAGTTATCAGTTTCGGAATTGTCCGGAACTAAAAACTGATAACTGATGACTGACGACTCAAATTCATCGTTCATCACTCATCATTCAGCATTTCTTCAGGAGACGATCTCGGTCCCGATCCCCTTATCCGTGAAAACCTCCAGCAAGATGGCGTGGGGCATCCGGCCGTCGATGATGTGGGCCTTGCGGACTCCCCCCTCCAGGGCCGTGAGGCAGGCATGAACCTTGGGCAACATGCCCTCGCTGATCGTGCCTTTCTTGACCATGCGCTGCATGTCCTTGCGCGAGAGGGTGGACACGTGCCGCCCTTTGGCGTCACGGATGCCCTTGACGTCGGTCAGCACCAGCAACTTTTCCGCCTGGAGCGCCGCGGCGATCGAGCCGGCCACGAGGTCGGCGTTGATGTTGTAGGTGTGGCCTTCACGATCGGTCCCGATGGGGGCGATCACGGGAATGAAATTCTCTTGTTGCAGCTTGAGGATGATCTGGGGATCGACCGTTTGGATCTCCCCGACCAGGCCGAAGTCCTCTTCCGGCAATCCGTCCGGGTCCGCCTGGAGACTCTCGGCCCAGGCCTTCGCGGTGAGCGGCTTGGCCTGGATCAGGCCGCCGTCCTTGCCTGTGAGCCCGACGGCTCTCGCCCCGTGCCGGTTCAGCAGGCCTACGATCTCCTTGTTGATCTTGCCTCCGAGCACCATCTCGACGACATCCATCGTCGGCCGGTCGGTCACGCGCACGCCCTGACGAAACTTGGCTTCCAAGCCGAGCCGGCTCAGCATCTGGTCGATCTGCGGCCCGCCGCCGTGCACGATCACGGGGTTGAGGCCGACGTATTTCAGCAGGACCACGTCCAGCGCAAACCGGTCTTTGAGCGCGTCCTCGGTCATCGCCTTGCCGCCGTACTTGATGACGACGGTCTTGCCGGTGAAGGTGCGGATGTACGGCAGGGCTTCGACCAGCACGTCGGCTTTCTTGATCAGCTTGTTCATGAACGAAACTCCTTTAGTTGTCAGTATTCAGTGGTCAGTTCTTAGAATGTCTTTTACACCGAAAACTGATTGCTGACAACTGACGACTCCTAAAGAATAAACCGGCTGAGGTCTTCGGCCTTGGCGATCTCGCGCAGACGGTCCTGCACATACTGGGCGTCAATGAGCACCTTGCGGTCGGTCACGTCCGGGGCCTCGAACAGGATCTGTTCCAGCAACCGCTCCATGATCGTGAAGAGGCGCCGGGCCCCGATGTTCTCGGTCCGATCGTTCACCAGCACGGCCGTGGCGGCCATCTCTTCCACCCCCTCGCGCGTGAACTCTACCGTGACGCCCTCAGTCTCCAGCAGGGCCCGGTACTGCGTGACCAGCGCGCCGCGCGGCTCGGTCAGGATCCGGATGAAGTCCTCCTTGGTTAAGGGCTCCAGTTCGACCCGGATGGGGAACCGTCCCTGGAGTTCGGGGATCAGGTCCGACGGCTTGGCCACGTGAAAGGCCCCGGCCGCGATGAACAGGATGTGGTCCGTACGCACCGGGCCGTATTTGGTATTGACCGTGGAGCCCTCGACGATGGGCAGGAGATCCCGCTGCACCCCCTCCCGCGACACGTCCGGCCCCGCGAACTTTTCGCGGCCAGCGATCTTGTCGATCTCGTCGAGGAACACAATGCCCGCCTGTTCCACTTTGGTGGTGGCCTCGCGGGTCACCTCATCCATGTCGATCAGCTTCTGCACCTCATCCTGCGTCAGATGCTTTAACGCGTCGGGCACCTTCATGGCCCGTTTTTTCTTCTTGCCGGGAAAGAGCCCGCCCAGCATGTCGCGCAGGCCGCTTTCTAATTCTTCCATCCCACCCACGTTTGAGATCACGCCGATGGGCAGGCCCCGCTCCTTGACCTCCAGTTCGACGGACCGTTGGTCCAGCTTCCCTTCCCGCAGTTGGAGGCGAAGTTTGGAGCGCGTCGCCTCATAGGATTCGTAGGCCTGACTGCTGACCGCGGCCGCCTCCTGCCCCTCACTCTCCTGTATGCCGAAGGCCGGCTTGGCGCCTGGCGGCGGCAGGAGGAGATCCAACAACCGTTCTTCCCCCAACTGCTCCGCCCGCTGCTGGACTTGCTCCTGGTGAGCGGCCTTCACCAGGCTGACGGCCTGCTCCGTCAGGTCCCGGATGATGGACTCCACGTCACGGCCGACGTATCCCACTTCCGTAAACTTGGAAGCCTCGACCTTGATGAAGGGGGCCTGGGCCAGCTTCGCCAGGCGCCGCGCGATCTCCGTCTTGCCGACGCCGGTGGGACCGATCATGATGATGTTTTTCGGGATCACTTCGTCCCGCAGCTCGGGGCTCAACTGCTGCCGCCGCCAGCGGTTGCGCAGCGCGATCGCCACCATCCGTTTGGCGTCCTTCTGCCCGATCACGTAGCGGTCCAATTCGGCCACGATCTGGCGGGGCGTCAGGCTGTCCAGGCTGCCCGGCTGCCTGTTCGTCTGGTGGGTCCGATCCGGCTGTGCCGTCACGGCTTGAGCTCCTCGATGACGATTTCCTGGTTCGTGTAGATATCGATGCCGCCCGCGATCCGCATGGACTCCTCGACGACCGTGCGCGCCTCCAGGGTGGAATGGTTCAGGAGAGCCCGCGCGGCCGCCAGGGCATATGGGCCGCCGGAGCCGATCGCCAGGATCCCGTCTTCCGGCTCCACCACGTCGCCGGTGCCGGAGATGACAAATGAATGGTCTCGATCCGCCACCGCGAGCAGGGCCTCCAGCCGCCGCAGCACCCGGTCGGTCCGCCAGTCTTTGGCCAATTCGACCGCGGCGCGGGTCAGATTCCCCCGGTGCTCCTCCAGCTTGGCCTCGAACTTCTCGAAGAGCGTGAAGGCGTCGGCTGTGGCGCCGGCGAAGCCGGCCAGGATCTGGTCATGGTGCAAGCGGCGGAGCTTTTTCGCGTTGCTCTTCATGACGGTCGTACCGACCGTCACCTGTCCATCCGAGCCCATAGCGACGCGCCCGTTGCGCCGGATGCAGAGGATGGTGGTGGAGCGGATTCTCATCAACGTTGCTCCTTCGAGCGTTCGCTCGTTTGATGACTGCTTCCACGCCCGGCGCGAGGATGGGCCTTATCGTAGACCTCCATCAGGTGATCCGTCGCCAGGTGCGTGTATTTCTGCGTGGTGCCAAGCGAGGCATGGCCGAGCATCTCCTGAATAGCGCGGAGGTCCGCCCCTTCATCCAACAGGTGGGTCGCAAAGGAGTGGCGCAGGGCGTGTGGGCTGACGCGCCCTCCGGCCAGCCGGCTGGAGTATTGTGCCACGAGTCGCTCGACGCTCCGGGCGGTGAGGCGGCCGCCTCGGTTGTTGAGGAACACGGGCTTCTCGCGTTCCTCGTGAAGCGTGAAGCGTGAGGCGTGAGGCGTGAGCGCGACGTGGTATTCCTTGATCGCTTCAACCGCGACGGCTCCGATCGGCACGATCCGTTCTTTGCGGCCTTTCCCTCGCAGGCGGACCAGCCCATCGCTCAGATTGAGGTCGTCCAGGTTCATGCCCACCAGTTCGCTTACGCGGGCCCCGGTCGAGTAGAGGGTTTCGAGAATGGCCCGGTCACGCAGAGCCGGCAGCCCCTCTCCTTCCGGAAATTCCATCAGTGCGTTCGCATCGTCTTTACTCAGGACTCGCGGCAGGTACTGCGGCTGTTTGGGCGTGCGGACCTCGGCGGCCGGGCTTAGCTTGACGTGGCCTTCCCGTGCGAGGAACCGGTAGAGGCTGCGCAGGGCGGCCAGCTTGCGGGCCAGGGAGGATTTCTTCTCCTTTTTCCGGTCCAGCCAGGCCAGGTAGCCTCGGATGGTCATGGGGTCCACGTCGTCGGGTGAGAGCGGGGCGGCGCCGGCCGGCCTGGTTTCATTTACAAAGGAGAGGAACTGGCGAAGGTCTGATCGGTAGCCGCGAATCGTCTCGCGGGAGGCGCCTCGCTCCACGTCCAGAAACGTCATGAAAGCCCGGATCGCTGCTTCCATGCCTCAAGGTCCTCCAACGCACGCTGGCCGATCCGTTTCCGCTTCTGGTCCTTATCTTTGATGGTCACAGGCAGAGGCGGGAACAGGCCGAAGTTGGTGTTGATCGGCTGGAAGTGGCGGGGGTCGGTGGTCGTGATGTAATTGATCAGGCTCCCGTGCGCCGTCGTGGGCGGAGGGGTGAGCAGGGGCAGCCCTGCAAGCCCCCGAGCGGCGTTGGTGCCGGCCAAGCCTCCCATGGCGGCGGATTCGGTATAGCCCTCCACGCCCACCAGTTGTCCCGCAAAAAACGCGGTGCCCCGCACCTTTAATTGCAACGTGTCCCGGAGCAGTTGCGGCGAGTTCACGAAGGTATTCCGGTGGAGGCTCCCATACCGGAGAAACTCCGCCTGCTCCAACCCCGGAATCATGCGGAAGACCCGACGCTGCTCCGGATAGGTCAGCTTGGTCTGGAACCCGACCATGTTGTAGCAGGAGCCATGCTTGTTCTCGGCCCGAAGCTGCACGACCGCATGGGGCCGCGCGCCGGTCTTGGGGTCTTCCAACCCCACCGGCTTCAAGGGTCCGAACAGCATCGTCTGCCGGCCCCGCTCCGCCATGACTTCAATGGGAATACAGCCCTCGAAATAGGGGGTCTTCTCGAATTCCTTCGGCTGGACCTTCTCCGCCTTGAGCATCGCGTCGTAGAAGGTGCTGTAGGCCGCCTCGTCCATGGGGCAGTTCAAATAGTCCGCCCCGCCCTTGTCGTAGCGCGAGGCGCGGAATACCTTCGCCATGTCGATCGAGTCCGTGTCGATGATCGGAGAGATGGCGTCGAAAAAGTATAGGTGCTTGGAATGGGTCAAGTTCTGGATGGCCTTGGCCAGCGCATCGGAAGTGAGGGGCCCCGTCGCCACGATGCAGACGCAGTCGGTCGGGATCTCCGTGATCTCTTCGCGGATGATCCGGATGTTCGGGTGGCCCTCCAGGGCTCGGGTGACTCCTTGCGCGAACTGGTCTCGATCCACCGCCAGGGCCGAGCCGGCCGGCACCCGAACGTCGTCCGCCACCCGGATGATCAGGGAGTTGAGGCGCCGCATTTCTTCTTTCAAGATGCCGGGCGCGTTCAGAATGTCGCCGGAGCCCAGGGAGTTGGAACAGACCAGTTCGGCCAGAAATCCGGTCTTGTGGGCTGGGGTCGCCTCCTTCGGACGCATTTCGTAGAGCGTGACCTTGGCGCCGTGGTTGGCTGCCTGCCAGGCCGCTTCCGACCCGGCCAGCCCGCCCCCGATGATCACCACGTCGTCGCGCATGCTCGTCGCTCCATCCGCGACTCATTCTAGGAGTGCCGTTTGAGGGAAGTCAACTGCGCGCCATGGGCGCGTGGCGAGCGGCAAGCGGCAAGGGGCGAGAGGCGTTGCTCAAGCGGTGAGATAGATATAGCGGTCGCGTTGACGGAGCCGAAGGGCTAATGTTAGACTCGCGCCATGTGGGCGATTAGCTCAGTGGTAGAGCGCTTCCTTCACACGGAAGAGGCCACAGGTTCGATACCTGTATCGCCCACCATACCAACCTTCGGTTGAACGGCGGGCTCTTTATCGTTGTATCGAGCTTACGCCCGCCGAGAAAACCCACCAGTGATTTTCTCCGTTTCTAACCATACCAAGCTTGCTAGAGAGTAGTCAGTTTTCAGTCATCAGTTTGCAGTCATGAAACTGAGAACCGACAACTGAAGACTGACGACTTCTCCTTTACTGTGAGCGGAGAGGCTTTTTCCCTCCACCCGCCTTCTGTTTCCGGCCCTCCATCAGTTGTTGCAACAAAAGACCTGTTCATTGGACAAGCGGGGCCATTTCCGCTAAACTAAATACATGATACCTGTCGTAGTCACAGTGAGTAATGGAGAGGTGTGATGATGCGCGATCTCAAAATCCTTGCAGGCATGGCGGTCCTGGTTTTGCTGCTGAGCACCGGCTGCGCGGGCAGTCAAGAAATACAGGCCGGCCCGCAGGCCACCATGTACTCCTCCATGGATGCCACAGCTTTGGTCTATTCCGATCCAGCCGCCTCCGCGTTCTTGAATGACCATCCTCTGCG
>VGXG01000003.1 GCA_016873395.1 Nitrospira sp. | reverse complement strand
ATGCGTGAAAGCTCTCCAGAACATTAGAGAAACTGTTCTGTTTTGCTACAAGCTCAATTTACGTCTTGCAACTAATTTATATTGCAATGGAAATTCGCATCTACTACGAAGACACCGATTGCGGCGGCGTGGTCTACTACGCCAATTATCTAAAATACTTCGAGCGGGCGCGGACGGATTTTCTGGAGCAGCGCGGCCTGTCGGTCGCGGGTTTGCTGAAAGAAGGCACCCAGTTCATGGTCGTCCATGCCGAAGTGGATTACCGGTCTCCCGCTCGGTACGGGGAAACCCTGGTGATCGACACCAGGCTGGCTGACTGCGGGAAGGCCTCAGTGACCTTCGCCCATGTGATCCGCGAGCGAACCAGCCGGCGTCTGATCGTCGAAGGGTCCGCCAAGCTGGTGGCGACGACGCTGGATAACAAGGTGAAGCGGATGGCCCCGGCGCTGGTAGGAGCGCTACAGGCTCCTCCGCGCCGCGCGATGAAAGAGCGGAAAAGGACCAGGAAGGAGCGCCATGCCTGAAAAAATCGTGACGTGGCTGGCGATCGCGGGCGTGGCGGTCGGCTTCGCAATCCTAGCCTGGCTGCTGTTTGCAGAGGGACCGAAAGATAAGAAGAAAAAGTGAGGCCTCGCTGATGAAGGGTAAGGTCAGGGGGGTGAAGCAGGCTGAGGCTGCCAAAGTTCTTGGCGTGACGCAGCCACGGATCAGCGACCTCGTCAGGGGACGTATCGATCTTTTCAGTGTTGACAGCCTGATTGATATGCTCGCAAGGTTGGGCATCCGGGTCAGATTAGTCGTCACTACTTCCAAGAAGCGCCTCCGAGTCGCTTAACCTATTCACTGAGCCGCGATCGGCCAAGTCGTTCAGAGGCGGTCTCTCTCCCTAGCGGGCAGCGGTGAGATCCCACTGTCTTGCACGAGCTGTCAACGCCTCGACGTATTGGGGCCAGTCGTGCAACGTGGCAGGGTCAAAGTCTGCGCCGTTGGGCCAGACCAGCGTGTGCACTTCAGAATCAATCCTTACCTGGTTGAACAGTGACGCATCACGCAACGGTCCATAAAGGTCTCCAGCAAGGACAGGTCGAAAATTAATGACCTGTTCCGCCTGATCGTCAAAATGAATTCGCAACGTATAAGCTCCGGCAATTTCAAATGCGCTCACACGATAAATGGGATGAACCATTGCGCTCTCCATAATCAGGCTCGGATTACATGCTTATTTGAAAGCCGTGTCAAGCGCACCTAAATGGCCGAGAGCATATAGCTAATGAGGCGCAGAGCAAAGAGCATACAGCTAATAGCTTATGGCAGGAATTTGCCATCGGCTAATAGCTCCGTGCTCTTGCCATTAGCCATAAGCCATACGCCATATGCTCTTATCGGCTCCCTGGCTTGGCGTAGCCCTCGCGTCTGAGCACCTCCGCCACGTTTCTGTCATCGACATACACCTCGGCCACCGTGCGTCCATAGCGGTCCAGGGCCTGCGGGACGATTCTGACCGGCCCTTCACGCAGCAGCAAGTCCAGTCGTTGTGAGGCTTCGAACCCGCCGGACTCCGACAGCTCTGGCACATCGATCCCCTGGATGCGAATCCGCTCCGCCCCGTAGGCAAAGGTGTCGCCGTCGATCAGACGAATCCGCCAACGGTCCAGCGGCTGCGATCGCGCCTGCGACCAATTGTCCGATGCGAGCTGGGGGAGCCGGGCGAGCATCAGCCGCCGCACGTAAAGCGCCTGCCTTGCGGCACGACGCCATGACGCCAGTTTCTTGGGATCGTTTCCTTGAGCGGTCCCAAGCACCGCGCGGAAGTGAGAAAGGCTTGGGCGACGGATTGTGCCCGGTACCGTTCCGCCTACGGCAGGAAGCGTCTGGCAGGGACACCGTTGCAGAGTCGCGGCCGCGGAGGTCTGTGACGGCAGAGCGGCTTTCCCCTGCTTGGCCCGCTCGATCTTCTTGGTCGTGCCGGCTCGTCCCGCTTGACCTTTGTGGGATGATCCTGCAGCAGTGGGGACGGGAAAAGCCAGCACCATCAGGCAGACTAGACAGACGATCCAGAAGCCAGCGACTGCTTGTCGTATCCCAGAACGATGAGTTGGTCCCATGGCGGCCTCCCTTGATGTCCAGACCCGAGGCAACGATCTGTCGCCTGGGGGTCGTGTATTACTCAGGGAGTTCTGCAAGACCCGTGCGAGAGCGTTGGGCGAGAATGCTGGGCGGCGGTGTGTGGGTGATGGAAGCGAGGTGGTCGAAGCAAGGTAATGGGGAGAAAAGGGTGGCTCAAAAATAGAGAGACCCGCTCCTGTGTCGAGGCTTATCCGACAGCGAGTGTGGATTAGGCCGAACCGGACGCCACGCTATGCTGGTCGTCCCGCATCTTCGCTTCACATTAGGGCTGGACTGTGCAGCCGTGCCTACTGGCACCGAGCAGAAGATGCGCGCCTTCGGTTCTTGGTCTGAACTCGCCTTGGTGCAACCCTCAGACTGCTCACAGGAGCGGGCCACCCTTGTCCGGTGGCGTCATGTTGCTTGGAATCACCTCCCTCCCGTCAGTTGGGCATGCCTTATGGCAGTACGATGCTCCTACAAAAAAGAGATGTCAAGAGATAGTCACCTCACGTTTCCAAAGCATATTTTATGCCAGGCGCCGCCTCTCCATAAGCTCTGTTGACAGAGCCGACAAGCGCATGCTGAAATGGCTCGCAAGCAATTAGCCATCAGCCGTCAGCCAGAAGCTGAAAGCTGATCGCTGACCGCTTCTTAGAGAAAAGGGGGCTCCACGATGGATATGTTTGGGAAAGTGGGCTTGGTTGAGATACCGGTGCTGATTGCGCCGGATCAGAAAGCCTGGTTGGATCAGATGATCAAGGAAGGCAAGATTGCGGTCCCCCCGGGGGGTACGCTGGAAAAGGGGTCCTTGATCTCGATGTTTATCCGGATGCTGCTTCACAATGCGATGGAAGAGCAGAAGCGGCAGGCGGCGCTGGATGCTGAGGACGAAGAGGATGAATAGCCCACGCGGCTGAATCGAAACGGATTCAGCTCGTATCTCACTCGATACAGCCGCGAAGAGCGTATGGCCTATGGCCAATGGCTTATGGCAGGAGCAAAGAGCGTGTGGCTTATAGCCGATGGGAAGAAAAACTCTCTTTGATAGCCCCGCACTTTCTTGCCATAAGCCATTCGCTATAGGCTCCTATTTTCTGGCTATCAGCTATACGCTATAAGCTCTTCAAAGCGGCTCTCGCGCTCACGATCGTGCGTTCAATGTCCGCGGCGCTGTGGGCGGTCGAGAGAAAGGCGGCTTCGAACTGAGACGGGGCGAAGTAGACGCCCTGCTCCAGCATGCGATGAAAGAATTTCGCGTAGGCCTGCGTATCGGATTGCTTGGCTGACGCATAGTCCACCACCGGCCCCCTTGTAAAGAACGCGCCCAGCATCGACCCTACCCGCGTTTGCGTCAGCGGCACGCCGGCTTTCTTGGCCGCGTTCCCCAGTCCCTCCGCCAGCCTGGCCGCCAGCTTGTCGAGTTGCCTGTAGAGGCCCGGCTGCTTGAGCTTCTTGAGGGTCTCGATGCCCGCCGTCACCGCCAGGGGATTTCCCGACAGGGTGCCGGCCTGATAGACCGGCCCGGCCGGCGCGATCAGTTGCATGATCTCTTTCCCGCCGCCATAGGCCCCCACCGGCAGCCCCCCTCCGATGATCTTCCCCAGGCAGGTCAAATCTGGCGTCACCCCGTAGAGCGTCTGAGCGCCTCCATAGGCCACGCGGAAGCCAGTGATCACTTCGTCGAAGATCAAAAGAATGCCGTGCGCCCGCGTCAGCTCCCGGAGCGTGGGCAGAAAGTCGTCCCCCGGCGGGACCACCCCCATGTTGCCGGCCACCGGCTCCACGATCACGCAGGCTAATTCCCGATGGTGCGTCTGGATGAGCCTTTGCAGGGTCTTGATGTCATTGTAGGGAGCGGTCAGTGTGTGGCGCGTGAAGTCCATCGGCACGCCGGGAGAGTCTGGGATTCCCAGCGTGGCGAGCCCCGATCCCGCCTTGGCCAGCAGGTAGTCGCTGTGCCCGTGGTAGCAGCCTTCGAACTTGAGCACGCCGTCCTTCCTCGTATAGCCGCGGGCCAGGCGGATGGCGCTCATGACCGCCTCCGTGCCGGAGCTCACCAGCCGGACCTGCTGCATGGAGGGGACGGCGTCGGTGATCATCCGGGCCAGGCGGACTTCTAACTCGGTCGGTGCGCCGTAGCTGGTGCCGTGGGCGGCGGCGCGGGCGATGGCCTTGATGACCGGTGCCGGCGCATGGCCCAGGATCATCGGGCCCCAGGAGAGCACGTAGTCGATGAAGCTGTTCCCGTCCGCGTCGTACAGGCGGGCACCCTTGGCACGTTTGATAAATAGAGGCTGGCCACCCACGGAGCGGAAGGCGCGCACCGGGCTGTTGACTCCGCCGGGGATGTAACGCTGCGCCTCGATGAAGAGCTTCCGGGAGACAGCGGTTTTCATAAGAGGCGACACAGTAGCACGCGACTCACAGAGGGTTCAAGCATACCGCTCCGCGTCTTGACGCGGTGGTTCCGACCCGCGAGGGTGCTCGCCCACAGAGGCATGTTGCTATCTCTCGTTCATCACGGTAGCATCTCCACAGGTTCAACGTATCGATCGTCTTTCCACGGCACCGTCTCTTGCTCACTCCGCGTACGCGCCTTGCATGCTAAGGGCGCGGCTGAGCCGGAGAGGAACCAACGAGGCAACGAATGGAATCTACGGGAGAACGGCTTGATTTTGTGACGGTCGAGGGGCTCCTGGCTTATGGAGAGTGGCTTGCGCGCCGCCCGGCGATGGAGGGGATTACCTTCCCGCCGCTCCCGCCAGCCGTAACGGATCGACCGCGGCGAGCCCGCGAAGCGATAGAGAAGATCCGGGCGTTCGTTCAGCGGGCGCAGACAGGCTTTTCGGGAGCCGAAGAATACAGGTCTGCGCGGCGCTCGGTGCTCGAAGAAGGATGCGGGGGCGACGGGCTCGTCTTTTTCGCCGCCTGGAATCAGCTCCTCGCGGCAGGTGAGCTTGCGCCGCTTTTCCGGGCCCCGATCGGGTCGGTGCAGAAACCGATCCACCGTCGGCCCGTCGCGATCGTGCCGCGTGCGCAATTGACGCCGCAGTTGGTCGAGGACCGGATCGTTTTGGACCTGGGTGATGATCGGTTCTGGCTGCTCCCGCGCGACTTGACCGGTCGAACCCTCCTCTTCACGATGCGCCACGGTGTGTCGCGCGTGGAAAGCGGGACGTGTCGGGTCGGACGCCGGCTGGCCAACGTGCTGGACCCGGACCGGGGCATACCCAGGGCCGACGCGGTCGGCGCGGCGTTGGCGCAGATGCTGGGCGTGGTCGGGCAACAACTGGATTTTCTCCACCTTCACAACTACCTCGACCCGCAGACCTTTACTCATCTTGTGAGCCGAAGCCCGAACACGCGGCAACTGTGGGAGCGAGTGGTCGCCGCGCTGGTTCAAGCTGGCTCTCGCAATGCCGGCCAGCCTGCGTATGAGTCCGCGCTGGAACCCCAGGATTTCGGATGGGCGACGGGTCTGGAGAAGAAGACGGAAGCCGAGGAAGCAGCAAAAGCCTTCGGCGTCGACGTCCAGACCGCCAAGCGCCTGATCAAACACCCCCTCTACAGTTATCCGGGGGGGCACTCGTTTTTCGACGTCTATGTCGATGTCGTCGACGGGTTCCGCCGGTTGGGCCAATCCCACCAAGGGAAAGTCGTGTGTTTGTACTCCCACAGCTCAACCCTGCGGGCGCTCATGGTTTATCTCGACCCTCGGCCGTTTCGTGAGGCCTTCACCGAGTTTGGAGAATATAAGGAGGGGCAGAGCAACGTGGTGCTCCTGACCTACGAACACGGACTCCTGTCCGGGTATTCCACAGCGGTGGGTCTGTCGGAGCGGGAACGGGCGGCGCGTGACGCGTGGATGACGGTGGAACGCGAACGGCGGGATCGGGTCACGCTCAAGCCCCGGCAGATTAAGCGGATCGTTGCGTTGGTATCGGGTGGCGATTTCGCCGGCGCCGGCGCCGCGTTGAAGGAACTGCGCGTGACAGGAAACCGGATGGGCCTCCAGGTCTACTTCGTCCGTCACGGGTTCTTAGGGCTGGCCAACAATTGGATTGAAGCCGTGACCGAGCAGGATACGCGGGGCTTGGGCAGCCATGCGAGCAGCCCGATCGGCAGCAGCCGCTTCGAAGATTTCAAGGACGAGCAGGTTCAGCAGGCGACCCTGCGACATCTCCAGCCCTATATGCAGGACGGGGCGCTCGTCGTCATCGGAGGCGACGGGAGTCTTCGAGGCGCCCGCGCACTCTACGAGGGATTTGGTGTTCAGGTTGTCGGGATACCGGGCACGATCGACAACAATCTGGCGGGCACGACCTCTCTGGGTTTTCACTCCGCCGTGGCGTTGGCCAATCAATCAATCGAGTCGCTCAAAGCCACGAGCGCGGCCATGGGCAGCGTCTTTTTCGTCGAAATCATGGGCGCGGGGTCGGGTCATCTCGCGTTGGCCTGTGCGTATCAGGCTCGGGCTGAGGGAGTGCTGGTCAATGAGCATCCCGATCCAGACGCCTACATCGATGACATCATTCTGGGTACGCTGAAACGCACGTTAGGCGTCCCGAACAAGAGCCATTTGTTTGTGGTGGCGGAACAGACTCCTCACCGCCATCATCCGGATGGAGGCGTGCACGGTCTGGTCGGCTATGTGGACAGCACGATTGCCCGGTGGCCGCAGTTTCGGACAGGCCTCGGCTCCTATCCCCTCACGCCTGCCACCAAAGCCACGATCCTTGGCCATACCCTGCGGGGCGCCCCGCCGACACCCGAAGACAAGGCCATCGCGCAACATATGGCGTACGAAGCCATCCGCCGTCTGGCCAAAGACCCGGAGCGTGTCATCGGCTGCATGTTGGCCTATCGCGAGCCAGGATCCATCGACGCCGTGCCGCTCCACGCGGTCGCGCCGAAGCCGTTTGACTGGGAGGTCTTCGCCCGAATGCATGGAACCGAGCTTCCGTAGCGGGGAGCGTCTCGAATCACTGCCCAGGAAAGGAGCCGTACCCGCCTGCGGTTGCGTTGCCAGAGCGGTGGTCGGCTGTTAGAATGCCCGCACAGGAGTGCGTTCCTCGTCGCTCGTGAAGCGTGAAGCGCAAAACGAGCCGAACGACGCTTCACGAGGTACGCTTCACGAATCACGGGGTTGCGGATGCGCAAAGCCAAAATTGTCTGCACGATCGGACCGGCCAGCGATCAGCCGGACATCCTGGACCGGCTCATCGAAGGCGGCATGGACGTGGCTCGACTGAATTTTTCACACGGCACCCACGAATGGCACGGACGCGCCGTCAAGGCGATCCGTGAAGCGGCTGGACGCCGGCGTGCCGCGGTGGCCATCATCCAGGATCTCCAGGGACCGAGGATTCGCGTCGGCGGGCTCGCGGAAGGAGGGGTGAACCTGGTTCCGGGCCGGACGGTTCGCCTCGTAGCAAGCCACGCGCAGGCCGCCCCCGCCGCACCAGACATTCCCGTCACCTATGCGAACCTGACTCTGGATGTCAGGCCAGGCGCCAGGATCCTGATCGACGACGGCCTGATCGAGTTGGTCGCGGTTGCCGTGGCAGGCGGTGCGGTGGAGTGCCAGGTCGTCACGGGAGGGCGAGTCACCTCCCACAAGGGCCTCAATCTGCCCGGCACGTCCATCAGCGAACCCACTTTGACCGACAAGGATCGGGCGGACCTCCGGTTCGGTTTGGCGCAAGGCGTGGACTATGTCGCCCTGTCGTTCGTCAAGGGGCCCGAGGACGTGGCTGAGGCCAAGCAGTTGATCGCCGAATATGGGGGAGACGCGCCGGTGATCGCCAAGATCGAACGGCCCGAGGCGATCGATCATCTCGAGGCCCTGCTTGATGAGGTGGACGGGGTGATGATCGCGCGCGGCGATTTGGGGGTCGAGATGGGGCCGGAGGCGGTGCCGCTGCTTCAGAAGCGGATCATCCGGGAAGCGAACCGCCGCCGCCGGCTCGTGATTACGGCGACGCAGATGCTGGAATCCATGACCCACCAGCCGAAGCCGACCAGAGCGGAAGCCTCCGATGTCGCGAATGCGGTCTTTGACGGAACCGATGCTGTGATGCTGTCAGCCGAAACGGCTATCGGGAGCTATCCAGTCGAGGCGGTCTGTGTCATGGATCGGATCATTCGGGCTGCGGATGAAGGGACTGAGCCCATGTTCGCGCGCCAGTCTCGTGACAACCTCAGCGTTGTGTCGTTTCCTGAGGCCATCTGCACCTCGGCTTCATCGGCCGCCTTGGCTGTCGGTGCAAGCGCCATTGTGGCGTTCAGTGAATTAGGGACGACGGCGCGGCTGCTGTCGAAGCAGCGTCCGACCGCTCCCATCATCGCCTTTACCCCGTTCGAGCCGGTGCGGCAGCGGATGGCGCTCTATTGGGGTGTGATGCCCCACACCATGCTGCAAATCGATCAGACGGACGAGCGGGTCCGCGAGGCCGAACGCCGCTTGAAGGCGGAGGGATTGGCGACAACAGGACAGCGGATTGTCATTCTCTCCGGCACGCAGATCAGTCAGCCCGGAGGGACCAACTTGATGAAGCTGCACGAGGTGGCGTAGCGCAGAACGATGAAGGAGAACATCGTGAGAAGGCTGACAATCTACCTGGCGATGATCCTGCTGCTGCTTGCCGTGGCCGGTACCGGCGATAGTCCCGCGGGGACCTGGGACCTCAAAAAAGACCCGTCCGGCGTCGTGAAAGCGTATTTGTCGCTGGATATGAAGGGCGCCCGCCTGGAGGCTATCTCCTGGGAGACGCTCAAACCCTACATCGCGTGGAAGGAGGAGCCCTCCTGGGAACATGTCGTGGTGATCGAGAGCTATGAGGTGGTGGAGGACGTCGCTGCCTGGGAAATCCTGGGCCTGATGGAGGCGCTCATCCCCGTGAGATTCCAGGTGCTGGGCGTGATGTACTGGGAGACGGCTTCGTTCGTGCCTGAATCGAAGGTGGAAGAGTTTCGCGTCCGGGTCAAGGCGGTGGGCGACCGGTGGCGGATCATCGAACCGCAGTTGGCGCCCCACGTCGGCCAGAAGCGCATGATCAACTTTGTGCGGCAGGCCATGCTGCAGGAAACCGACGGGCTGAAGCTCATGAAGCTGGCAGAGCTGCGGGACGAGTTGAGGAAGGTCGGCAGGGAGCCGTCATGAGTCGCAAAGCCAAAGTGCCGGTGGATCTCCTGATCTTCGACCTGGACGGCACGTTGATCGAGTCCAAGTGGGACATCGCCGTCTCGGTCAATCTGACCCTGGCTGAGCTGGGGCTCCCGCCGCGTCCCCAGGAAGAGATTTTCAGCTTCGTGGGGGATGGGGTCAAACGTCTCCTCCGCCTCTCGGTCGGCGAGGAAAACCAGGCTCGCTATGAAGAGGCCCTGAAGGTCTTCCGCGGCCATTACTTGACCCATTGTCTGGACCGCACCAGATTTTATCCCGGCGTCGAGGAGACCCTGGCCCATTTCGCCCGCACACACAAGGCCGTGGCCACGAACAAGTCGCTGGAGTATACGACGAAGATCCTGGAAGGGCTGGGGGCCCATCACTTCGCCTACGTGGTCGGGGGCGATAACGGCTTCGGCCTGAAGCCGGAGCCGGGAATGTTGCTCAAGGTCATGGAAGCCTTGCAGGTCTCGAATGAGCGGACGGTTCTGGTCGGCGACAGCACGAACGACATCAAGGGGGCGCACAATGCCGGCATCCGGGTCTGCGCCGTCGGCTACGGCATGGGCAACCGTGAGAAGATGGCGGCGTGCGCTCCCGATTGGTTCATCGAACAGCCGGAAGAGCTCATCGAGTTGTTCGTATGACCACGGAAGCGTCGCTCGTATCTCGTGAAGCGTATCGCGTCCTTCCCGCGCTTCACGCTTCACGCTTCACGCTTTTCCTCCTCGGCCTCAGCCTCAGCCTCAACCTTCACTTGGCACACGCCGCCGGCTTGGCGGAGCGGGTTATCGAGCACAAGCTGGCCAACGGATTGACCGTCTTATTGGTGGAGCGGCACCAGAGCCCGGTGCTGTCCGTCAACGTGACCTTCGGCGTCGGGGGGGCGAACGAGCACAACGGAGCCACGGGCCTCGCGCACCTCTACGAGCACATGGCCTTCAAGGGGACGAGGCTGTTGGGGACCAAGGACTATGAGCGGGAGCAGCCGCTGCTGGATGAAATGGACCGCCTCAACACCGCCATCGATAAGCTGCGAGGGAAGCTGCGCGCGTCCGGGCAGGAGGATTCCCCGGCCTTACAGCAACTGAAGCAGGCCTTCAAAGAGGTCCAGGAGAAGGCCGATGCCGTCGTGGTGGGCAACGAGATGGCCCTGCTCTACCAACGTCACGGGGCGGTCGGCCTGAACGCCTCCACCGGAAAAGACGTCACCCGCTATGTTGTGAGTCTCCCGGCCAACCGGTTGCCTCTCTGGGCTGCCATCGAGTCGGACCGGATGGCGCGCCCGGTGCTGCGCGAATTCTACAAGGAGCGAGCCGTGGTCATGGAAGAGCGCCGGCTGCGGACCGAGGACAGCCCGAACGGCCTCTTGTACGAGGCCTTTGCAGCGGCCGCGTTTCAGGCCCACCCCTACGGCTTTCCGACCATCGGCTGGGGCTCGGACATCCAGGCGCTCACGCCGGCCGTCACGACCGAGTTTTTCCGCACCTACTATGGACCGGCCAATGCGGTGATCGCGATCGTGGGGGACATCAATCCGCCGGAGGTCATTGCGCTGATCGAGCGGACTTTCGGGAAGATCCCCGGCGCCCCCTCGCCTCCGCCGGTGGTGACCGTAGAGCCGTCACAGCGCGGGGAGCGGCGCGTCGAAGTCGAATTCGATGCGGAGCCCGTGCTCCTGATCGGCTATCACAAACCGGCCCTGGGCCACTCGGACGACTTCGTTTTCGACGTGCTCGACTCGGTCCTCTCCGAAGGGGTGACCTCACGGCTCTACCAAAAGTTGGTTCGGGAGAAACGGCTGGCAGCCTCCATCAGCAGCGATTCCGGCTTCCCCGGCGTCAGCGCCCCGAACCTGTTCGTGATCAGCGCCACGCCCTTGGCGCCGCATACGACAAAAGAATTGGAAGAAGCGATCGGGCTGGAACTGGACCGGCTCACGACCGAGCCAGTGTCGTCGAAGGAATTGGAGAAGGTGCTGAACAACCTGGACGCGGCGCTGGTGCGGTCGCTCCGCTCCAACAGCGGGTTGGCCTCGCAACTGGCCTTCTTTCAGGTCGTGGCGAAGGACTGGCGCTATATCCTGAAGGTGCGCGAGCGGATCGCTGCGGTGACACCGGCCGACATCCAGCGGGTCGCGGCCCGGTATCTTGTGAAATCCAACCGGACGGTGGCCACGCTTGTGCGGGCGCACTCGGCCAAGAGCAGCGTCGCTGGCACGTCCCCGCCCATCGGCAGCGCAACCGCACCTGCCAAGGCTCCGTCGGCCATGCCGGCCCAGTAGCGAGGAACGATGAACGGGAAGCTTCCGAGATTGAACCAGCCGCTATCGACCATCAGCCATCCGCTATCAGCCATCGGACCTGCGTTGCTGCTGGCGCTGGTCGCCAGCCTTACCGCTTGGCCTGGTTTCCTGTATGCGGCTGAAGCAGTTCAGGCTGATCCAAGGCAGATGCAGTTCGAGCCGGTCCGGTTCACTCCGCCCGATCCGGAGCGGTTGGTGCTGGACAACGGCATGGTGGTGTACCTGCTGGAAGATCATGAACTGCCCTTGGTGACCGTCACGGCCGCGATGCAGACCGGCGCCTGGCTCGACCCGGCCGACAAGGTGGGCCTGGCCGGCATTGCGGGCGTGACGATGCGGACGGGCGGGACCAAGCGCATGACGGCCGAACAGGTGGACGAGGAATTGGAGCAGTTGGCCGCCTTGATCTCGGTCGGGATCGGAACGGAATCGGGCTCCGCCATGCTGGACGTGCTCACGAAGGACCTGCCGCGCGGGCTCCAGATCTTTGCGGACGTTCTGATGACCCCGGCCTTCGCTCCCAAGCGCGTCGAGCTGGCCAAACTGCAGGCGATCGAGGGCATCCGGCGGCGCCAGGACCAGCCCCAATCCATCGTGGCCCGCGAGTTCGCCAAGCTGCTCTACGGGCCGACCCACCCCTTCGCACGCGAGAGCTCGGTGGAGTCGGTCACCAGGATCACCCGCGACGACCTCGTGGCCCTCCACGCTCGCACGGTCCATCCCAACGGGATCATCCTCGGCGTGACCGGCGACTTTGAAAAGGAGGCGATGCTGGCCCTGCTCCGCCAGACCTTCGGGTCGTGGCAGAAGGGCAAGGTGCCCGCCATCGTGCTGCCGCCGGTGAACACGGACGAGGATCGAGATGACAAGAAAATCGTCCGGTTCATCGGCAAGGGGACGTCCCAGACGCACCTCCGGGCGGGCCATCTGTCCGTCAAGGAAACAGACCCAGACTATCCGGCCCTGTCCATCCTGAACGACATCCTGGGCGGCAGCTCGTTTCGCAGCCGGCTCTTCAACGACGTGCGGACGAAACAGGGGCTGGCCTACTCGGTGGGCAGCTCGCTCCGGGCCGGGGTGCGGGAGCGGGGGGTCTGGCTGATGCGCGCCGAGACCAAGCTGGCCTCGACGCAGGAGGTCGTGAGTCGCTTGGTGGCCAACATGGAGCGGCTCCAGGCGCAGCCGGTGACGGACGCCGAACTCAGCGAGGCTAAGGAAGCCTTCGTGAACTCATTCGTCTTTTCCTTCACCAGTCCCGCCACGATCGTCAGCCGCCTGATTGGGTTGGAGTATGACGGCCTCCCCAAAGACTTTCTTCAGCAACTGCGCGACAAGGTTGTGAAGCTCACCAAGGACGATCTGCTCCAGGCGGCCCGCAAGCATCTCCATCCGGACCGGCTCCGCATCCTGGCGGTCGGTCCGCCAGAAGCGTTGCCGCAGGTCTTGTCCGGCTTCGGAGAAGTGAAAGAGATCAAGCTGCCGCCCGAGGGGTAGACGGATGGGGCTGGCAGAGCCTTCCGCCTTCCCTCACACGGCGATTTCGAACTGGATGCGCTCGTAGGGGACGGTTGGCGTGACGGAGTCGCGGGCATGAGTGCCAGGTTCCAAATGAACAAGCCCAAGATCAGCCAAGAGCGTCAGGTCGGCATGGATGTTTTTGAAGTCCCTGTGGGCCAGCTTGGCCAGTGCGGCAATGGATTGAGGGTGGCGAGTCCGGATCAGATTGAGAAGGGTCAGGCGTGATGGCGTGAGCACCTGCCGCATCGCCTCCACCGTGACGAAGTAGGTTCCGGTGCGCTTGGACACTTTCTGCCCGGCCTGAAGCGCCTTGAGGGTTGCGCCGAATTCACGAAGTCCTTCCCCGAGCGTGCGGACTCCGACTTTGAGCCGTTTGACTTTCATCGTTCGTTCTCCTTCTTGATCGCATCCACGTCTCGGAGAAAATCCTCGATCAGTCGGTCAACGGTTGTGAAGTCGTAGGGCGTCGTGTTGGTCCGGTAGTGCCGATGATCGCCTTTTCGCTCATGTTGGGACGTGATAGGCCTTCATTTCCACCAGTCCTCCCCGTTCGTCCACGTACCTCGTGTGGAGGACCAGCTTGGACTTTGTCATATGGCAGTAAACACCATATCAAGATAAGGTGTCAAGGACCACGCGTTTCGCTGTCTCTTGATTGACCGGTCTCATACAAGGTACTGTGGACTCGCTGCTGAGCGGCTTAGAGGCTGATTTCATAGATATGGGCTCTCTCCACATCACTGTCGTGCAAGGCAGTATCCTTGAGGCTGAGGCTCAGGCGATTGTGAACGCGGCCAATAGCCTGGGGGTCATGGGCGGAGGCGTGGCGGGAGTCATCAGGCGAGCGGCGGGTGTGGAGGTTGAGCAGGAGGCTGTCGCGCAGGCGCCGATTGCCGTGGGAAACGCGGTGCTGACTGCCGGCGGAAAGACGAAGTTTCAGGGCATTATCCACGCGCCCACGATGCCGCAGCCGGCGATGCGGATTCCGCCCCAGAACGTAGCGCTGGCCACGAAGGCGGCGCTGACGTTGGCCGATGAACGCGGCTTCACCTCGTTGGCGATTCCCGGCATGGGTACAGGGGTCGGCGGGGTGGCGCATGCCCAGGCGGCTGCTGTGATGGTCCAGGCAATCAGGGCCTTCAAGCCCAGGTCGCTTCAGTCAGTGATCCTGGTGGACGTGGATGCAGCGATGGTACAAGCGTGGGAAAAGAGCTTATAGCGTATGGCTTATGGCAAGGGCAAGAGCATATGGCGTATGGCATATAGCAAGAATTCGCTCTGATGCCATCGGCTATAAGCCATAAGCTCTTCTCTTCGGACCATAAGCTATATGCCATCAGCTATTAGCTCTTGAACCTATGCCGCTTGAAGATGACTTTTGCGACATCGTGAAGAAGGCCCGAATGGGGCAGGGGTTGTCGGTCGGAGACCTCGCCCAGAAGGCGGGGATCGCGGCGGGGGACATCACCGCGCTGGAGCGCAACGGACGGCTTCCCACGAAGGCGGAAGTCCAGGCCCTCGCCGCTGCATTGCAACTCCGGGCCGGACCGCTGATGCAGGTCGTTGACGGCTGGCTTCCGGCCTCAGTGCCGGACACGATAGAGGGCCTGGACACTGTCCACGGCAGTGTCGGCGGCTACGCAGTCAAGGGCTATGTCCTGCACGACTCGGGAGAAGCGCTTTTCATTGATACCGCCTACAACGCGGAGGCGATGTTGGAGGTCCTGGATCAGAAGCAACTCACGCTCGTCGGCGTTTGTCTGACGCACGGCCATGCAGATCATGCCGATGGCCTGGATGTCATTCTGCAGCATCACCGGGCGCCGGTGTATCTTGGGAAAGCCGATCTCAGCTTGCTCGGCTGGCGCCCGCCGCGAGAGTTGCTGGCCAACACGGACGACGGGCTGATGGTCGCTGTCGGCAGACTCAAGGTTCGTTGCCTGGCAACGCCCGGCCATACGCCGGGCGGCATCTGCTATCGGGTGGAACAGGGGCATCACGAAATCTGTTTCGTGGGGGATACGCTCTTCGCCGGCTCTATCGGGCGGGCCAATCCTTTCTCGCTCTACCCGGTCCATCTGGACTCGGTCCGCCATCGCGTCGTGACGCTTCCAAAGGACACCATTCTCTTCCCAGGCCATGGGCCGGCTACGACCGTCGCTGAGGAGTTGGAGCATAACCCCTTCGTCGGCGAGCCTGATGGCATTGCTGGAGAAGCGTGATGAATGAGGAACGGCCGGATCGCCTGTTCGGTGATCTGCGGGATGAGGCCCAGCCGCGCTACATCCCCCTGCTCATCGACGAGCCGCCTGAGCGTCGGCATTTTTCGGACTATGTCCTGCCGATGGGCCTCTTCCTGACCACGGTCTTTACGACCCTCTGGGCCGGGGCCTACGCGACCAGGAGCAGGCCGATGGAGGGGGCCTTGGAGTTCTTACTCACCGAACCGGCGTCCCTGGTGAACGGCCTGCCCTTCGCCGGGACCCTGCTGGCGATCCTGGTCACGCACGAGCTGGGCCATTTCGTTCTCTCACGCCTGCACCGAGTGCCCGCCTCCTTGCCGCTGTTCATCCCCGGACCTCCGCACTTCATCGGCACCTTTGGCGCGATCATTCGCATGCGCGGGCCGATCCTGAGCCGGAAAGCCCTGTTCGATATCGGAGTGGCGGGCCCCATCGCCGGCTTCGTGGTGGCGGTGGTGGCCCTGGTGGCCGGCCTCCGCCTGTCCCAAGTGGTGCAAGCGGACAACGCCTTCGGCCTCCACCTCGGCGAGCCGCTGCTGCTGCAGTTCATCTCGTGGCTGGTCCTTGGCCCGCTTCCGGAAGGCGCCGATGTGGTTCTGCACCCGGTCGGGTTCGCAGCCTGGTTCGGGCTTTTCGTGACCTCGCTCAACCTGATTCCGATCGGGCAACTGGACGGAGGGCACGTGGCCTACGCGCTCTGGGGGCAGCGACAGCGGATGATGGCCCTTGCGATGTTGCCCATCCTTCTGGTGCTGGGTTTCGTCGGCTGGCCCGGCTGGTTCCTCTGGGCCGGGATGGCAGGTATCCTGGGCCTGGCCCACCCGCCGGTCATGGACCAGGAAGTAGCCCTCGGCCGCACGAGGATCTGGGTGGGCTGGTTCGCGTTGGCAATCTTTGTGTTGACCTTCGCGCCGATCCCGTTCTCCGTGCATTAGCGGGGGTACTGGTTACGCACGCCAAGATAAGCTCTTTCCGGCTGTTTCTCAACCACGGATTCGGTGTGTCAAAATTTTAGGAATTGTGCCTCTGGGATCGACTATAAGCAGGCTGCGCAAGCACCATTCCTTCATAATTTCGATGATCACTCGGGGAGAACGTCGATAGTTTTTGAGAAACGTTCGATATTGAGGGGCGTATTTTGCAAATTCTTCTTCCGCCGAAAAGCTGTGGGCAACTTTGACTCCGAATTCGCCAAAAAGACGCTTGGAACGTGGCACATGGAAGCTGACGGTCAGCAGTGCGACCTTCTGCGTCTTCCATTGGGTCAAGAATCTGGCGACGTGCTCGGCGTTGCCAGGGGTATCCAAGGACTGCTCATCGAGTTGCACGGCTGAACCTGGAATATCGGGAAACCGTTTGAACAGGTAATCGCGCATGGCCGCGGCCTCGGACGGCCATGCTAGTCCAGCCGTGTGCCCCGAAGCGATTACCAAGAGCGGGGCAACATTGGCTCGATAGAGAAAGCCCGCAGCGAGTGTGGACAGCCGGGATTCGATGCTGAGCTGTAATTTCCGGTTGTCACCAGACATTCGCTGAGGAGGATAAGCGCGCCAGTTCTTGCCGAGGACAATGAGGACTTCGTAGTGCACTGGAGTTGTGTTTACCTAGTGTTGGGCTTTCTCGATCTTGGCCCAGGAGTCGCGGAGTGGAACCGTCCGGTTGAAGACGAGTTTGCCTGGCGCTGAGTCTGGGTCCACGCAGAAGTAGCCCAGCCGCTCGAACTGGTAGCGACTGCCGGGAGACGCGCCAGCCAGGCTTGGCTCCACCAGACAGCCGGTCACGCGCTCCAACGAGTGAGGATTGAGGTTGGCCGTGTAATCCTGCCCCTCCGGAACATCGTCGGGATCAGCCTTCACAAACAGCGACTCGTACAAACGGATTTCGGCCGGGAGGGCGTGGGTTGCCGAGACCCAGTGGATCGTCCCTTTTACCTTACGACCTGCTTGGGAAGACCCGCTGCGGGTCTCCGGATCGTAGGTGCAGTGCAGCTCGACGACCTCACCGGTCCGGTCATCCTTCACCACCCCCACGCATTTGATGATGTAGGCGTAGCGCAGACGGACCTCTTGACCTGGCGCCAGGCGGAAGAACTTTTTCGGCGGGACCTCGCGGAAATCGTCCCGCTCGATGTAGATCACACGGGCAAAGGGCACTTTTCTGATTCCCGCGCCCGGGTCCTCGGGATTGTTCACGGCGTCCAATTGCTCGACCTGGCCGTCCGGATAGTTGTCGATGACCACCTTGAGCGGCCGCAGGACACCCATCACGCGCGGAGCCCGACGGTTCAAATCTTCGCGGATGAAATGTTCGAGGAGTGCCATCTCGACCACCCCGTCCCGCTTCGCGACGCCGATGTGCTCGCAGAAGGCACGGATCGCCTCGGGCGTGTAGCCCCGCCGCCGCAGTCCCTTGAGGGTCGGCAGCCGGGGATCATTCCAGCCGGCCACGTGGCCCTTCTCGACCAAATCCAGCAGCTTCCGCTTGCTCATGACCGTAAAGCTGAGGTTGAGGCGGGCGAACTCGATTTGCCGGGGCCGGCACGGTGCGTCCGCTTGCTGGACCACCCAATCGTACAGGGGACGATGGTCTTCGAACTCCAGCGTGCAGATGGAATGGGTGATTCCCTCGATGGCGTCCGAGAGCGGATGGGCATAGTCGTACGTCGGATAGAGACACCACCGGTTGCCCGTCCGGTGATGGGCCGCGTGTCGGATGCGGTAGAGAGCCGGGTCTCTCAGATTGATGTTGGGTGAGGCCATGTCGATCTTGGCCCGCAGCACATGGGCCCCATCCGGAAACTCGCCGGCCTTCATCCGCGCGAACAGGTCCAGGTTCTCTTCGACGGAGCGGTTCCGATGGAGACTCTCCTTGCCCCGCTCGGTCAAGGTGCCCCGGTGGGCGCGCATCTCGTCGGCGCTCAAACTGTCCACGTAAGCCTTGCCCTTGTTGATCAGGTGCACGGCATACTGATAGAGCCGCTCGAAGTAGTCCGAAGCGTAAAACAGCTTGTCGCCCCAGCCGAACCCCAGCCAGCGCACGTCGGCCTGGATCGCCTCCACATATTCCACCTCTTCCCTGGTGGGGTTCGTATCGTCGAACCGCAGGTGGCAGATGCCGCGGAACTCCTGGGCGATCCCGAAATTCAGGCAGATGGACTTGGCGTGGCCGATGTGCAGGTAGCCGTTCGGCTCCGGGGGAAAGCGGGTCACGATGCGCCCGTGCTTGCCGGCCTTCACATCCTGCACGACGATCTCGCGGATAAAATTGCCTGCTGCCGAAGACTCCGGGTTGGTCATCAGGACCGCTCCTTCTTCCTGCGATGTGACGGCTCTCTCGCCGGTCTGTATTTCTATCACAGACGAGGGGAAAGGAGAAATACGCGCCTTTCAATGGAAGGCTGGAAGCAGCCGTCGTATAATCTCTCGGAAGGTTGGCCCTGGTTGGCGTACGGCGCCTGAAACATGGTCACCGGATTCGACCAACGATCCATCACGAGGACACAGTGGCGGCTGGTCGTCACGCTGCTCCTGCTTTGTCTGCCCCTGACCGCCGGCTGCGCCCGATGGTATTTTCGCGAAGCGCCGACGCCTCCCCAGCCTCCCACACGGCACACCTTGCGGGCCTGGCCCTATCGCGAGTACTGGACGGGCGTCATCTTCAACGGCGAGAAGGTCGGCCTCACCCATCTGGCCCTGATCCCACCCGGTGAGGCGGGAGGCCGATACGAGCTGCGCTCCGAGGCGCTCCTGGCGTTTCACTTTCTGGGATTTACCAAACACGTGACCCTCAAGGCGCAGGATTGGGTTGCCGACGATCTCCGACTCGAGCGGTTCGCCCATGAATACGATCTCGACGGCAACAAGATGACGCTGGCGGGCCGGGTCGAGAACGGACGGTTGCTTGTCGAGCGGGAAGCAGGCGGCAGGATCAGCCTGGAGACGGTCCCCGTTGCCGAAGCGCTCTATCCCATCAGCGCCATCGCCCTCTACCCGGCGTGGCAGGGGCTTGAGGTGGGAAGACAGTATGCCTATCAGGTCTATGACGGCCAACGTCAGCAGGTGGCCCGGGTCACGCAATCCGTTGAAGCCTACCAGGAGAGCGATCTCTATGCCGGGCGAGCCTTTCAAGTCGTCACGACGATGGATGGCCAGGAGCAGACCACCTGGTTGAACGAGCGCGGAGAGCCGGTGCTGGAGATGGCCTGGAAGGGCATTTTGATTTCCACGCTGGAAAGCGAGCGGCAGGCCAAGGCGTATCTGGCCCAGGCCAGCCTGAACAAGCGGGACGTGCTGGTGGAATTCAGTCGGGTGCGCACGAACAGGCCGCTGCTGCACCCGCAAGCGGTCAGGATGCTGCACATTGCCATCCAGGGACTCCCCGACACGTTTCCCGTGCCCTCGGATCACTGGCAACAGTGCGGACGGGACCGACAGGCGAAAGAAAGGGTCGAATGCATCCTTCGTTCAGCCGAGCCTCCCTCGCCGGCTCCGCCGCCCGATGTGCTGAATCGGTCCCTTCAGCCGTACGTGCAACCGACGGTCGCCATCGACAGCCGGCATCCGCTCGTGCTGAGTACCGCGCGGGACATCGTCGGGTCCAATGCCGATCAGGTTGCAGCCATCAGGAGTCTCGTGGTCTGGCTCCAGCAGGAGATTGAGCAGACACCGGTGGACGTGTTCTCCTCGCTCGAGGTGCTGCAGGGACGCAAAGCGGAATGTCAGGGGGTGACCTTGCTCTACTCGGCCTTTGCGCGGAGCCTCGGGATTCCCACGAAGGTGACGAACGGGCTGGTCTACTCGCAGGAATTAGAGGGCTTTTTGTACCACACCTGGGCTGAGAGCTACGTCAATGGGGGGTGGTTGCCTGTTGACCCGACATTCGGCCAGGTGGGCGTGGACGCGACCCATATCAAGCTCCTGGAGGGCGAACGGCTTGCCGACCTCCTGCCCCTCGCAGACATCGTCGGAAGGGTGCGCATAGAGATCCTGTCGTCCCAGCCGTCGTAGCTAGGCCCGGATCACACTGACTCAGGGGATATGAACAACCATCAATCTGCCGGAGTGAAGGGAGGGTACGCGTGAAGGGGAACAACCACTGGTCGGCGACGTTCGTGATCAGTCTTGCAGCAGTCATGGGCCTGTCATGTCCTAGGGGGGCCGTCGGTGAGGCGCCCGTCCCTTCTCCAGCCGACACCGAGGCAGCCTGTGCCGGCGCTTTCCGTGGCAAGCAGCCGACTCCAAAGGTGCTTGGGCAGATCCTTGAGGCTCATGCCCGATGGCTCGAAGATGCCCTCGATCCGAAAGGCAAGAAAGCGAACCTCTGCAAAGCCGACCTGAGAGGAGCCCAACTGCGTGAGGCGAACTTGGAGCGGGCGGACTTGTCCACCGCGGACCTGCGGGGGGCAAACCTGCAGGATGCGATCCTGAGCGACGCGGATCTCTACGGGGTCAATTTACAGAAGGCGAACTTGTCCGGGGCCGATCTGACCAACGCCGATCTCCGTAAAGCGAATCTCGCCAAAGCCAACCTGCAAGAGTCCACGTTGGCGGAGGCGGCCTTGTTCGGGGCCATCATGACAAAGGCCAACCTTCGCGGCGCGGACTTGGAAGGCGTCCGTTTGTACGGAGCGGACCTGCGGGAGGCCGACCTGCGCGAGGCCAATCTCGGCGACGCGCACCTGTACGCGGCCAATCTGAAGAAAGCCGACCTATCCGGGGCCGATCTGACCGACGCCGATCTCCGCAAAGCGCACCTGGGCCGAGCGAACCTGTCGCAAGCCAGCCTCAAAGAGGCCAACCTGACCGGCGCGAGTCTGGAGGAGGCCACGCTCCAGGAGGCCGACCTCTTCGCCGCCATCCTCACGAATACGATTCTGTTTAAGGCCAACCTGCAGGGGGCCATTTTGTCCGAAGCCGACCTGTCGAACGCAAACCTGCGCGAGGCGAGGCTCCAAGGGGCGGGCCTGGCCAGGGCCAATCTGGAGGGGGCTGACCTAGGCAAGGCCGACCTGCATCGAGCCAATCTTGGCCTGGCCATTCTGTTCAAGGCCGATCTGCGCAGCGCCAACCTGCGCGAGGCCACCCTGCCGCAAGCGGTCCTGTTCAAGGCCAGACTCGTGGCGACTGACTTGCGCGGTTCGTCGTTGGAAGAGGCTTACCTCTCTGAGGCCGACCTCGAACGAGCCAACCTGGCCACAGCCAATCTGGAGGGGTCGAATCTGGTCAAGGCCAACCTGCGCGGCGCCAATTTCCAGAGCGCGAACCTCCGCCATGCCAATCTTCATGAATCGGAGCTGAACCAGGCGAACCTTGAATCGTCGGTTCTTGACGGAGCCGATCTCACCAGATGCGTGGGGCTGACCCAGGAGCAGCTCAACCGGGCTTCCGTGGGAGAGGACACGAAACTCCCCGAAGGGCTCGAACGGCCAAGGTCAAAGTAGGCAAAGTCTTGGACCTGCGTAGGTTGCGCCAGGCACCTTGTTGTGAGTCGTAAAATCTGATAATATGATTCCGCCGAACCAGGCGGAGGAATCATGGGCAAAACAATCTCAGCCACAGAAGCAGTCAGACAATTCTCAGATCTTCTCAACCGGATTTGGTTTCGGGGTGAGCGCTATACGATTGCGCGTGGAGGGAAACCCATCGCCACGCTTGCGCCTGTGAGCCGTCCTGCAACCTGCACACTGGGCGAGTTGATTGATCGACTCAAAAAGTTACCCCGATTGGATGATGATGCCAAGATGTTCGCTCAAGATGTTCGACGAGGAATTCGCAAAGCCCTCGGCCCGCCCAAGAAATCTTCACGGGCATAATCCTCGACACCAGTGTGTTGATTGCCTGGGAGCGCAATGCACAGGCGCTTGAGTCCTTTGCAGAGCGTCGTTCCCAGGAACCGGTCGGGCTAAGCGTCATCACCGCCGCAGAACTGCTGCACGGTGTGTATCGGGCTGACACGCCGGCTAGACGACTCCGGCGTTCGGCCTTCGTGGAGCAAGTTCTGGCGTCCTTGCCGCTGTTCGACTTCGACCTGGGAGTAGCCCGGATCTATGCCGAACTCTGGGCGACCTTGGAACAGCGAGGAACCCGCATTTCAGCCCACGACCTTATCATTGGGGCCACGGCCCTGGCGCGTGGGGATTCAGTGGTCACCTCCAATCACAGAGATTTTTCGAAGATTCCGGGTCTCTCGGTGGAGATGCTTCACTGAGGTGAGGAAACCCTAAGACCGTATTCCTTGCTGAGCTTGATCCTCTTCCTTACTCGTGCAATTTCTCTCCAACATGTGGGCTATCCGATCTCTTGCCCCTCGTAGACATCGTGGGCAGGATTCGAATAACGCTCATTCCAACTCATACTAACTGCCGTGCGCTTCGATACCGTGTCCCTGAGAGATTTGAAATGGAATGGCCTAGGTACGGCCAAAAGTTGACAACATGAAACAGGATAAATTGCAGATTCTTGCCCTCGCCAATTTGAACAGGACTGTTTAAGATGCCCGAGGCTGATGTGCCGACATTCACATGAGTGACAAGCGTCTTGATAGGAACGTCCAGAGCCGCCACGTTCAACAAAGACTCGTCCGGTTCAATTGTCAAACATTCTTGACTGAACAGATTAAAAGTCAAACCCGGTGAAGGCTGCCATTCAAACTGGATTTTTCCTGAACCTGCAAGCTTGCGATTCCCCTGAGAAAGCTCTAGCGTTCCCTCATAGAGCCCTATGGGCTCGTTGATAGTTCGTGTTGAATAGATCGGTGCTAATTCTATCGGGACAATATTTCTGACGTCGCTGTCCATAGCTGAAGAGCCTTCCACCGATTTTACAGCCATTCATCCATCGACTGAGCGTTCCTTCGCCGTTCCGCTCGTGACTCTGGATTCAAAACAGGTTTGGCAGAGGTGGGTCCGCTTGTCGTGGGAGGTGTAGAAGACGGTCAAGCTGCCGGCGCCGCAGTCGGCGCAGGTGGCCGGCCCGATCCAGCGTGGGTCCGGAGGTAGAAAGAGCGCGACGCGGCAGCTCATCGGTTCTCTCCCGCTTCCGTTTTCCTGCTCAACGAGCAATCCCGCCGAAGAGTACGCAGATCGTTCGCAGGACGGCTGACCGCTTCCTTGCTATGACGAAGCTAAGAGCGGCTTGAAGACCGGGTCCGCTTCGATGACGCCCTTGAGGTTGTCGTTGGCCAGCAGGTAGCGCCAGGAGTCCATGGAGGCGCCGGCCAGCTCCAGGTACCACCGTTGCGCGTCGGTCAAGAGCTCCAGCATAGCCTGGTTGTCCCGTTTCGGGGTGAAGGCCAGACTGTAGGCCATCGTGTAGGCGGCGGCAAACTTATCCAGCGGACGGTCGGTGAATTTGTAAGCCTCCTCCGCTTCCTTATACGCCTGGATGATGCCGGGGTCGTCGAAGGTGCGGTTCCAAGAGACTCTGGCGATCCGGGACCAGGCCAACTCGATCAACGCCCGCACCCGATGGATATAGCGCTCCGGCGGGATTTCCTTCAGCAAGGCCTCGTGGGCGGCGATGGCGGCGAGTTGGTCGTTGTTCCAGCGGTACACAATCCCCAGGCGCAGCCGGTTCTCCAGATCGCCGGGCCGGACCTTCGCCAGCATCTCCATGGCGGGGATAAGGCGGTAGAGGTAGTCCGCCGGGGTCGGCTTCGAGAGCCCGCCGACTTCCATGCCCAGTGAAATGTCCATCCTGGTCGTTTGCGCGTAGGTGTCCCAATACAATTCGTCAAAACGCTGGGCCAGCTCCCCATCGCCGATGGTGATCTTGTGTTCCACCGCCCCGGCGCTCAAGAGGGTCTGGTACAGGTCTCGGGTGAGCAGAGTCAGAGCCTCCGGCTGGACCTGATCGATGATCAGCACCCGGTTGAGCATGGCGAGGCGGTCACGCATCTCCGGGTACAGGGCGGCCCGTCCGACCGCAGCGAGCAAGGTGCCCGGCTGGTCGGCCGGTCCCCACCAGAGGGGGGAAGTCTCCACCAGGCTGCTGGTCTCAGTGACGAAGGGGATGACTGTCGGCGTGCCTGCCGCGCCGCCGGTGGGGGAGTCGATGGTCAGGTTCACGACCGCCGCGTCGCCGGGAAAGCCGAGCTTCTTGAGACCGGTCAGCACTACCCACTTGAGCGTGACGGCTTTCAACGCCGCGCGGGGCCGCTTGATCGTGTTCGCCCACTTGTAGGAGCCGGGAGCATAGGCGACCGGCGAGCTCAGCGGGTCCTTATAGGCGACCTGCATCCGAACCACGGTGGCCGGGGCGGCCACCGTCGGTGCATCGTCGCGGAGCCGGAAGGAGGCAGCCGGCAGCTTGGCGCTGTCCAATGCCTGCACGATGAGGCCGCCGGCCGGAGGCGAGAGGCCTAAGAGATCCATGACGAAAAAGGACGCTGCGTAACGGTTCAGTTGCTCGCGGAAGAATACGAGCGAGCCCTTGCCCGGCCACAGGACATCCATCCCCTGCTCGCGATACTCGACGGCCGTCCGGTGGGTCTGCATGAGCTGGTCCCAGCAGGCGGCGTACGACGGGTCCGATGAGGGAGGAAAGGATTTGAGCGGCGCAGGGCCGTTGGCCGACACCAGCAGATATTGGCAGGCGAAATCCAGTTGGCCGACCGTCACGCGATCGCCGGACGCTAGAGCCTCGGCATAGCGAACGGCGACGGCCGCGGCGCCGGTTGGCTGCGCCGCCGGCTTGGCCTTTTGAGATTTTTCAGCGGCTGAGGCCGAGCCAGCCGTTCCGTCAAAGGACAGAATCAGGATGAGACAGAACAAACCGTTCAGAACAACCCTGAACATCAACGATGATGCCACAGACATTCCACTTCTCCTCTGGTTCGGATGGGCAGCGATGGCTCACTGTACCATGTCATAAGCGCGAGGCGAAAGGGCAGGGGCGCCGGAGGCACGCGGTCTTCGCTTCACCAAATCCAGAGAAGCAGGAATGTCAACGGCAGGGCAGTGCGAGGATATTCTAAAAGCGATGACCTGGCGCGAAGTTACTTCGCGGCTTTCGCTGCGACCGGGACGCTTCATAGAGGCAGCGATGAACGATGAGTGCTGAGTGATGAATGGCGGAGAAGGGCCAGGGCGCGCTACTTCCAATACTCGACATGAAAGGCCACATGTCGTCGGATCACCCGGAAATCGGATGCGTCACAGGTGATGAGCATGGCGCCGATGCTCCGGGCTGTCAAGGCGATCAGCACGTCCAGGACAAGCTCGCGGACCTTCCGGGAGTCGTAATGCTCCCGTTTCCGGATCAGAGCCAACACGTCTGCGGCATGGAGCCACTGGCTTTCGGTGGGTGTAAGGACCTGACATCGACGCTGCAGATCCCTCACGAATCGGTGCGCCAAACTGGTTTTGGCTCCCCGGAGCAGTTCGTGCAGCACGACCGATGAACAGCGAGGGATCCAGGTGGACTGGAGAAGGCGGAGAGTAAAACGTCCGGTCCGGAAGTTTTCGATGTAGACGGACGTGTCGAGGACTGCGAACTTAGTCTTTGGCAAAGGCATCAGCCGCCCCGACTCCGCTATAGCGTCGGATGACCTGGTCGTGAGCCGCTTTCTCAGTGACCAGGTCCAGCGCTTTCTGCAGGGTCTCGCTGACGGATTTCGCAGCCAATGCTTTTCGGGCTCGCTTCAACTGAACCGGATTGAGTCGGACAGAGACTTGGACGTGTGCCATACGGCGCTCCTTATCTATCTGTCCGACAGAATACAGAAATTGTCTGACAATGACAAGGGAGGGGGACAGTCTTTCTTCAGCGAATGACGAGTGACGAAAGACAGGTTGTCTGCACTTACGGGCCTGTCGGTGGCGGAGGCGTGAGAGATTTGGGTCCGAAGCGCACGAGGGTTCGGATATGGGCGAGCACGTGCCGGCGCTGCTCTTCGGTCAAGAGGTCTTTCCAGGCCGGCATCGAGGTGCGGGGCTTGCCGTTTGCGATGACGGCGAGGAGCTCCGCGTCGGTCTTCACCGAAGTGCCGGCGGAGATCAAGCTGGCCGGGCGTGGCGAGAGAAACGGGGCTTCAGGCCCGTCTCCTCGGCCCTGCTTCCCGTGGCAGACCGCGCAGCGTTCTTCAAAGATCGGCTTCCCCTCTTCCGGAACGCCTGGCGGTGCCGGAGCGCTGGGAGCCGGCCGACCGAGAGCCAACACAGCCGCGATCGCCAGCAGGATTTGAAATCCGTTCGTTGCCCTCACCGCACCGCTCCTATGGAAAGGAACGGCAGGGCGTGGTCTGCCCACGAATGGCACTCTTCCCCGAGCAACCGTTCATGAGGTGAGAGCGACGCGATGCGCATAGACTACACTTTCAGTTGTCGGCAGTCAGCCGGAAAATTGTTGTGGCTGAAAGCTGAGCGCTGACGGCTTCCCCGCTACTCAACGACGATCGTGGCCTTCATTTCGTGGCCGGGCATGTCGCAGAAGAACGGATAGACGCCGGGATGATCCGGGACGAACCGAAATTCCGCTCGACCTTCCGACGGGATGATCACGCGCTTGAACCCGTCCGTGCCGAATTCCGGCGCCCCGTTCCCGCTGACATTCAGGTGCACGCCCACGAACAATCCGACCGGGACGAAGGCGTGCAGCTCCACATCCTGATTGTAAAACACCAATTTGGTCTTCTGTCCGGCATGAAGCTTCACCGGGTCCGGCTCGAAGGTTCGGCGATGGATCGTGACGGTGACGACTTCTTCCGGATCGGTATTGGAGGGGGCGAGCGTCGGAGTTGTCGGAGTGGACTGACCGGCCGGAACCGCAGCAGGGACGAAGAGGATCGAGGCCGCCATCAGCCAGAGGAATGGGAGAAGTAAAAATCGTCGCCGCATGGGAACCTTAATGTTTGTATTTTACCGCCGCCGGTGGCCGGATGCTACATCACCCGAGTTCTCAAATGACGAATGACGGATGATGAATGACAGCTTATAAGTGCCCGGCCGCTCTGAGAATCTCGCCGCGGAGTCGGGCTTTGAACGAGGGTGCAAGGGGGGCGACATCCATATGCCGGCAAAGGCTGACCGTCTGGCGGAGGGAGTTGACGAAGACTTCGCAATTGGGACAGGCGCCGAGGTGCTTGCGGATTTCGTCGCAGACGCTGACGGAGAGATCATTGTCGAGGTAGGCGGACAGGCGGCGCAGGATCTTCAGACATTGGCTTCTCGAGTGGCCCATGTGCGCATGGGCGTGCTCCCGTCTGGGTGCCCTGGCTTGCATCTTGGTCCTCATTGAATCACCCCTGATCGCGAGAATCAACCCCTGGCCGGCGCCTCTTTTATGACTTGGCCTCTCGCTGGTGTCTGATTGGCTCACCAAGGTCTCGCGCGCTGAGTTCCCGCCGCACGAACAGCCGGGCCCGATGAAGGCGGGACTTCACGGCCCGTTCGTTCAGGCCCATGATGGAGCCCACTTCCTTCGCGGACAACCCTTCCATGTCACGCAAGACCAGCACCAGCCGGTACTTCTTGGGCAGTTTTTGGATAGCTTCTTGGAGGGCCCGGCGCAGTTCCTTGTTCGAGAGAGCCTCCTCCGGCGTCAGTCCCTCGGTGGGAATCTGCAGCCGGAACTCGCCGTCTGAGGTGGGAATGAACTCGTCCAGCGACAGCTCCCGCTCCGGCTCCCCCTTGCGTTTGCGCCGCATGCGGATGCAGGCGCGGGAGGCGATGGCATAGAGCCAGGTGGAGAACTGCGCCTCACCGCGAAAGTGTTTGAGGCCTTGGTAGGCGTTGAGGAAGGTATCCTGAACGAGATCCTTTGCATCGTCCGCCTGCCCGCAGAGTCGTTGGGCAAACCGGTAGATTCGGTCTACATGGTCCCGGTAGAGCCGGTCGAAGTCCTCGGCTTCATGCCCATCCCGTGCGGGATGGCCGGCGCTGCCGGTTCCTGGGGGCTGCTGCGGACGGGTCTTCATCACGGCGGGGTCGGAGTGTACGGACGTTGCAGGGAGGTGTCAAGGCAAGGGGTGGGGGCGCGTCGCGTGCCGTCATTGGGATCGAGCCACGTGACATTGCAGACAGTCGGCGAACTCGCCCGGCTGGTGCGCCCCTGAGCCTTTTGCGAAGAGGCTTCGGGAGAGGTCGTTCTCAAGCAACATGGTCGGTTTCCCCGGTCCGGACCCGAACGCATGGCAGTCCGTGCAGGACCTGGTCCCCGTCGCCAGGAAAATGTACTCGCCGTGCGGGTTGCCGGTTTCTCCAATGACAATCTGTCCCAGCCTGCCCCGGTGCTCCGTGTGGCAATCCAGGCAAGAGCGGCCATTGCGAATCTTGCTTTGATGGAATTCCTTGACCGTCGCCTCCGAGATGTCGGCGAACCATTGGAGCGAATGGCATCCCACGCACTTCGCAGTGGTCGGTCCGCGAAAGGCCTGGTGGCAACTGGTGCAAGTGCCGATCTCGGCATGGTACTGGCTCAGGTCGCCCGGCGCCCACAAGGATTCCGGGTCCCGCTCGTTGGCCCAGCCTAGCCAGCCGATCAAGAGGAGCGTCAGCGCCAGCGTGATCGGCAGGATCGATGACGGCAGCGGCAGGTACATGGCGCTAAAACCCTCCGAAGTAGAGCGCCCCGCCTATATGCAAGAGCACCAACACAAGGAACGTGACGGTCACCGGCGCATGGAGGTACTGCCAGAAGCAGAAGACCTTCTCCTGGGAGGCCATGAGGTGGAGACGGGCATCGATCTCGTCCTCGGAAAGTCCCTGCTGTGCCAGCTCGCGGCGCTGCTCATGCAGGGTTCGCAGGACCAGATAATGGACCGCCTGGCCGATGATCCCGCTCAACACGACGAGACCCATGGCCAGCATAGCCAGGATCGGGACGAGCGCGTGAAAATGGTTGCCCGCATGAACCAGAATGAGCAGAGGGCCTGCTACTCCGGCTGCCATGTGGACTCTGAACCAACCTTTCGGCCAGCATCGATCCGGCGTCGACCGCTTCCGGTAGGAATAGAGGAACACCAGCGAGATCACTCCGAGGCCGACCCAACCGGCGAGATGCCCCATATGAGTGTGGCCGAAGGGCCGATCCGGCCTCAGGCTGAGCATCTGTTCGAGCGTGAAGGCACCGGCAATGGCGGTGAGCACGAAGGCGGCAACGAGGATCGTCCGGCGGGCCGGTGGGCTCAAGGAGGCCTTCAATTCTTCTTCGCGCCGTTCAGTTTATAGGCGAGGTGGCAGGCGACGCAAGCCATGAAATTAATATGGAGCTAGTCTAGATTTGGAGCCGTCTGTTTTAAGAATCGCTCGATCAGGCGCGGCAAATCCTCATGTCGATGGTTGAATCGAAATTCCATCTCCTTCAGGTACAAGACAAAGTGACTCCGCCGCACGCCATAATAGCGCCGCAACTTCGTTTTGGCGAATCCCCAAAAGTTCTCGATACCGTTGATGTGGCGCCGGCGACTGGTGGCAAAGCCCTCTCCATGATTGATACGGTAGTGCCGGTACCCCTCGGTGAGCAAGCCATCATAACTGCGGAAGCAGTCCGAATAGATCGTGCTGCCCCGAGGGACCTTCTGCCGAATGATCCGTCGCAAGACCTGCCGCGTCACATTGGGCACGGGCCGGGTGTAGACGCGGCCGTGCCGCTTCAGGAGCCCCAAGACGACCACTTTGCCCTGGACGGCTCGCCCGCGCAGGAACTTCCGCACGCCTCCGAAATAACTCTCGTCAACCTCCACCTCCCCATCAAGCCGGGCCTCGGCTTCACAGGCGTGCACCAGCACCCGCCGAATCAGGGTATACAGCCGCTCGGCCGTATGGCGGTGCACGCCGATCTCGCGGGCCGCCCGGCTGGCAGGCACTTCCAAGGCAAACAGCCGGATCAGCGCCCGCAGGTGACGGGTCGTCAAATGTGTTCGGGGTAATAGCGGAGAGGCCATGGCTCAGCATAAAAGGGCCCTCAAATCTAGACAAGCTCCAAGAAATAACCGAGGCTCCACCAATGTGTATGCCATCGGCCCCCGCCTACGGTCCCGCAGGCAGCCGATACAAATCATGGCACGTGGTACAGCGGCCGGTGATGCTGGCGAGACGGTGCATGATCTGCGCGGGTGTCTCTCCCTGCGCGATCGCATCGGCCAGCCCGTCAAAATCCTTGTGCACCGACATGCCCATTTGCTTGAAGGGGAGGGGCAACTTCGCCATCAGCGCCGGGTTCACGTCCGCGGCCATGCCCATCCCGGCCGACCGGGCCGCCTGTTCGGCCTGCTTCCGGTCTGCCTGCTGATCCTGGCTGCCCAAGCCCGTCACTACCCCATGCACCGCCTTCAGGAGTAACCGCATCTCGCCTAGGACCTGGTCCCGTTCCGCCGGTGCTAAGAGCACGTGCAGCCGCTTGTCCGCGCCCGGCATCGTCCACCCCTTCACGAAGACCCAGCCGACGAGCACTGCCCCGACGACCCATAAGAGCAAGGCAACCAAGCAAAGGATTCGTAGTTTCACGTCAGGCTCCCGCCTGTGTGACTTGGTCATGCACATAGGGAAAGTGCATGACCAGAGAGTACAGGAGCAAGGGCAGTGCCATTACACGAATGGCCAATGGCCGATGGCTAATGGCTTATAGTTCCTGAAGTTTTACCCTTTGTGTTCGCTATTTGCCATTTGCTATTCGCTCTTCGGGCTTCACAGGGGGAATCCTGCTACAGCCCTGGGGCTGTCCGCTGGAGCGAAACGCCACAAGGGGTTGGCGCGCAGGCGTCGTCATTGATTCTTTTGGAGGGGACTGCTACAAGGGACCTGTCCTGAGTGCTTCGAAGGACCTGTCCTGAGGCCTCGAAGGCTTGCCCTGAGTGCGTCGAAGGGTGCCTCAGCACCGAGCCGCGTCGATCCTCAACGCCGATGAGCCAGGCCCCTCCACAGATCGTTGCAGACCGCGAGATTGACCGCCTCGTCTACGACCTCTACGGGCTGACGGAGGAGGAGATCAACTTGATTGAGCAGTAAAGGGTTGGGCAGAATGGGGGATGGATAGATGCCGCGGGGCGCCATCGGCCGGATTCGCTCGACGATCCGCAGCGCGACCTATGATATAACTGGTCATGCTCATGAAGACCCGATTTGGGTATCGTTGCGAGTATTGCGACGGCACGGTTCGAGACAAGCGGGTGGAACGCGAGGCGTTCAAGCACAAAGCGGGGTTCGTGATTCTTGAAGATGTGGTCATCGGGGTCTGCGACAAGTGTGGAAATCGGTACTACTCGGCGCATACCCTGAAGCGGGTCCAATCAGTTGCCACCGGCAAGGTTCAACCTGAGCGTATGGAGTGGGTCCCAGTCGTCTATAGTCGGTAAACCGGGCATCATTTATTTTCTAGTCTATCGGCATTTATCGAAGTCCTCTCCTTGCCCTGAGCCACTTCCAGGCTTCCATCGCTGCCAGCGGCAGGAGGCCGATTCCCAAAGCCAGCAACCAGTGTTCGGGGTTGAACGGCGCGACTTTGAACACCTCGCGGGTCCAGGGAGCGAGAAGGATGATCGCCTGCAAGGTGGCGGACCCGGCCACGGCCCATAACAGATGTTTGTTTGTCCCCCAGCCGATCCTGAACAGGGAATGGTGATCGCTCCGGCAGTTGAAGGCGTGAAAGAGCTGGGCCATGACCAGGACTGTGAAGGTGACGGTCCTGGCCCGATCCAGGTCCTGGTCCATCCCATAGAGGCAGTAGGCGAAGGCGATGATCGTGATCAGAGCCATGAAGAGCCCCTGCACGGACATCAGGATGACCCGGTCCCGATCCAGGAAACGGGCTGAGGGATGACGTGGAGGTCGCTTCATGATCTCAGGGTCCGCCGGGTCCACCGCCAGCGCGAGGGCCGGGAGGCCATCCGTGACCAGGTTGATCCAGAGGATCTGCACAGGCAGGAGCGGCAGCGGGAGGCCGATCACCGTCGCCAGGAGCATGACGAACACTTCGCCGATGTTGCAGGAGAGCAAGTAGTGGACGGACTTGCGGATATTGCCGTAGATACCACGCCCCGCTTCGACCGCTGCCGCGATGGACGCGAAGTTGTCGTCCGTCACGACCATGTCCGAGGCCTCTTTCGTCACGTCCGTGCCGGTGAGCCCCATGGCCACACCGATATCCGCCTCCTTCACTGCCGGCGCGTCGTTGACGCCGTCGCCGGTCATGGCCACGATCTCCCCCCGCGCCTTCCAGGCCCTGACGATGCGGAGCTTGTGCTCGGCTGAGACCCGCGCATAGACGGCGATCCGCTCGACACGTTCAGCCAGTTCCACGTCCGTCAGCCTGTCAAGCTCCGTTCCTGAGAGGGCTTCCTGCCCGTTCATGATGCCCAGCTCCCGCGCGATGGCGGTGGCGGTCTCCTTGTGGTCGCCGGTGATCATGACGGTTCTGATTCCGGCCTCGCGGCATGCCCGCACGGCTGTGACGGCCTCCGGCCGTAGCGGGTCTTTCATCGCCATCAGGCCCAGGAAGATCAGGTCGCGTTCTATGTCCTCAGCCCGATAGTCCTCCGGCACGCAGGCCAATGGTCGGCGGGCGAGTCCCAGCACGCGCAGGGATTCCCGCGCATAGGATGCGTTCACCGCGAGGATCGTCTGTCTGGCCGCTTCACTCAGGGACTCGATTCGTCCCTCCGCCGTCATGTGCTGCGTACAACGCTGGAGCAGCAGGTCCGGAGCGCCCTTCACATAGGCGACAGGACCGTCTGTGGCCATCCGAAGGACCGTCATCATCTTCCGCTCCGGGTCGAACGGGATCTCTCCGACGAAAGGCCGCGCAGCTTCGAGGCGATCCTTGTACAGACTCGACTTGGCAGCGGCAACAAGCAGCGCGCCTTCGGTCGGGTCGCCGATGATCCTCCACGTGCCTTGCTCCTCCCGCAGAGTCGCGCCGTTGCACAGGACCGAGGCGATCAGCAATTCCCGCAGCGCCGGAAGCGCATCATTTGTGACAGGTGACGGGTGACGAGTGACGGGTGATCTTTCTATCCATTGACCATTGACCATTGACCATGTCCCGGTGTTTTCCAGTATCTCGCCCACCGGCGCGTAGCCCTCACCAGCCACCTCGAACCTGCGGCCGCCCAGAAAGAGCTGCGTGACCGTCATCTCGTTCTTGGTGAGCGTACCGGTCTTGTCGGTGCAGATGACCGTGGTGGAGCCCAGGGTCTCGACAGCCGGCAAACGCCGGATCAGGGCGTGGCGCCGGGCCATCCTGGTCACGCCCAAGGCGAGGGTCATCGTGACGATGGCTGGCAGGCCTTCCGGGATCGCGGCGACGGCCAGGCTCACCGCCGTCAGGAACATCCCGACCAGCGGCTCGCCGCGCAGGAGCCCCAGCAGGAACACGACCGTGACGATCCCCAGGGACAGGTAGAGGAGGGCATGGCCGAGCTGTTCAAGCCGCCGTTGCAAGGGCGTCGTTTCCCCACCGGCCTTCTCGATCATGGAGGCGATGCGGCCCAGCTCCGTTCGCAGGCCGGTCGTCACCACGACCGCCCGGCCTTTCCCGCCGGTCACGTCGGTTCCGAGGAACAGCATGTTCCGGCGATCGCCGATGCCCAGAAGGTCATTGGCCAAAGCCTGGGCCTGCTTGTCCACGGGGGTGGACTCTCCGGTCAGCGCGGCCTCCTGCGTGCGGAGTGAAGCGGCGTAGACCAGGCGCGCATCGGCCGGCACATGGTCGCCCGCCTCTACCTGGATCAGATCGCCCGATACGAGCTCACGGGCAGGGATGGACCGTAAGACTCCATCCCGGATCACGCGGGCTGTGGTCGTGGAAAGCTTCTTGAGCGCAGCCAGTGACCGTTCGGCCTTGTACTCCTGGACAAACCCGAGGGTCGCATTGAGCACCACGATCGCGAGGATCGCCGCCGCGTCCAGCCATTCCTGGAGCAGGCCGGAGACGATTGCCGCGCCGATTAGGACCCAGACGATCAGGCTTTGGAATTGTGCGAAGAAGAGCGTGAGGGGCGAGACCGGCGGTGCTTCCGGCAGTTCATTGGGGCCGTGGGCGGCGAGGCGGGCGCGGGCGTCCTGCTCGGTCACCCCCGATTCCAGGCTCGTACCCAGCTCGCCAGCCAGCGCCTCGGGCGTCGTCGTGTGCCATAGCCTGTTCATCGTTCAGCAGTCCGCGCTCATCGTTTCCTTCATCCCGCCAGCCGGAACAAGACCCAGATCGCCAGCCCGTAGCCCGCGATGATCAGGAGACTGTCCGGCTCGATGAGGAGAAAGCGCTTCTCGGCCCGGTAGATAATGCCCATCAATCCGACGTTCATCAGCAGGATGCTGATCCACGCGGTCACCGCATGGCTCTGATCCACGGCGTTGAGGAGCGGCCCTTTGCGGTAGGCCGCATCGGCAACGAACAGGACTGCCATATTGAAGGCGTTGCTCCCGTAAAGGTTCCCCACTGCCAGGTCAAACGCGCCCAATCGCACCGCCGCCAACGACGTGACCAACTCCGGCAACGCGGTCGTGATCGCCACAAGCGAGGTGCCGATGAACGTCGCGCTGATGCCCGTGGTCTCGGCGATCTCCTTGGCTGATTCCGCCAAGAACGGCGCCGCTAACAAGATCGCCAGGCTGGCGAGGGCAAATCCCACAGCGGCCCGCCTCAGCGCGTGAGCACCGGTCGGGAGCATTCGCCGGACTTCTTCCGCCTCCACAACTTTCTCCCGTTCCCTTTCCCGTCGCCGCATGTCCTCCTGCCGGAACACCACGCGCATGCCAAGGACGAAGGCGAGTGCAATGAGCATGGTGCCGACGCTGACGGCCCACAGCGCCATGGAGGTCCGCAGCACGATGAGCAGTCCCGCCAACCCCGTCAGCGTCATCGCCAGAGACGCGACCAGAGCTTGCTCGAGTGCGGCTTGCCGCCACACACGTTTCTGTCGGTATACGAGGTCAATCAACCCCAGGGTGAACATGTTCGTCAATCCAGCTCCTAACAGGTCTCCCACGGCGATGTTCGGCGCATCGATCATCACTGCGCTGACGGCCGTGAAGATCTCCGGAATCGACGTGGCTGCCGACAACAACACGACCCCAATCCAGAGTCGTCCCAGGCCGGTGTGCTCAGCAATGTCATCACCATATTGCGAGAGCTTTGTCCCGGCCAGGACGATCACGGTCGCGCTCAGCGCAAACATCAGCCAGGGCATCACTCTACCTCGTTCCAGGCCCATGACTGTGGGGGACTCCGGTGCGCTTGTCGGGCCGCGCCGAGGGCGCCGGAAGAGAGGGTGTGCCAGTTTATGGTGTCGGGAGCGCTCATCACGGATCGGTTCACACGGGACGTTCTGCTAAGGATGAAGCAAGTGCGATGCCACGTGCGCTGATCGGCGCACCTTCCGTCAAGGGGCTCCATCCTAGCTGATTCGCCGCCGCCCTGTGAAAGGTTTTCCGGTCGTGGCATTTTGCCCTGGACACAGACCGTCAAAAGGGGCAAAACTCCTCTGGGCCCTTCCGCTCGACCGCAATAACCCGGAGTTTGACCGGCATGCGAATTGCCTTTAATAATCTGACCGGAGCACGGGTGTGGACCGGGCTGGTCCGGAACGGGATGGACGCGGGGGCAGGCGCCGAGCGGAGGACCGGGTGAAGCAGCGTATCGGACTCACGGCTGGCATGGTTGGATTGCTTGCCGCGGTCTTGAGTCTCGGCGTCGTCACCGGCTGTTCCAGGGAGCAGGAGGGGAGCAAGGACTCTCACGCAACACCGGCCGCTGAATCAGCGGGCATCGTGCGTCTGAAGCCTGAAGCGGCGGCTGCGGCCGGGATCGAGGTAAGCCCGGTGGTCCGCGGCGAGTTCCGGATGCACCGGGATTTCCCCGGCACGGTCCAGCCCAACAAGAACAAGCTTGCCGAAGTCACGACCCTGGTACGTGGGCGGGCGGTGGACGTGTATGTGGATGTCGGGCAGGACGTCAAGGGAGGCGACCTGCTGGCCCGGCTCTACAGCAGCGAGCTCGGCCTGGCCCAGTCGTCGTACCTCAAAGCCAATGCAAAACTCCGCGAGGCCGAGTTGGTCTTCGAACGGGCTCGGGACCTGTTCAGAGACAAGGCGGTGAGCCAGGCCGAGTTTCAAAAACGCGAGGCCGAGCTACAGAGCCAGCGGGCGGAAGCGCGGGAAGCCCGGGACCGCCTCATGCTGCTGGGCATGCACGACGAAGATATCCAGCGCCTCGATCGAGAGCAGACCATCAGCTCCTACGTGCCGATTCAGGCCCCGTTCGCCGGCCGCGTGATCGCCCGCAACCTCGCCAAGGGCGAGGTGGTGGAGACTTCCCATGAGCTGTTCACGGTGGCGGACCTCGCGGATGTCTGGGTGATCGCGAACGCTCCGGAGAAAGACGTGCGCTTCATCCGCCGGGACCAGGTCGTCGAGGTGTTGCTGCCGGCCTATCCGCACGAGACCTTTCATGGCAAGATCTCCTACGTGGGAGACGTGCTGGATCCGGCCACGCGCACCATGAAGGCTCGGGTGGTCGTGCTCAATCCGGATCGGCGGCTGAAACCGGAGATGTTCGCCACCGTCCGCGTCTATGCCGATCCGGAAGCCGCGCTCATGATCCCGGCCGGGGCCGTGCAACGGGACCGGGGCGAGGCGGTGGTCTTTGTCCAGCTTGATCCCCAACAGTTCGAGCGGCGTCCGGTCAAGCTGGGCGAAGAGAGCCGCGAGTTGGTCAAGGTGTTGGACGGCCTCCAGGAGAACGACCGCGTGGTCACAAAAGGGGCCTTCGTGTTGAAATCTGAAGCCCTGGAGCATCAGCTCGAGCCGGCTCGATGATCAGCGCCCTGCTCGACTTCTCGGTTCGCCAGCGCCTCCTCGTGGTGGCGGCAGCCGGCCTGCTGGTTGCGGGCGGCCTCTACGCGCTGCAAGCGCTCCCCATCGACGCCTTCCCGGACGTCACCAATATCCAGGTGCAGGTGCTGACCGATGCGCCCGGCTTGTCGCCCGTGGAAGTCGAGCGGTTCGTCACGATCCCGCTGGAGCTGCAGTTGACCGGCCTGCCGGGCCTCGCCGAGCTCCGTTCGCTCTCCAAGTTCGCCCTGTCGCAGATCACCGTCGTCTTCCGCGACGAGACCGACCTGTATTTTGCCCGCCAGCTCGTGCTTGAGCGGCTGATCGAAGCGCGGAAACGGCTGCCCAAAGGCATCGACCCGTCTCTGGCGCCGATCTCGACCGGCTTGGGGGAAGTCTACCAGTACTACCTGGACAGTCCGGTCGTATCGCCGGAAAACTCGCCGGCCTTCGAGCGGCAGGGCGTGGCCTTGCGGACTCTCCAGGACTGGGTCATCCGCCCGCGTCTGAAGAGCGTGCCGGGCGTGATTGATGTGAACTCGCTCGGCGGATTCGTCAAGCAGTATCAGGTCCTCGTGGACCCCGCCAAGCTCCGCAAGTACGACTTGGCGATGCATGAGGTGTATGACGCAGTGGCCAGGAACAACGCCAACGCCGGCGGCAATATCCTGGAGCGGCACAGCGAAAAGGCCATCGTCCGCGGGCTGGGGCTCATCCGGACCCTGCAGGACATTGAGCACATCGTGGTGAAGCAAGTAGGCGGCACACCCGTCTTCGTCCGCGATGTGGCCGAGGTCCGCATCGGGCACGCCGTGCGCCACGGGGCGGCGGTGTTGAACGGGGAACGGGAGGTGGTGGCCGGCATCGTCCTGATGCTCCGAGGAGCCAATGCGCGCGAGGTGGTGGGCGGGGTAAAGCGAAAGGTGGAGCAGCTCCACCGCGACGGCCTGTTGCCGGACGGGGTCCGGATCGTGCCGTTCTATGATCGCGGCGAATTGGTGCGGGCGGCCTTGCGAACGGTCGGCGACGCCCTGCTGGAAGGAGCCGTCCTCGTCGTGATCGTGCTGTTCGCGTTCCTGGGGAACATCCGAGCGGCGGTCGTCGTGACCATCACCCTGGTCGTCACGCCGCTGGCCGCCTTCATCCTCATGGGCCGCCTGGGCCTCTCGGCCAACCTGATGTCGCTCGGCGGCCTGGCCATCGCGATCGGCATGATGGTGGACAGTTTCGTGGTCATGGTTGAGAACATCTATCGACACCTGTCGGAACAGCACGATCCGGCGGCCGGCCGCGAGCACACGGTGCTGCGGGCGGCCGGGGAAGTCGGCCGCCCGATGGTCTTCGGGATCCTGATCGTGGCGGTCGTGTTCCTGCCGCTGATGACCCTCCAGGGCATGGAGGGGAAAATGTTTGCGCCCCTGGCCTATACGATCGTCATTGCGCTGCTGGTGGCGCTGTTCCTGACCCTGACGCTGACGCCGGCCCTCTGCTTGATCGGGCTGAAGCCCGCTCGTGAAACGGAGACCGGCCTGGTCCGTTGGGTCAAGCGGGCCTATCGCCCGTCACTGACGTGGGCCCTGGCTCATCGGGGGCTCGTGCTAGGCGGGACCTTCCTGCTCCTGGCGGCGACGCTCGCGCTGGTGCCGTTCGTGGGCACGGAATTCATTCCGATCATGGACGAGGGCGCGATCACTCCGCAGATCGTCCGGCTACCCAGCGTGTCGCTGCCTGAGTCCATCGAGTTGGAAAAGCGCGCCCAGCGGGCGATGCTGGAACTTCCCGAGGTGCGCAGCGTGGTCGGCAAGATCGGCCGATCCGAGATCGCCAATGCGCCGGAGGAAGCCAACGAGAGCGATCCCGTGGTGAACCTGCGTCCGCGGGACACGTGGACCACCGCTCACCGCAAGGCGGACCTCGTGGATGCCGTCCGCCGCCGGCTGGCCGAGCTGCCCGGCATCGCCGTCCTGATGAGCCAGCCGATTCAGGAGCGGGTGGATGAGTTGATCTCCGGCATCAAGACCGAGATCGCCATCAAGGTGTACGGCGAGGATCTGGAAGTCCTCAAGCGCACGGCGGATCAGATCGCCGCGACCATGAAGACGGTGCGCGGGGTCAAGGACCTCAAGGTGGAGCAGGTCGCCGGCCAACCCTACCTGACGATCGAAATCGACCGCCTCAAGATCGCCCGCCGGGGCCTCAACGTGGAGGATATTCAAGATCTCATCCGGACGGCGATCGGCGGCGAGCCGGCCACGCAGGTGTTGGAAGGCGAGCGCCGATTCGCCTTGATCCTCCGGTTTCCGGAAGAGTTTCGGAACAGCGTGCGGGCCATCGGCGACATCCTGATCAAGGATCCGTCGGGCGCCGCGATTCCGCTGAACGATCTCGCTACGATCGAGCTGCGGGAGGGGCCCGTGCGCATCGGCCGGGAGCAAGTGCGCCGCCGGATCTATGTCGGGCTCAACGTGGTGGGGCGCGATATCGGGAGCGTGGTCGAGGAGGGGCGGCGGAAGCTGGCCGCGCAGCTCCCGCTGCCGCCGGGCTACACGATCGTTTGGGGCGGCGCCTTCGAAAACATGCAGCGGGCGAACGCCCGCTTGATGGTGATCGTGCCGATCACCATCGGGCTGATCTTCGTCCTCCTGTTTTCCTCGTTCGTGTCCGTGCGGTACGCAGTGCTGATGCTGCTGAACCTGCCCTTGTCGCTGGTCGGCGGGGTCTGGGCCTTGTGGGCCACCGGACAGTATCTCAGCGTGCCGGCATCGGTCGGCTTCATCACCTTGCTCGGGGTCGCGGTGACGGACGGCACCGTGCTGGTGACCTTGATCAACGCGTTGCGTCAGGAGGATCGGCCGGGCGGCGAGGCGGTCATGACCGGCTGCCTCACCCGGATGCGTCCGGTGGTCATGACCGCGATGATGTCGCTGCTGGGGCTGCTGCCGCTGGCTGTCGCGCAAGGGCTCGGCGCCGAGGTCCAGCGGCCGCTGGCCACCGTGGTGATCGGCGGGCTGCTGACCTCGACGGTCTCGACCTTGATCGTGCTGCCGGTACTGTACCGCTGGTTCGAGGAGAAACGGGAAAAGGGATAGCAGGATGTTGAAAAAGACCTCCAGCTTCGTTCTCGCCTCGCTCAAGGCCTCAACGTGCCGCAAAGAGTACGCCTCGGCCTTTCACTCACTGCGGCCTTGCTGGGCGGTCTTTTTGAACATCCTGGTGGATCTTGGCGCATCCACATAGCTCACGCTGTCGCGCCTTTCCGTTGATCAACGTGAGTGTTTTTCAACGGCCGGGATAAGCGCGCGGGCATCCGCGCCGCCGGCAGGGATGAGCGCTCCCGGGAGTCAGCCATGAATCGCCGCGCCGTCTGGATCCTTTCCCTGATCGTCTTCCCTTTTATGACACTGGGGTGCGAAGGCTCCCAGGGGAGTCAGCCCATGGCTGATCCAGCCCGCCAATTCGAGCGCGACCGGATGGTCGAGCAGCAGCTCGTCGCGCGCGGCATCCAGAGCGCGGCCGTCCTCGCGGCGATGCGCCGGGTTCCCCGTCACCGGTTCGTGCCCGGCTCGTACGCCGAGTTTGCCTATGAGGACGGCGCCCTGCCGATCGGGCACAGCCAGACGATCACGCAGCCGTACCTCGTGGCCCTCATGACCGAGGCACTCGAGTTGAAGGGCGATGAGAAGGTGCTGGAGATCGGCACCGGGTCCGGGTACCAGGCGGCGGTGCTGGCTGAAATTGTGCGCCAGGTCTACACCGTTGAAATCGTCGAACCCCTGGCGAAGCGAGCGGCTGAAACGCTGGCGGAGCTCGGCTACCGCCACGTCACCGTGCGGGCGGGCGACGGCTACCAAGGTTGGCCGGAACAAGCCCCCTTCGATGCTATCATCGTCACCGCCGCGCCCGAGCACGTCCCGCAGCCGCTGCTCGACCAGCTTAAGGTCGGGGGACGGCTCATTCTTCCTGTCGGCCGGTTCTTTCAGGACCTCGTCCGGTACCGTCGCACCAAGGACGGCTTCGAGCGCGCCGAGCTCCTGCCCGTGCGCTTCGTCCCGATGACCGGGGAACCCAAAGCTGGTTTCTCCGGGTCCGGCGATCGCTAGCGGGATGTTGAAAAAGGCCAGCGACGCTCTCCTTCACCCCGCGCACGTCAGAATCCGATCGACAAGCCGATCGTCCCCAGGATTGCCGACCGGTCTGCTGGTCCAGACACCTCGGTTCCGATGCCTCCGTCCAGCACGACGCGAGGGCTGACCTGGTGCCTGATTCCTACCTCAAGACCCGTGTGGTTGCTTCCGCCGACCAAGTCGGATTGCCGGGCGTAGACGTCCACAATGAGCGTTTCTCGGAACCGCTTGGGGTAGCCCAGCGGGTAGCTCACGGCCGCGACCAGTCTGTAAAAACCACTCCGCTCTCCGTTCTGTGGCAACCCTACAAACGTATACTCCGCGTTCAGGTGCGTTTTTAGTCGTCCGAGTGAGCGGGTCATGATGCCGGTGAGGGCCGTATCCACGCCCTTGGAGTGGACGCCGGTGGGAAACTCGACCTCGACTCTTGCCGCGAAGGCTGGCAGCACCAACGTTTCCGTATTGAAGTTGTATAGGAGGCCGAGGCTGAGGTCGCCGGACTTATTGGCTCCTCGGAGCGAATGCGGGTCCGTGAAGAGGTCCCCCATGATCTCCAGTTGGGCGTTCGCGAAGGCGCCGTAGATCACCTGGGGCTGAAACCGGACCTGTGTGCCGCTCTGCCGCCGGTCGTGAAATTGAACGCCGCCCTCAATCGCGATCTCGCCGTGGGGAATCGGAAAGGCGTCTTCCATCTGAATCGGACGGTTGGGGTCCAGGTTGTCGTGGTCCAGGGGCCAGACTGGTTCAGGAAAACAGAGGAGCAGGAGGAGGCCGACCCTCAGGGCGGTCCGTCTCATCGTCCGTCCATCTGGACTGGGCCTGGCGCTGGCGACGAGTCCGTATGCTGGTGATCTCTGCCCTTCAGGATCATGGGATTAGTCGAATCAGCGCTCGCCAGGTAGTAGATATCCAACACCCGATAGATTTCATCCCGCTTCGCCGCCCAGGTCGGGAACTGGTCGCTGACCAGGATGTCGCTGATGGTGTCGTGGAGCATGTGGAGGTTGTCGAAAATGCGGGCAACTGCGGGATGCCGTGCTGCAAACTGCGGACTGTAGGTCGCCGTCAGGGGCATAAACTCCCATTGCACCGGCGGCCGCCGGAGGTAGCGGTGGTAGGTGTCAAGGATCGGCCGGATCGCGGCCTGCTTGGCCTCCAGGCCAGCGGTGCTCATCAAGGGATCGTAGGCGGCGATCTGCAGATAGTGGTAGGCCCAGATTGTGGCGTTGAAGAGGGGAAACTTCTCGCGGAAGCTTTGGGCGAAAGGCAGGTGATCCAGCTTCTGGTGATCGAGCGGCAGCGCCGTGATGGCGTAGGGGCTGCGCTGGTAATAGGCCAGGACTTTCTGGATCGCGCCATCCTTGTCGAAAACATCGGAGGCGTAGATGTCGTAGGTGGCCCGGTGGAGCGCATGCGCTTCATCAAAGGTGTTCTGCGCCCGCCAGGCGAACCGCATGTAGGTGGGGGCAATGGCCTCCTCGCTGGGAGGCAGGATCGGCTTCGACTCGATGAAACGAAGCGTCTGGCTGCGTGCCTTCTCCTCGACCGCCGGGATATCGGCCGCCCCCGTCACGAGCAAGGTTTCGTAGAGGTGGGCGTGACCGAAGTCCACACCGTTGAACTCACTGTCTAGATCAGGGAGGCTCTCCCGCAGGGCGTAGTTCCAGGGCGCGCGGTAATAAAACCGTCTATCGCGTGGCTCGAATTGCGCGCAAGCCAGGAGGGTTGAGAGCAGGAGCAGGATCAGGGATGCGGCCAGCAGGGCGAGTTGAGATCGCTTAGGCAAGGGAATGTCCCCGCGAAACGGAACCCGCCGCCCGGCTACCGCACCACCAGGACCGAGCAGGCGCTGTGCTGCACCAGCTTGGTCGAGACACTGCCGAGGAAGAAGCGCGCGACCGCGCCCAGGCCCTTGGCCCCGCAGACGATCAGGTCCGCCCCGCGCCGCTCCGCCACTTTCATGATCTCGTCGGCCGGATGACCCAACCGGGCGATCTCTTCCACCCGGTAGCCGGCCTTGGCCAGCTTGTCTGCGTAGTAATGGACCAGCGCCCTGCCCTGCTCCTTCACCTCCGGATACTTCAAGAAGGGCATGACGTGCATGACCGCCACTTCGACCGTGCCTTCCACCTCGTTTGCACCGACCGTCTGCGGTCGCATTTTTTTCAGCACGAACTGCAGCGCTTTCTGGGACGGCTTCGATCCATCCGTGGCGAGGAGGATGCGGCGGAGCGGGCGGGGTGGCTGCTTGACCACCAGCACGGGGCAAGGGGCATGGAGGGTGACATTCGTCGAGACGCTGCCGAGCATGAACCGGTCCAGGGCGTCCAGGCCTCGGTGTCCGATCGCGATGAGGCCGTTGCGGCCGGCCCGCTTTAAGATGGTCGGCGCGACCGCCCCTTCCTCGCAGCGGACCTTGCCTTCCATCCGGAAGGAGGACAAGAGCGCCTTGGTCTCGGCGGCCACCTGCTTCCCCTGCGCCTCCAGGCGTTTGATTTCTTCCCTGATGTACGGCTCGGTCCCCACGACGACGGGCTGAACCATGAAGGGGGCCCGCAGCGACGCGGTATCGACGACGTGCAGCGCCGTGACCTGAAGAGGAGGAACCAGGGGCAGTCGCACGACCCACTCCGTCGCCCACCGTCCGTATTTGGACCCGTCCACCGCCACCACGATTTTCATCTAATTCTCCTCCCAGAGTAGTGAGCCGTCCGCCGTCAGCTTTTCCATATCTGATGCGACGCATCTGATGCGACGCGGTGATGGGGTGAGTGGGAGACGGGGCGAGTCACGGGATCACCCACTCATCAGATTTCGTAATCATCCGAACAAGCTGACTGAGAATTTTGTCATATTGATTGTCTAACTTGTCCGCTTGAGCCTTCGTCATGTAGTCGCATCGGCATGAAAATTCAACCCAGACACGGGTTTCCTCAGCCTCACTTTCTGCGTCACTGAGCTTGCTCACAAAGTGGGCCTGATAACGGCGTTTCCTCCAAGCCTCTGCAATGTTCGCGCAGACTGACCGAGACGAGCGACGCATTTGATCCGTGAGGGAATATGGCTCCTCTTTAGGAAAGCTCTTCGTGAGATCGAATATCTGCATCGCCGCTTCCATTGCTGCTTGGTAAACGCGCAATTCTTTGTAAGTCCTGATGTTGACCATGCCCTGTTCACCGCGTCTCCGTGTCTCCCCTTCCCCGCGTCATCATGACGGTCTTGATCCTGACGCGCGGTGCCAGCCGCTGGACGTCCGAAAGACGGCAGAGCTGATTTCCCGGCGCCAGCGTCGCCGCCGTACCCGCCGCCGTGGCGAAACGCACGCAGTCCTCCAGCGACTTCCCGCCGGCCTGCTTGAGGATAAAGCCGGCCACGGTGGAGTCGCCGGCTCCGACCCTGCTCCGGACCGCGACGGGCGGCGGGACTGCGCGCAGCGCCGTCCGGTGCCGGTCCCGGCCGCTCACCACCAGCAGGCCACGGCGCCCGAGCGAGACCATGACTACTTCGATGCCGGCGCGGTTCAAGGCCTTGCCGGCGGTCAGGATGTCGGCCTCGGTCCGAAGGGATTTCCCGGTGGCCCGGCGCAGCTCATGCAGGTTCGGCTTAATGGCGAACGGCCTGGCTTTCAGTCCGGCCCTGAGAGAGGGGCCGTCCGCATCGAGGATCACCTTGGCGCCCCGGCTTTGCACGAGCGCCGCGATCTGGCGATAGGCGTCGGCGGGCACGCCGCGCGGGAGGCTGCCGCCCAAGGCCACGTAGGAATCCCGCAGGTCCAGCACGCGGAGATGCGCCAGGAAGCACCGCCATTCCTCGGCCGTGATGACCGGTCCCTGCGCGTGCAGCAGCGTCTGTTGGCTGTCCCTGGCGCTGATGATGATGTCCCGCCTGGTCTCCTGTGCGACCGGCGTGAAGTAGGTGGTGACGCCCTCCCGCTTCAGCAGGTCCACCATGATCTGGCCGTTGTGCCCGCCGATGAAGCCCAGGGCCATGCTGTCCCCGCCCAGCCGACGGATCGCGCGTGAGACATCGATGCCCTTCCCGCCGGCGTAAAGACGTTCGGCCTTGACCCGGTTCGCGTCGTCCATCAGGAGCGACTCCACCTCCAGGTAGTGGTCCAGGGCCGGATTGAGGGTGATGGTATAGATCATAACAACCTGGCTAGGGGCGAGCGGCAAGGGGCAAGGGGAAGGACATGCTTCCGCATTCCCTTTCGGAGCCGCTAGCCACTCGCCGCTTGCCTCTCGCCCCTTAAATAAATGAACCAATAGACCAGCGCCACGAGAACGGTGCCGCCCAGGATGTTGCCGGCCGTGACGAAGGCCAGGTTGCCGAGCGCGCCGGCCAGCGAGATGGGCGCGGCCGTGCCGGCCGTCAGCGCAATGCCGATGGGCAGAAAGTACATGTTGGCGATCGAGTGCTCGAACCCGCAGGCCACGAAGGCAGTGATCGGGAACAGGATGGCCAGGATCTTGTCCGCCACGCCGCGGGCCGCCATGCAGAGCCAGACGGCCAGGCACACGAGCACGTTGCAGAGGACGCCGCGTGCCACGGCCGCCATCGGGTCCAGCGAGACCTTCGCGCGGGCGATGCCGACCGCCGTCTCGCCGACCGTTCCGTCTCCCAGCCAGTGGACGCCGGCCAGGAGGGCCAGCGCGGCGGTGCCGAGCGCGCCGAGCAGATTCCCGAGATAGACCCAGAACCAGTTGCGGAGAACCTGTCGGGTCGTGATGCGGCCGGCCGCCCAAGCCATCGCGATGAGGTTGTTGCCGGTAAAGAGCTCGGCCCCTCCGACCACGACCAGCACCAGCCCCAGACTGAACGCTATCCCGCCGACCAGCCGCACCAGCCCGAACGGAGCCTGGCCGGTCCCCCCGGTGATCGTCACGGTGTAGAACAGCGCGCCCAGCGCGATGAACGCTCCGGCGAGAACGGCCAGGCCCAGCGTCGTCGCGACCGGCGCCGTCGCCTTGGCGACCCCCACCTCCCGCACCCGGACCGCGATCTGCGGCGGCGCATAGGCGTCGAACATCGGGACGAAAACGGGCTCGGGGCTAGAGGCTAGAGGCGAGAGGTCCGGTACGGATGACGAATCCTGTGTGTTGCCCATAGCCTCGTGCCCCTAGCCCCTCGCCATCAGTTATGTGATCAGCCTGGCCCGTACCGGCTGCGTCGCCCGTTCCCCCAGTCGCTGCTTCTGCGTCGGGTCGAGCTTCTCGACACGCACCGCAGACACCTTGTACTCGGGGCACTTGGAGCTCTCGTCCGCGCTGGAGGACAGCAAGGCGTTGGTGTCGCTTTCCGGGAAATGAAAACTCGTGAACAGTTGCCCCCGCTGCACGCGCCCGCTCACGGCCACCGGCAGCACCGCCTCGCCTCGCTCGCTCACCAGCCGGACGAACTCGCCGTCCTCCAAGCCCAGCCCGGCCGCGTCTTCCCGGTGCATTTCCAGGACGTCGGCGTCCACGAGCTGCAGGATGTCGGTTCGGCGGCTCTGTGCGCCGCAGCCGTAGTGCTGGAGAATCCGGCCCGTGATGAGCAGGAACGGATAGGCCTCGGAGGACGACTCGCCGGGCGGCAGGTAGTCCACGGCGACGAAGCGCGCCTTTCCCTTCGGGAACCGTTCGCGGTGCATCAAGGCTGTCCCGGGATGTGTCGGAGCGGACACCGGCCACTGCAACCCCTCGCGCGACTCCAGGCGTTCATACGACACGCCGGCGAACATCGGCGCGAGCGTTGCGATCTCGTCCATGACGTCGGAAGGGTGCGCGTACTTCATCGGGTAGCCCATCCGCGTCGCTACTTCACAGACCACCTGCCAGTCGGGCAGGATGCTGGCCGGCGGCTCCACGGCCTTGCGAATCCGCTGGATCCGCCGCTCCAGATTCGTGAAGGTCCCGTCCTTCTCCAGGAACGACGCGCCGGGGATGACGAGATGGGCGAACTTGGTGGTCTCGGTGAGAAACAGCTCCTGCACCACGAGGAACTCCAGCCGGCTGAGCGCCTCGTGGACCTTCTTGAGGTTCGGGTCGGTCTGCGCCACGTCGTAGCCGATGATCCAGAGGCCTTTGAGCCGGCCCTCCAGCGCCGCTTCCCACATGTCCGGGGTCTTCATCCCGCGCTTGGTCGGCAGCGGGCGCCCGGTGACGGCTTCGTGGCGGCGGACCAACTCAGGGTCATCGAACGGCTGATAGCCGGCAAAATAGTTCGGCAGGCATCCCATATCCGAGGCGCCCTGCACGTTATTCTGCCCGCGCAGCGGATTGATGCCCGTGCCCGGCCGTCCGATGTTGCCGCTGGCCAGGGCGAGGTTGACCAGCGCGATCACGCCGTGGCTGCCCCACCGGTGCTCGGTCACGCCCAGCCCGTGCGCACAGAGCGAGGCGCCGCTCGTCGCATACCGGCGCGCCGCCTCCCGGATCAGAGTCGCCGGCACGCCCGTGATCTGCTCCGTCCGCTCCGGCGTGCACGCCGACACGGTCTCGATCCACTCCTCGACGCCTTCCGTCCTGGCCGCGATGAACGTCCGGTCCAGCAGGCCTTCTTGGACCATGACCTGCCCCATCCCGTTCAGCAAGGCCACATTGGTGCCGGGCTTCAGTTGCAGGTGCAGGTCCGCCAGGCGCGCCAGCTCCGTGCGGCGCGGCTCGATCACGATGAGCGGCACGCCGCGGCGGACGGCCTGCTTGATCCTGGCGCCGACCACGGGATGGGATTCGGTCGGATTGGCCCCGACCACCATGATCAGTTTGGCACAATCGAGGTCGTCGATGGAGTTGGTTGCGGCGGAGGCGCTCAGCGTCTCCATCATGCCGGTGACGGTGGCGCTGTGGCAGACGCGGGCGCAGTTGTCGATGTGATTGGTGCCGATCACGCAGCGCATGAACTTGGCGAACAGATAATTCTCTTCGTTCGTGCCGCGGCTGGAGGAGATCGTCGCGACCGCCTCAGGCCCGTACCGGCCGGTGAGCCGGGTGAACTCCGCGGCGACCCGATCCAGCGCGTCGGGCCAGGTCAACTCGCGCCATCCGTCACCCCACCGGAGCAGCGGCCGCCGGAGCCGGTCCGGCGCGTTAATGTACGTCCAGCCGAAGCGGCCCTTCATGCAGGCGTGTCCCTGGTTCGAGGGGCCGTCGTCGGCCGGCTGCATCGTCACGACGCGCCCGTCGCGGACACCGGCGTCGAATGCACAGCCGACGCCGCAGTAGGCGCAGGTGGTCCGGACCGTGTGCAGCGGCCGGCCGGCGCGCGCCATCAGCTTCTCGGACAGGGCGCCGGTCGGACACTCCTTCACGCAGGCCCCGCAGGAGATGCAGTTGGAGGAAGCGAAGCCGGACGCATCCCCTATCATCACCGCCGAACCGGCCGTCGGCCGCGCCTCGAAGCCCCGCCCGATCATCGTCAGAGCGAAGGTGCCCTGGATCTCGTCGCAGGCGCGGACGCACCGGGCGCAGGAGATGCAGAGCCCGTTGTCGAAGGAGAAGAAGGGGTTGGAGTCGTCGCGGGTCGGCGCACGCTTGGAGGGCTCGCTGTAACGAACGGTCGTGACCCCAAGCTCTGCAGCCAGACTCCGTAAGGGGTCCGAGTCCCCCTCACCTTCACCTCTCCCCCTGGGGGGGAGAGGGAGGGGAGAGGGGGGTTGTTCCGAGAGGTACAGTTCCACGATGTTGCGACGATGCCGACGGAGCCGGTCGCTCTCGGTGCGCACGACCATCCCCGGTCGCACCGGCGTCGTGCAGGAAGCGGGCGTGCCGACCTGCCCCTCGACCTCGACAATGCACAGCCGGCAGGACCCGAACGGCGACAGGTGCGGCGAGGCGCAGAGGCTCGGGATCGCAATCCCGGATTCCTGCGCGACCGTGAAAACCGTCTGTCCCGTGGCCGCCGTCACGGGCCGGCCGTCGATGGTCAGCGTGATTGGGTGAGAGGCAAGCGGCAAGGGGCCAGTGGTAGGAAGCGCGCTCATCGGTTCTTTCCTCTCGCCTCTAGCCCCTCACCCCTTGCCTGAATTCGTGTGGAAAGTGCTCGATCGCCGTCAGCACCGGATAGGGGGCGCGCCCGCCCAGCGCGCAGAGGCTGGCGGTCTTCATCGTTTCGCCCAGGTCGGCCAGGAGGGCCAGGTCCTCGTCCCGGCCCCGTCCGGCCTGGACCTTTTCCAAGATCTCCTGTCCCCGTACGGTGCCAATGCGGCAGGGCGTGCACTTCCCGCAAGATTCATCGGCGGCGAAGGCCATGAAGTGGCGGGCCAGCTCGACCATGTCCGTCTCGTCGTCGAACACCACGATCCCGCCGTGCCCGAGGATTGCGCCGGCCTCCGCGAAGGCGTCGTAGCAAATGGTGATGTCGAGCCGCGACGAGGGAAACAGACTGCCGAGCGGCCCGCCCACCTGGACCGCTTTGAGCTTGGCGCCAGGCGCCATGCCGCCGCCGAACCGCTCGAGCACATCCGCCAGCGTCAACCCGAACGGCACCTCGGCCAGGCCCGGATGCTGCACGCGTCCGCCGATTTGCAAGGCGATGGTCCCCTTGGACCGCTCCGTCCCCATAGACGCGTGCCAGTCACCGCCTCGCGCCAGGATGCTCGGGACGGTGGCGAAGGTGAGCACGTTGCTCACGATGGTCGGTCTTCCGTAGAGGCCGGAGACGGCCGGGTAGGGCGGCTTGGCCCGCACCACGCCACGCCGCCCCTCCAGCGATTCCAACAGCGCGGTCTCCTCGCCGCAGACGTAGGAGCCGGCACCGACGAAGACCTCCAAGTGAAACGGCTTGTCGTCCAGGATCAGCAGGCCGCTCCGCTCCGCCTTCTGAACGGCGGCCCGCACTGTTCGGGCCGCAGATGGATATTCCTGGCGGCAGTAGATGTAGCCCTGGGTCGCCCCGATGGCTCTGGCGCAGATCAGCATGCCCTCGATCAGCCGGAAGGGCTCACCTTCCATGAGCATCCGGTCGCAGTAAGTCCCGGCGTCACCCTCGTCGGCGTTGGCCACGACGTATTTCCTATCGGCCTGCGTCTCCCTGGCAACCTGCCACTTGGTCCAGACCGGGAAGGCCGCCCCGCCCCGCCCTCGGAGCCGGGATGTTTTCAACTCGCCGATAATCGCGTCCGGTGAAAGCGCCTGCGCCCGCTTCATGCCTTGGAATCCGCCGTGCGCCACGTACTCGTCGAGCGAGAGCGGCTGCGTCACGCCGAAGTTTGCGAAGGTGATGCGGGTCTGTTGCGCCAGGAAGGGAATCCGGTCGATAGGCGTTCCACCGGAACCGGCGAGGATCTGGGGCAGGTCGTCGGGCCCGACGTTGGACCAAGCCATGCGGCCGCCCGGCGAGTCCCGCTCGACCAGCGGCTCCAGGAAGAAGGCGCCGCGCGAGGACGTGCGGACCAGCTCCAGGCCTGGCCGGTTCGCCCAGGCCTCGGCCAGACGATTTGCTCCTACCGCGCGGGCTGAGGTATCGGTTGCGAGATAGAGACGAGTCATAGTAAGAAGCTGTCAGCGATCAGCTATTACGTCAAAAAGTCGTAAAGTCTGAAAGTCATCAAGTCGAAAGCCGAGAAAGACTACACTCAGGGCGACTCCTCGACTTGACGACTTTATAAACTTTTGACTTTCAGACTCATTGCTAAAAAAACGGATGGGGCGAGCCGCCCCAGCGCAAGGGCGTGGGTCCTTGTCCTCCATGTCCAACAATCCGCCACCGGCTCTCCTCATACACAAGGTGGTGATTTTCATAGAACCAACTGTCGATGATCGTCTGGGACCCCGCCTCTTTGGAGATTCCCCAGAGATTGCCGGTACAGACGATCTCGGCCGTGGGGCTCGTGCCGGCCACCGTCACCTGCACTCTGGTGAAGATGTGGTTGCTCGCGAGCCGGTCATACTGGTCAAACAGCTCCTGCCACATCTTTCTGAGATCGGCCTTGGAGAGCCCGTGGTACGTATATCGGTCGGAGTAGATGGCCATGATCCCGTCCAGGTTCTTGCTCTGGATGGCTTCCTCCGCCTCGGTGAATGAGGCCAGGATCTCGCCGACATCCTTGTCCGCCGCCCGGACGATCGCCCACCGTTCCACGTGCACTTTGCCCGCGTCCGGCAACGCCGGGTAGGTGCAGCCGGTCAGGCTCGCGGCTAGGAGCACGGCTGCCGATTTGAAATGGATCAGGTACATGGTCTCCTCAATTCATTGGTACGAAGCTAGTAGGCGTGCGACATCGGCATCGCTCACCCGGCCGTACACGTCCTCGTCGATCGCCAGACTGGGCCCGACCGCGCAGTTCCCGACGCAGTACACCCGCTCCAGCGTAAACCGTCCGTCCGGCGTGGTCTCGCCGACGCGAACCTTCAAGCGATCCTGCAGGGCGGCGAGCCCTTTGGCGCAATGGTTGGCCACGCAGGATTCTCCCGTGCAGACGCGGATCACATGGCGGCCCGGTCGGCCGGTGCGCAGGTCCGGGTAGTAGGACAGGACGCCTGCGACATCCGCCTCCGTCGCTTCAAGAGAATGGGCGATCTCGGGAATCGTGCCGGGAGGAACGCAGCGCAGGGCTTCCTGAACGGCCAGCAGACAGCTCAGGATGTTTGGCGGAACGTGCGGCGTCCCTGTCCGTGACGGTTCCTTCGGCCGGTCCATGCGGTAGGGTGCCAGGGCCTCGGCCAGTCCCGGCACGCCGCCCATAGGCTCTGGCCGACGGGCCGGCGCATCGCTCCCCCCCTTGGTTGTCATGGGCTGACCTCCTGTAGGCCGACATGGGCGCGGAGGCGATTGTAATCATAACCGGCCTTGCCGGTCCGCCGACGGGCCAGGTCGTTCCGTTCCAATTGGGCGATGAGGTCTGCGACCTGCCCGCTGGTCTTCGGCGACGCCGCGGTGTGACGGGGCGTCTGGCCGCCTAGGATCGGCGAGGGCCGGTCGGTCCATTCCAGGTAAATCGATTCCAGAAACGAGGACAGGAGCCGGTGCTCCTCCTCGGTCGAGACGATCACCGGGGCGGGTGCCGCCTCGTCCTTCGTCAGATCCATCATAAGGGGGAGGTCGTGGGCCGGCACGGTGGTGGATTCTCCCCTGAAATGCAGAGCGTATCCGAAGGAGGAGGCGAGCCGATGCTTGAGGGCATCAAGCCGCTCCGCCGAATCGCATTCGACGACTAACTCGCTGGGCGTCAAGGTGAGCCTTGCGACAACGGCGCCACCCTGCGCCCGGTGCACCCAGGTCCGAATCGCAGGCTGCGGAGACGGGGGGGCCGAAGCCGACACGGGGATGGGGCGAAGGGGTGACGCGGGGATCGCCGCGTCGCCACGTCCCCCCGTCTCCGTGTCTCCGCTCTCGGCCTCGATCCCTTCCATCTGGGAGAGGCCCTCGGACAGGAAGCGAAACTCATGGTGTTCGTAGAGCGCCAGGGCGTAGAGAAAGAGCTGGCCGTTGGGAGCGCAATAGGCCACGCGGTCATCGGTTCTGATCAGAGCGGCCAAGCGCGCCTGGGCCACCTGCCACAGCAGGGTGTATCCGTAGCGCTTTGCAAATTCCTGCCACTCCCCCAGATCGAACGAGCCGGACCCCGCCTCCATCTCACGCCGCCAGTCATTCGCCGCTTCGTAGATCGCCTGTCCGGAAGCGGCCGAGAGGACGACGGCGGCCCCCGCCGGCACCGTCCGGCCCGGCAGGCGGATCAGGCGCGTCAGCAGAACCTGCCCGACCGTCACCTGCGGGCCGAATGCCCCGGCGGCCACTGTAAACTCTCGCCCATCGCCGAGCGAGCGCAAGGTCAAGAGGGCCGCGTCGGCGGCGGTCATCGTCAGCAGATCCATATACGAGTGATGCAAGGGGTCCAGCCAGGCTCGCTCCTGTTCCGGCACATGGACTTCGATCAAGTCCCGGACCTGTTCGACCAGCGAGAACTGGCCATCCTCCGGGTAGAAGTCGGCGTAGAGGTAGAGGACGGCGAGCGCCGCCTCCTCGGGGAAGGGTTGCAGCGGAAGCCGCTGGCGATACTCGGCATAGGGACGGAGCGCCCGGCTCAAGGCAAGCTGGCGTTGCGCCAGGAAGCCCGGCTCAAGCGACAGCGCCTCGAGTCTGTCGTAGAGGGCCTGGAGCGAGGCGTCGATGTGCATGGGCGGGGTCCGGCCGTTCTCGCTCATCGGAAGACTCATTCGCGGGCTTCGTGGATCTCTTCCATGACAATCGCCTCCGCTTCCAGCCAGTTTTGCAGGTCGCCTCCTTCCCGGCGACCACGCTCCACCCAGAGATCGTAGGCTTTCTTGGCGATCCGTTCCCACATCCCCTCGGGTAGTTCGATCGGGTTCTGCTGCGCCGCGCGAGCCGCGCCCGACGCAGCCGGCTTCCGCTTTGTCGCGCGCTTGGAGCTGTCCTTGGCGGCCGGCTTGTCTGACTTTTTCTTGCCCTGTGCCATGATCTTCCTTTCATGAATCAAGGTTGCACAATACGTCGGTGGCCGGAGCGGAATTTCGGGCTCTTGACGGTCAGCACGGGAGAGGAAGCTTGCCGCAGAACCGCTTCCGCGACGCTTCCGCTGACCAGGTGCGAGACACCCCGTCGGCCGTGTGTGCCCATCACGATCAGATCATAAGCCTGTTCGCGCGACCAGTCCAGCAGGGAGTCGGCAGGCACACCGCCACGCAGGACGTGGTCGGCGGTAAGCCCCGCACGGCGCAACGAGGCGGCTATCTCAGCCAAGCGGGCCTCCAGCCGTTCCCGCTGCGCGCGGGCCTTCCCTGCATGGGTGAGGGAAAAGTCCAGGCTGTACGAGACCGGCTCCAAGACGTGCAGAATCGTCACCGCCGCGCTGAACTGCTTGGCGACCTGCGCGGCGTACTCCAGCGCGTCCAAGGAACAGTCCGAGAAGTCGATGGGGACAAGGATCGTCCGGATGGCGGGGGCGGCGATGGCCGCCTGGGCTTCATCCGGCATGAGCCGCGCTCGCTCCAACCGGACGGTCAGCACCGGGCAGGGGGCCTGCGCGACGACCCGCTCCGCCGTGCTCCCCAGCAGGATGTGTTCCAAACCGGTCCGTCCGTGGGTGCCGAGCACGATCAGGTCGACCTCCTTCTCCTTGGCCATCACCGCGATCCATTGGCTGGGAATGCCGGTCACCTGATGGACGTTGGCAGTCAATCCGCGATGCGCGGCGTGACTCACCAGCGCGTCAAGCAGGGCGCCGGTTTCCTTTTGCAGGTGTTCCAGGTACAGGTGATTGACCGGATAGTCCGGGTCCATGCCCGGCTGGAACTCCAGCACGTGCAGGATGTCCAGGCAGGCCCCGCAGGCCTCGCCCAGGAACAGGGCATAGTCCTGGGCCCGACCCGCGCAGTCGGAAAAATCCGTCGCCAACAGAATCCGTTTAGCCAGCGGCGTCATCTTCAGCCTTTTCCCTCCCTCCCTATTGCTCGGCGCTCTTCACACCGCCCCGACGTTCAGCAGCAGGAGTTCCCCTCTCATCTTCGGATGAATCGAGCAGCGGAACTCGTAGCGCCCCGGGTTCTCGATGGTGAGGCTGATGACCACGTTCCGGTTCGGGTCCAGGTACACCCCCTCGATTCCCCGCCCGTAGGGCACGACGCCGTTGCTCTCCGCTTTAGTCATGGTCCGTTGAAACACGGCCGATCCGAAATCGTGCCGCACGTTGTCTTCATTCTTGACCATGATGATCGTCGGGACGTTGAGCATGAGCGGCACCTGCTTGGTCATGAAGGTGAAGTCCCGGATCGTCACTTCGACGATCTGCTCGGTCTGTCCTCCGGCTTGTGGGGCGAGGGTCAGGGCGAGCGCGAAAACGCAGGCCAGGCGGTGGTGCCACCGGCGCCGCGGCGCGCGAGTCGCTGCACCGGTATTGGCTGTGAATCTCATGATCATGGCGTCTCCTTCTGGCTAGGATGAACGTGACTCGGCGGACCGTCGCGGCGGAAACAGGGGGCCGGACAAGGGCACACACAGAACCGGGCACCCGGCGGTTCGTACCACTTTTTCGGCGGTGCTGCCAAAGAAAATTTTTTCTACATTGCCTGCGTGTCCTCCGTGACTGCCTATGACCACCAGGCTCACTTTCTCAGCGCGCGCTGTGCGCGCGATTTCCACGAACGGAGCCCCCTCCGCGAGCAGCCGCCTGATGGGTACCCCCTTCGCTTCCTCGGAGCGGAGCAGCCGCCGCGCGTTCAACCGGGCCTGGTGGCTCAGCCGTTTCTTCTGTTTCGCTTCTTCGGAGGGCAGAGCCAGTCCGAGCGCATTTAACGTCTGGAGGCTCTTGGTATCGATGACATGCAGCAACAGAACCTCGGACTGGTACAGGCGGGCCAGCGACAAAGCCACCCGGAAGGCTTCTTCTGAGCAGGGGGAGAAGTCCACCGGGACGAGGATTCGGGGAAACAGGACATCAGACATCAGCAGTCCTCCCTTCTCAAAACCTGCGTATTGCTTATGGAGTGAGCAAGGGTAATGCCACACCGGGAAATGCAGGCAGAGCCTATAGCCGATGGCTAATGGCTTATAGTCTGCGCACTTGCACTCCTTTTCGAACCATAGGCCATACGCCATGCGCTCTGCCCATTCCCAACGGGGGGAGTCCTGCTACAGTGGCGGCGCCGTGCCTGTAGCGGAAAACCACAAAGACCGTGAAAGGTGAAAGGTAAACGTGAGACGTGGAAGACACGGGGACGGGGAGACACGGCGATGTGGAGACGAGGTGATATCGCAGCGTTTCTTCGTCTATTCGCCGCGTCGCCCGCTCCCCCCGTCGCCGCGGTATTGACCATTGTGTTTCATGCCTCACCCCTCACTGTTTGTAGTGGCACCGCTCTTGCTCCTTTTCAAGAGTGCGAACGTCGTGGCGGAAAGGGGCCGGGGAGAGATGGAGCTGGCGATGACGCAGGCGAAGTGGTGGTTGCTTGGCGCGGTGCTGCTCGGCATCGCCATTTTTGTCTACCTCCTCTTCTTCTGTCCGACGGAATGTCATTGAACCGTGAGGCGTGAGACGTGAAACGTGAGGTGAAACCCCTTACGCTTCACGCGAGGAGGTTGAGAAGATGCGGTGCCCACGTTGTCGCGGCTTCATGGTGGTGGACCACTTCACCGATATGCAATCCGACAGCGGGCCTCTCTGGCTGCGAGCCTGGCGCTGCGTGAACTGCGGTGAGGTCGTGGAGCCGGGCATCACCGTGCTCCGGCGCGCGCAACGTTCCCGATTGGCCCGGTTGGTCGCGCGACTGAAAAAAGGCTCGTCCCACGTTCCAGAGTCGGTTCCGCTGGGAGTGTGACGCGGGACTCCCCCCGCGCTACGTCTTTGGCGAGGGGTCCGATCAGAAGCGCCTATGCCGACTGCAGCCGACCTGATGACCCGCGCGGTGCCCCGAGCTTCTCCCACGGACCGGGCCGACGCGACGCTGGCGGCTCTTCGTCGGTCCCGCCCCGAGGAAGCCGGCCATCTCTATCTGGTCGATGAGGGATCGCGGCTGGTCGGACAGGTCCCTCTCGAATCGCTGATTCTTGCCGATCCCGCCGCCCGGCTCGACGGCTTGCGCGGCGACCCGCCGGTGGAAGTCCACCCGGAGGACGATGCGGAAGCCGTGGCTCTGGCCGCGGTGGAGCGGCACGATGCGGACGTCGCCATAGTCGATGCCCAGCGCAGACTCCTCGGAGCCATCCCCATCGGACATTTGCTGGCGCTGCTCCACGAGGAGCACGTGGACGATTGGTTGCGTATGGGAGGGATCGACCCGGCCCATCCTCTTCCGCCCAAGCAGGACGGCGCCTTCGACTCGTTCAAGGCGCGGATGCCGTGGCTGCTCATGGGATTGGCGGGAGGCTGGCTGGCAGCCGGGGTGGCAAGCCTCTTCGAGGCGGCCCTGGAGCGGGAGATCGTGCTCGCGTTCTTTCTGCCGCTCGTGGTCTACATGGCTGATGCGGTCGGGACCCAGACCGAAACGATCTTGGTTCGCGCCCTGGCCTACGGCAAGGTGCCGCTCGCCGGCCAACTGCTGCGGGAGGGGCTCCTGGGTTTGCTCATCGGGGGGGCGATCGGCGGGGTGGCGGCGGCTGGATTGCTGTTCTTTGATGGACGTGGGTTATTGGCGGCAGTCGTGGGGCTCACGCTGGCCGTGACGGCTGTCATCGCCACCCTGGTGGCCAGCCTGCTTCCCCTTGGGCTCGCCAAGCTGGGCGCGGACCCGGCCCTCGCCAGCGGTCCGATCGCCACGGTCCTCCAGGATATCCTGAGCGTGGCGGTGTACCTGGGCATCGCCACCGCGCTGCTGTAAAAGAGCAACGGATAGGAGTTCTCAGCGCTCAGCGTTCAGCCGTCAGCCAGGGGCGAAGTCCGAAGCTAATCGTTGATGCTAAACCGGTCACCGACTCCCGCAGTGCTCCCTGATGGGATTGAGGAAGGAGGGGGCTTTGAAAATCACAATGGCCATCATTGGACTGTGCGCCCTGCTCTGGAGCGGTTCATGGGGTCTGGCCCAGACCAGTCCCGGCGATCCCAAGAACGGCCAAGCCCTTTATCAACGACATTGTCTTCGTTGTCACGGAGAGGCGTTGGATGGCAAGGGACCTGATGCGGCCGCGCTCAAGATTTCTCCCACCAACTTTCACTCTTACGCATCCCGGATTAAGGATAATCTAGAGTTCTGGATGACCGTCCAGCGGGGCAGAAGTTTTTCAGCGATGCACAACTGGAACGCGACCCTCACCGATGATCAAATCAAGGATGTTGTTTCGTATATCCGAACGATCGTTCCCCATGCGAAGCCCTAGATTCTCCAGGTGCAGGGAGGACCCATATCCGTCTTTCATTGAGCCCGCTCACGAATGGAATGATCCGTGTTGAGGCAGCGAATAAGGACAAGGCCGGTAATAAGAAGGTGCCTTTTTGAAACAGTTGTTTGCGATTCAGCCTGTCGTTTTAGCAGCAGATGGGGTCAGGCTTCTAGGTGACCTGGGCCTCCCGGAGCAACCCGCCGGGGTGGTCCTGTTCGCGCACGGCAGCGGCAGCGGACGGCTGAGCCCGCGCAACCGTTTCGTCGCGCGGACGCTTCTGGAGGGAGGCCTGGCCACGCTGTTACTGGACCTGTTGGAGGAGCGGGAAGCGGAAGACCGGCGCAAGGTCTTTGACATCGATCTGCTGGCCGACCGGCTGCTGACTGCCACCGACTGGCTGTTGCGACATCCGTCGACGAAAGGGCTCACGGTCGGCTATTTCGGGGCCAGCACCGGGGCCGGCGCGGCCCTGCAGGCTGCGGCTCGGTCGCCTGCCTCGGTGGCCGCGGTCGTCTCGCGAGGGGGACGACCTGATCTGGCCGCTCCGTACCTGCCGCAAGTCATCGCTCCGACGCTTTTGATTGTTGGCGGCCACGACGAGCCGGTGATCGAGATGAATCAGGAAGCTCTGGCCCTGCTGGCCTGCCCCAAGGAATTGGTGATTGTGCCGGGGGCCACGCATCTGTTCGAGGAGCCAGGCACTTTGGAGCAGGTGGCCGCTCTCGCCGGACGGTGGTTCCTGAAATACCTGAAGCCTTGAGCAATCAGCCGTCAGCTTTCAGCCGTCAGCAGTCAGCTATTACGCCGAAAAGTCGTAAAGTCTGAAAGTCATCAAGTCGAAAGTCGAGAAAGACGACACTCCAGGGCGACTCCTCGACTTGACGACTTTATAAACTTTTGGACTTTCAGACTCATTGCTAGAAGCGGATGGAATAGGACTTGCCTCTCTCTTTGAAAGCTGATAGCTGAATGCTGATAGCTGAAAGCTCTTTCCGCTGCCCCCTCTCGCCGCAATCCTTCATTCACTCCTGGGGAAATTCTCCCCAATTTCGTGCGCCGTTCAACAGGCGCAGTCCAGCGGTCATCTAAACCGTTAATATTCCAGCGGTCTTTTGCAAGGGTCAGGCGTTGAAGCGGCACTTCTCTTGCTCTCCTTGAAATAGGCATCAATTCAGCACCGGAGCATGGCACGAAGATGGACACCGGTCGGCAAGAGATGAAGGACTCTCCAGTCCAGGATATCCAGCAGGGTGACCTGCGGGAGTCGGCCCTTGTCCTGTCAGCGGAGCCGCTCCGTCCCCTTGCAGAGCTGCCTTCTCACGAGCCGGCGCTCCGCAAGCGCCCGCGCCCCGGATTCGTGATCGCCGCCTTGGTCGCAGCAGTTCTGGCCGGAGGGGCTCTGTGGCTCTGGCTGGCGCCGAGCGCGCCGCCACTTGGTTACAAGACAGCGCTCGTGGATCGGGGACAGATTACCGCGACCGTGACCGCCACCGGCACCGTCAATCCTGTGATCTCCGTGCTGGTGGGCAGCCAGGTCACCGGGAAGATCAAGGCCCTGTACGCGGATTTCAACTCGGTGGTCACCCAAGGGCAAGTCATCGCGCAGATCGACCCAGCGCTCTTCCAATCGCGAGTGAATCAGGCCCGCGCGTCCCTCAGAAACGCCCAAGGCTCTCTGGTCAAGGCCCAGGCCGCCCTGGCTCAGCGCAAGCTCGAATTGGACCGGATCGACCAACTGCGGCGGCAGGAGTTTGTGGCGCAGGCGGATTTAGACCTGGCCCGGACCAATTTCCGTGACGCGGCGGCCCAGGTGGAGGTCGTCCAGGCTCAGGTGGATCAGGCCCAGGCCGCCCTGTCCAATGCGGAGTTGGACCTCGGTTACACCACGATCTCCTCGCCGGTCAACGGTATCGTCGTGTCCCGCAACGTGGATGTCGGGCAGACCGTCGCGGCCAGCCTGCAGGCCCCCACGCTGTTCGTGATCGCGCAGGACCTTACCAAGATGCAGGTGAATGCGAACGTGAGCGAGTCGGACATCGGGGGCGTCGGCGAGGGCAAGGAGGCCGAGTTCACGGTGGATGCCTACCCGAAAGAACCGTTCAAGGGGACGGTGGTCCAGGTGCGCAACGCGCCGATCAGCATCCAGAACGTGGTCACCTACGACGTGGTGGTCGGCGTGGACAACCGCGGCCTCAAGCTCAAGCCGGGCATGACCGCCAACGTCTCGATCGTGACAGCCCGGAAGGACCAAGCTCTGCGCGTGCCGAATGCGGCGCTGCGGTTCAAGCCGCCGGCCGCGCCCATCGAAAAGAAAAAAACGACGGTGTGGACGCTCGGCGGAGAGGGGCCTCCCCAGGCCGCGCATATCAAAGCCGGGATCGCGGACGCGCAGTTCACCGAAGTGCTGGAAGGACCGGTCCGTGAGGGAGATCGGGTGATTGTCGGCCTGGCGACAGCGGAAGAGCCGGATCAGAAGAATCTGCCGCCCGGCTTCGGCGGAATCCCGAAGCTCCGCTGAAGGAGTTGTCAGTTTACAGTTGTCAGTGGTCAGCTGGGGAGGAAGAGAGCCTCATTTCCGAAGTCTAAAACTGAAAACTGACAACTGAAAACCATGAACTTTTTATTCATGACCATCCAACTGGCCTTCCGCGTGCTGGGGCGAAATCCCCTGCGGGCCGGGCTCACGATGCTCGGCATCATCATCGGGGTGGGGGCGGTGGTGGCGATGGTGAGTTTGGGGCAGGGGGCCAGTATCTCGGTCCAGGCCCAGATCGCCAGCCTGGGGACGAACGTGCTCCTCGTCATTCCCGGCGCCACCACGGTGAGCGGCGTGCGGACCGGGTCCGGCGGCGTCTCCACGCTGACCGTCGAGGATGCGCGGGAGATCGAGCGCAAGATCGACGGGGTTTCCGCCGTGACCTACGTCACACGCGCGGTGCTCCAGACGGTGCACGAGAACAAGAACTGGAGTACGGCGATCGTCGGCACCACGTCCGTCTACCCGGACATCCGAGACTGGCCGATGGCCCAGGGCACATTCTTCACCCAGTCGGATGAGGATAGCGCGGCGAAGGTGGCGGTGCTCGGGAAAACCGCTGCGGAGAATCTTTTCGAGCGGGGTGAGGAAGTGGTCGGGGCGCAGATTCGGATCAAGAACGTCCCCTTGCGCGTGCTGGGGGTGATGGCGCCCAAGGGCCAGAGCCTCTTAGGACAGGATCAGGACGATGTCATCCACATCCCTTTCACGACCGCTGAGCGCAAGGTACTCGGCACGAAATTCCTCGGCACGGTGGGCATCGTCCTGGTGGCCACCACGTTGCGGGAGCAGGTCCAGCAGGTGGTGCCGGAGATCAAGGAACTCTTGCGGATGCGCCATCATCTGCAGCCGTCCGAGGAAGACGACTTCACGATCCGCACCATGGAGGACATCGCCAAGGCCTCGGCCGGCGCCAGCCGCACGATGATGCTGATGCTGCTGAGCATCGCCTCGATCTCGTTGATCGTGGGCGGCATCGGCATCATGAACATCCTCCTGGTGTCGGTGACCGAGCGGACGCATGAGATCGGCATCCGGATGGCCGTGGGGGCCAAGCGCAGACACATCCTGTTGCAGTTTTTGGTGGAGGCGGTCATCCTGAGCACCGTGGGCGGCGTCGCCGGCGTCCTGGCGGGCATCGTGGGCGCGCGCCTGGTCACCACCGTGGCCGGATGGCCCGCGATCGTGTCGCCGCAGGCCGTGGTGATCGCGTTTCTGTTCTCGGTCGTGGTCGGGATCTTCTTCGGCCTGTACCCGGCCAATAAGGCCTCGCGGCTCAACCCGATCGACGCGCTGCGGTATGAATAACGCGGAGGGGACGGGGCGAAGGGGGGACGCGGAGACAGGGCGACAGGGCGAAACGGAGATCGCCGGGTCGCCCCGTCACCCCTTCTCCGCGTCGAGTCAAACGGGTTAACGGCTGAGCGCTGACAGCTTTCCAGGGAGGTCTTATGAGAATTCTACTGGCGGTGGACGGATCGGACCAATCGTACGAGGCGGCGCGGGCGCTGGCGCACCTGTCTCCCGTGCAGCACCTCTTCATCCTGCACGCGATGAACGTGCCCAAGCCGGCCTATCCGATGATGATGCCCGAGGTCGCGCAAGAACTCTACGCGACGGTGGAGCGGGGGATGCGGGACGACGGCGAACGCCTGCTCAACCGGACCGTCTCGATCCTGCCGTTCCATACGGGGTCGACGACCAAGCGGCTGGAGGTCGGGATGCCGACGGACACGATCCTGTCCGTCGCCGAGCGTGAGCGGGTGGATTTGATCGTGCTGGGTGCGCGCGGACTCGGCCCGGTGCAGGAAGTCCTCTTGGGGAGCGTCTCCCACCGTGTCATCACGCAGGCGGCGTGCCCGACGCTGGTGGTCAACCGGCACATGCGGACGCTGAAACAGGTCCTGCTGGCGGTCGAAGGGGAGTGGGATGCGGACGCGGCCCGGAAGTTCCTGGCCGCCAGGCCTTTCAAGGAGCCGGTCCAGATCAGCGTGTTGACGATCCTGCCCTTTGCCTCGCCCCTATGGCCCGTGGGGATTGCCGAGTCGGAGGCCCTCAAAGAAAAGGCGGTCAAGAGCGCGCGGGAGTTCGTCGATGATGTGGCGGCCAAGCTCGGCAAGATCGGCTACCAGGCCTCCGGCGCGGTCACGCTGGGCGATCCGGGCCATGCCATTCTCGGGTGGGCGGAAACCACCAAGCCGGACCTCATCATGATGGGGTCCCGTGGCCGCCACGGAGCCACGCGGTTCCTGCTGGGCAGCGCCTCGCACGCCGTGCTGCACCGCGCACCCTGCCCGGTGCTGGTGTTCCGGTGAGGAAGGGTTAGGAGGAGGAAAGGAATCGTTTCCGTATTGCAACCAGGATCAGGTCGGCTGCCGCCTCCGGCGCGATGTGGGCGCTGTCTATCTTGATCTCGGGTTTCAACGGGGCCTCGTAGGTGTCTTGAAGCCCCGGCACGGTGGCCGACTTTCCAGCCAGACCTTTCTTGTACGTTCCCTTCTGGTCCCGCGCCATACAAACTTCCAGCGGACACTCCACTGCCACCTCCATGAAATGGGGAATCAACGTCCTGGCGAAATCCCGATAGGTCCGGCGGTTGGCCGTCGCGTCGAAGATCACGGTCACGCCATGGGCGACCAAACGGCTTCCCGTGAAGGCCATCGACCGGTAGAACAGATCGCGTTCCTCGCGGGAATAGGTCGGAGAGGGCGTCAGCGCCAGGCGCAGCTCGTCGGACTCCAGCACCTCCACGCGCAGGCCCAGCGCTTCGAGCTTGGACTTCAGCGCCGCTGTGATCGCGCTCTTTCCCGATGCAGGTAATCCAGTTAACCATACTGCGAAGGCGATGGGCGTCGGCGAGGGCATCCGTCACTCAATTCTTCAGATAGCTATTGACGCGATCAGGCTCGAAGCGCTCAGCCTCCAGAACATTTTGAATGAATCGAAAGATCGAACGGCGGACGCCGAGGGACAGGTTCGGATACCAGAGCGGGCTGGCGATCACGAGTCCGCGAAACGCAAAGAAGGGCGCGGCGCACTCCGTCACGCCCTGGTCGCGGCTCTCCGTCATATAGCGCTCCCAGAATTCCCGGAACAGCGTCTCGAACGGTCCCCGCAACTCTCCCCAGCAGCGCAACGAGAAGAAGAGATAGTTGATCGTCATTGCGGTTACGTCGTCGGCCGGCTCGCCCCATTCGCCCCTGGAGCGGTCCAGCACCGTGAAGTCCGTGCCGTGGCGAAAGAGCACGTTCCAGGGATGAAAGTCTCCGTGGACAGACGACAGGCGGCTGGCTCTGTGCCGCAGCCGCCAGCGCCAGCGATTGCAGGCCTCTTCGATGGAGCGCAGCAGATCCGCTGTGATGAAGTTGAACCGGCGGGGATAGCTGTCGGTGAGGCCCATGATGCACTCGCCGTGGCCGATCAGCTCGCGCAGGCGACGCCGGTAGAGGTCCGGATCCCGCTTCTTCACCCGGTGGATTCGGGCGAGGTATCGGGCCAGGGCCGTGGTCCGATCGCGATCCAGCTTCGTGGCACGTCCGGTCCGGGCCAGACGCTCCAGGTCCAGATGGTAGCTGGCACCGTCTGCCCATTCCGTCAGGACAAAGAACTCCCTGGCTGGTGCGACGGAGAAAAGCGAGCCGGCATCGGTGAAGGCGCCGACGTCGAGGGCGGGCACGTGACGCGGCAGGCGGCCGTAGGAGTCATAATCCCAGAGCAAGGCTTGCGCGCGGTCGGCCGGATGTTCATGGCCGAACGGACCCGGGCGCATGGTCTCAATGACCGCCCGTTTCGTGACCTTCCCAACCCGGAAGGTCAGCCGGATCGGCGCTCCATAGCCGTACTTTTTGAGCGCGCGGCCGGAGGTCTCCTGCCCGATGGGGCCGAAAGCCAGCAATTCCGCCTGCCGGCCGAACCGCTGGCGCAGGTAGTCTTCGAGTTTCCGTCGGTGTAAGGTCGTCATGGGGGACGGGAGCTGTTAGCTATCAGCATTCAGCTATCAGCTTTCAAAGAGAGAGGCAAGTCCTATTCCATCCGCTTCTAGCAATGAGTCTGAAAGTCCAAAAGTTTATAAAGTCGTCAAGTCGAGGAGTCGCCCTGGAGTGTCGTCTTTCTCGACTTTCGACTTGATGACTTTCAGACTTTACGACTTTTCGGCGTAATAGCTGACTGCTGACGGCTGATAGCTGACGGCTATTTTTCGGGAGACTGGAGCATTCGTCTCCACCTGGACGCCCGCGACTGAGGAATTATGCACCAGTCCTGGAATGGCTAAGAGCTTATGGCCGATAGCAAATGGCCTGATAGGGACTAGCTTATGCCCGAATCCGAGCCATCAGCCATTTGCCATCAGCCATCGGCTCTTCATTCTTGCTATGGCATGGCCCTTGCGTTGGCTTTGGTAGGGGAAAGTCGCATGTTGGTGTCTGTACAATAAAGGACTGACTCAATGAGTCAATCTCCGCTCAATGAGTCAATTCTGAAGAGGGGGGTCCATGGAACTGCATGCCGAGAGCCGGAATGTGGCGATGACGCCCAGGTGGAGGAGCGAGATCGAGCGGCGAATGGAGGATTTGAATGCCGGCCATGAGGATATCCTGCACGGGCGGGTGACGCTGACCAAGAATAAGCACCACAAGAAAATCAAGAACGTCGCCGAAGCCCTGGTGGTGGTGACGCTGCCGGGCCGGCACACCTTCACGGCCAGAAAGGGAGACAAGACGTTCGAGGAGGCGATCCGGACTGCCTTTGCCGCCGTGGAGATCGAGCTGCGGAAATACCGGGAGAAACGGGCGTCGAAAGAAGTCCGGCTGCCGCCGATCCCTTTGCGCGGCGTCATCTGCAAACTGTTTCCCCAAGAAGGCTACGGCTTTATCCTGCAGGAAGGCGGGGGGGAAGTGTATTTTCACAAGAATGCCCTGCATGGGCTGAAGTTCGAGGAACTGGAAGACGGCCTGGAAGTGGCGTTTAACGTCGAGGCCGGCGAAAAAGGCCCGCAAGCCACCACCGTCAACCCGGTGCCTGCGGTCGCTCCATGAATGAGAAACTCAAGTTGCCCGCCGAAGCGTTGACGCCGAGCGTCGACGCGAACCGGCTTGGCTTTACCGACACCAGCGAGTTGCCCCCTCTGGAAGAGCCGATCGGGCAGGAACGGGCCGTGGAGGCGCTGGAGTTCGGCCTACGCATGCAGAGCCCGGGCTTTAACATCTACGTGTCCGGTCCGATTGGGTCCGGTAAGTGGTCGCTGGCCAAGGAAATGGTCCAGCGCCTTGCCCGGTCGGCTCCCGCGCCGTCGGACTGGTGCTACGTCAATAATTTTCAGGACTCCTCCAGGCCCAAGTGTCTGTCATTCCCGGCCTCCCAGGGCCGGGCCTTCCAGGTGGCGATGGCTGCGCTGATCGAAGGGTTGCGCCGCGATCTCCCCAAGATCTTCGAAAGCACCACCTACCTGGAAGCCAAGGCCAAGATCGTCGAGGAGGCAGAAGGCAAGAAAAAATCGCTCTTCAAAGAACTGGCCGAGCTGGGTCGTATCAGGGGCTTCGGCTTTGAAGAGACGCCGATGGGATTCGGGCTCATGCCGCTGAAGGCCGGGAACCCTATGACGGAGGAAGAGCTGACCGCGCTGTCGGACGAGGAGCGTAAGGAGATCGCCGAGCGGCGGAGGGCGCTGGAGAGCGAGATCAGGGAATTTCACATACGCGTGCATGCGCTGGACCGTGAAGCCGAAGGGCGTGTGCGCGACATGGATCGTCAGGTGGTCAGGAACGTGCTGGAGTCCCGATTCGAGGCGCTCCGCCAGGCGTACGAGGCCCTCCCGTCGGTCCTTGACTACTTGCAGGCGGTCCACGAAGACATCCTGTCGACCTACAAGGATTTCCTCCCTCGAGAATCCCCGTCCCTGCCGATTCTGGGCCTAGGATTGTCAGGTCGTCATCCTGATCTCGTGCGGTATCAGGTGAACCCGGTCGTGGAGCACGGCGCGGACAAGGGGGCGCCGGTCGTGGATGAATCGCATCCGACCTATGCCAACCTGATCGGCAAGATCGAGCGGAAAGCCCACCTGGGCGTGGTCTACACGGATTTTACCGAGATCAAGGCCGGCTCGGTGCTGCAGGCCAGCGGAGGCTATCTGATTTTGAGCGCCATGGATCTGCTGCGGCAGCCCTTTGCCTGGGACGCGCTCAAGCGGGTGATCAAGACGCGCGAAGTGACGATTGAGGACCCCGGCGAGTTTTTCGGTTTCTCGACGACCGGCCTGCGCCCCCAACCGGTGCCCGTCGATGTCAAGGTCATCATGGTCGGTCCCCCGATCGTGTATCACCTCCTCCAGGCCTATGAAGAGGATTTCCAGAAAATCTTCAAGGTGAAGGCCGACTTCGACATGGACGTGACCCGCGACGAGGATCAGGACCGGCTCTACGGCCGGTTCGTCGCCAAATTCTGCCGGGACGAGGGGTTGCCGCCCTTCGGCGCCGACGCGGTTGCCGAGTTGATCCGGCAGGGGGCTCGGCTGGCCGAGCGCCATGACCGACTCTCACTCCGGCTGAGCCTGTTGGGCGACGTGGTCAGGGAAGCGGCCTTCTGGGCCCGCCGCGAGGGCCGGACGGTGGTGTCGCAGGCGGATGTGGAGATGACCGTTGCCAAGAAGCGGCATCGCGCCAACCTGCCCGAACAGTGGATCCAGGACGAGATCAAGGAGGGCGGCCTGATCGTCGCGCTGGAGGGGGAGGTCGTCGGGCAAGTCAATGGGCTCTCGGTGCATCTCCTGGGAGACTATGCTTTCGGACGTCCCTGCCGGATCACGGCCAGAACCTTCGTCGGCACCAAAGGGGTGATCGACATCCAACGGGAAGCCGACCTGGCCGGCCATGCCCACAGCAAGGGGGTCATGACCCTGGGCGGGTACTTAGCCGGCAAGTTCGCCGGCGCCCATCCGTTTGCCCTCAGCGCCACGCTGACGTTCGAGCAGACCTATTCGGAGGTCGAAGGGGACAGCGCCGCTCTGGCCGAACTGGCCGCGATCCTTTCCAGCCTCGCGGAAGCGCCGGTGCGGCAGCGGTTGGCCGTCACCGGCTCCGTCAACCAACTCGGAGAGGTCCAGCCGATCGGCGGGGTGAACGAGAAGATCGAAGGGTTTTTTGAATCCTGCGCGCAGCGCGGGTTGACGGGCGAGCAGGGGGTGATCATCCCGGTCCGCAACACCAGGCATCTTGCCTTGCGCCGAGAAGTCGTGGAAGCGGTCACGTCGGGAATGTTTTCGGTCTATGCCGTCAACACAGTGGAGGAGGCGTTGGAGCTCTTAACCGGCCTGCCGGCGGGAGAACGAGGGCCTGACGGGCACTACCCGGAAGGCACCCTCTTCGGCAAGGTGGCTCAACGCCTGGCCGAGTTGGCCCAGATCGTGACGGAGTGGGGCGAGAAGCAGCCTTCAGCATTCAGCGATCAGCAGTCAGCTTCTGACTGAAGGCTGATTGCTGACGGCTGTTAGCCGAGACTGTCTTTGAGGAAACCGCCGTGCCCATGTACGACTACAAATGTCTGGATTGCGGTAAGGAATCCCTTCTGGCCTTGACCCTCAAGGAACATGAGAGCGGGGCTGCGACCTGCCCCCACTGTGGAAGCAAAAAACTGGAGCAGATGATCACCAGCTTCATCGCCAGAACGAGCAAGAAGAGCTGACACGCTCAACGGAGGAACATGAGCCGATTCGATTCAGGACCATGCGCCGGCAAGGGATGCGCGGTCCTGCTCGCTTGCTCGCTCACCTTTCTCGGCATGTCGGCTATGCAGCCACCGATACTGGCTCAGGGGCCGGCCGGCTTGGCGCTGGACGGGAAGATGCTCTACGAATGGCACTGCGTCCGCTGCCACGGCGCCGGCGGATGGGGCGACGGGCCGCAAGCGAACGAGCTGAGGGTGCCACCGGCCAACTTCCACGGTCCCGCCGTGAAGATGAAATCGGATGAACAGTTGCTGACCAGCATCGAGTTCGGGCTGGTGCTGACCCCCATGCATGCCTGGCGGGGTCGGCTTACTGAACAGGAGATGCAGGATGTGCTGGCCTACCTCCGTCTGCTGGGCCAGCGCGGCCGGTAGCGAAGAATGGACGATTGATTCATGGGGTTATTGACGATTTGCGGAGCCTTCCGATGAAACAATCGTAAATTCTTCAGACCAATCGTCAATTGTCAATTCCTTGAGAGGGTTTGCCAGGCTTCATCCGCCCACACATAAGTCCGCCCCTTCGGGTCTTTCTCCGGCCGCTGCGCGAGAACAAACCGACAGCCGGACTGCTTGCAAAGCTGCTCCGCCTTCTTGGCCATGAGCATCGCCATGTGGAGGGAGGGTTCTTGGGCGGACAAGGTGACCGGGACAATGATTTGCCCGTCGGGACTGCGGAAAATTCGACGCTGGTCCACCTGAGGCCTCGGCTCAAAGGATGCCTCCTCCATCAGGCCCAGAAATTGGTCCAACGCCAGCCGTTCATGCTCATCCAAGGCCGTCATAGCCGGGCTCTCCTCTATGATCGTTCAGTGGCCTGTCCTCGCTCGACCCTGTCCAACCTGTCGGCTTTCCCCTCCTTGACCCTCTATGAAGCAGGCTTATCCTAAATATAGGCGGAGGTGCTGGTGAGAGGAACATTCTGGAAGAAGGGAATCGGGTGAAGGGGTGGTGTGCAGGCCCGGTCGGCCGGGAAGCCTAAAGCCTCTCCAAGATTCCCACCATAGCCGTCAAGCTCTCCCGATCCACCCTCCGCCATGCCAACCTTCGGTTGAACCGCGCCCTTCGATCAAACGGGCGCGGAGAGGTTTTTTGCCTCCAGCTCATTATCTCATTCCGGTTTTGGGCGCCTTGATGTCTTCCGACTTCTTCCGCAGCTTCTCGACCAGATCGGCGTACGAGGACTCGCGGATAATTTTATCGAACTGTCCCCGGTAGTTCCTCACCAGGCTGATGCCGTCCGCGACGACGTCATACACGCGCCAGTCGTCGGCCTTGCCGATCAAGCGGTAATCCATCGGCAGCGAAACCTTGTTCGAGACGATCTTCGTCCGGACTTCGGCGTAGGCCCCTTCGAGACGTTCTTGAAGATACTGCACCTGCTCTCCGGAATAGCCCTCGATTTTGCCTCCATACGTATGAGAGAGAAAGGCGCGGAACACCTCGACGAACTCCTGCCGTTCCACCTCGCTCAGGTTTTTCCAATGGGAGGCGAGGGAACGCTTCGACATTTCCTCGTAGTCGAATCGACGCCCGATCACGTCTTCGAGCAGCTTGCGACGCTCCTTGAGCCGCCCCGGCTGCTTCATGGCCTCGTCGGAAAGGATGTGGATCACCTCGTTGATGGTGGCTTTGACCACCTCGGTGGGAGACGTGGAGGCAGCCGCTGCCGCCCCTCCCGCGAGCAGGAGCAGGGCTGCGATCCCCCGTACGGCCCTTCGCAGCGGGCGCCCGATTATCCGGCACGAGCCAGCCACCGCCTACGCCCCTGGCGCGAGCCCGTAATTCAGATAGCCGCGTAAAATGTCGCGCCGTGCCACGATCCCCACGAGCTTTCCGTCCGCATCCACGACCGGCACCCGGATGAGCTGGCTGACCCGGAGCACGTGGATCAAGGTGCCCAGCTCCGTTTCCGGTCGCACCGAGTAGGGGTTGAGGGACATGATGTCCCCGGCCTCCAGGAGGCTCCATTTGTGTCCCTTCTCGAGCGCAGCCAGCAGATCGTGCTCGCTGACGATCCCGATGAGCCGTTGCTGCTCGTCCACAATCGGGACCGAGCCGAACCCCTCGATCATCTGGGACGCCAACACGTCGGCCTTCGTCCGCGCATGGCCGACCTGCACGTCTTTTTCCATGAACCGGGCTACCGTCAGGCGGCTGAACGCCGCCAGTTGCCGATCGGGGCTGTCGCTCTTGTGTGTGGGCATGCTTTCCTCCATACCAAACTTGCTAAGGGGTAGTCAGTTTTCAGTCGTCAGTTTTCAGCTATGAAACTGAGAACCGAGAACTGAAGACCGACAACTTCTTCTTTACAGTGAACAAAGAGTTCTTTTGCCGCCAGTGATTCTCCTCTCCACAATTTGTTGCCCGAGTTGCCGCTTCAACGGGAATACTGCGTTCTGCACAGTCCGTTCATCATTGACTGCGCTTGGCCTCCAGCTTAGCCAATTCCTCCAACAGCTCCCGCTGCCGAGGGGTGAGGTCGGTCGGCGTCCGAACCTCCACGATCATGAACAGGTTCCCCTTGCCTTTTCCCCCGAGCCTCGGCATCCCTTTCCCGCTCAGCCGCAGGGCGGTCCCGCTCTGCGTGCCGGGGGGCACCGCGGCCTTGACGGCCTCTCCGTCCAGACAGGGCACGGACGTCTTGGTGCCGAGCGCAGCCTCGGCGAAGGAGATGGAGACGGCCGTGTAGAGATCGTCCCCCTGCCGTTGAAAAGACCGGTGCGGGCGGAGGTGGATGCGGATCAGCAGGTCACCGGATGTGGCGCCGCTGACAGTCGGCTCGCCCTGGCCGGCCAGGCGGACCACCATCCCGTCATCGACCCCCGGGGGGATCTGGGCCTTGAGACTGTGGGGGGTGAACTCAACGCCGTGACCCTGACAGAGCGGACAGGGGATCTCGATGAAGAGACCTCGCCCATGACATTTGGCGCAGCTCGTGAGGGTCACCATCCGAACTCCCTTGCCGGTCTGCACGTGTTGCTTCTGCCCGGTCCCGCCGCAGTCGGGGCACGACACCGGGTTGGTGCCTGCTTTGGCTCCGCTCCCCTTGCAGTCCCGGCACTTTTCGGATCGGGTGATCTGAATGAGGCGGTCGCCTCCTCTCGCCGCTTCCTCGAGCGTCAGCTCCAAGTCGTATCGCAGGTCCGCGCCTCTGGCCATCCCTTGGTCCCGGCTTATGCGCCGGCCGAACACGTCGCCGAAGGTGCCGAAGAGATCCCCAAACCGGCCGCCGAAAAAGTCGCCGAACTGGAAATCCCGCATGAGGTCATCGGCCGACCAACGTTGGCTGACCCCGGCATGGCCGGTGGCGTCGTATTCCCGTCGCTTGGTGTCGTCGGAGAGGACGGCGTAGGCTTCGGCAATCTCGCGGAACTTAGCCGTCGCATCGGGCGCCTTATTGCGGTCTGGATGATGCTGCAGCGCCAGTTTCCGATAGGCCTGCTTGATCTGGTCGCGCGTGGCGGACCGGTCCACGCCCAGCACTTCGTAATAGTCGCGTTTCTGCTCAGTGGTCGCCATAGTCCTCTTAGTTAGGAGTGAGGTGTAAGGAGTAAGGTGAGCGACGAGCTGCCGTCCTTCTTCTCCACCATCACCTCACTTCTAACTCCTCACTGTTCTTATTTCCAGACGCCGGCCACGGGCCTCCGACATGCCGGACAGGCTGCATCCTTCACCCGGTTCTCGATCAGCGTGAGGCCGGACCGACGGATCAGCAGGGCCTTGCAGCCGGGGCAATGCGTATCTTCTTCCTCTTCCTCGAAGACATTGCCGAGATACACGTGTCGAAGGCCGGCCTCGTGCCCGATCCGCTGAGCCCGCCGGAGCGTCTCGATCGGCGTGATCGGCGCGTCACGCATCTTGTAGGCCGGAAAGAAGCGGCTGAGGTGCCACGGGACCTCCTCCCCCAGATCGGACTTGATGAACCGGGCCAGGTCGCGGAGCTCGCCCTCGTCGTCGTTCCGTCCCTGGATCAACAGGGTGGTCAGCTCAATCCAGATGCCCAGGTCCTTGTACAGGCGGATCGCGTCCAGGATCGGCTGGAGCGGAGCTCCGCAGACGCGCTTGTAGAACCGGTCGCTGAAACCCTTGAGATCGATATTGGCGGCGTCGAGGTACGGCGCAATCCTCCGCAAGGCGTCGAGCGCGATGAACCCGTTCGTGACGAAGAGGTTTCTCAGGCCGGCCGCACGGGCGGCCTGCGCCGTCTCAAAGGCCAGCTCGAAGAAGATCGTCGGCTCCGTATAGGTGTAGGCGATGCTCGCGCAACGATGGGACAGCGCCTCCGCCACGATGTCCTTGGGCGTCGTGGGCCGGCCTGCTCCCCACTCGGCCGGGGGTTCGGCCATGGGCAGGCAGAGAAAGTCGGGTGTCTCGGCCGGTTTGCCTTTGGGGGCCTGCGAGATCTCCCAGTTTTGACAGAAGAGGCAACGTAGATTGCAGCCGACGGTGGCGATCGAGTAGGCATGGGAACCTGGGAGAAAATGGAAGAGCGGCTTCTTTTCGATCGGGTCCACTTCCTCGGAGATCACGCGGTCCGCCACCAGCGTGTAAAGCTTGCCGTCGCGATTGATCCGCACCCCGCAGGCCCCGCGATGTCCCGGCGTAATCGTGCAGAAATGGGGACAGAGGGTGCAGCGGACCCGCTGATGCTCCTCTACCTCGTAGAACAGGGCTTCTTGCATCACGACCCCCGCCGTGGCGACCTTACGAGGAGAACTGCCGACGCGGTGAAAGGGCGACGCGGTGATGGGGCGATCTCCGCGTCCCCGTGTCGCGTTGTGTTCATTCATCGTCGCTGGTTTCAGCAGACCGGGTATTTGCCCAGGGCCAGCGCTTCACAGAACGAGCCCAGCTCATCGAGGCCGCTCCGGATGACCGTCCGGATCGCCGGCTGGACGCGGCGCAGCGACACCCCGTGAGCCAGGCTGACATGGGCCGCCACCATGCTGGGACGGTCGATCCGCCGGCCGATCGTGCTGCAGAGCCACACCGTCACGTCCCGCACGCCTGGCACCTGACGATGGATCTGCATCGCCAGTTCATGCGCCAGGACGTTGTAGATCTTCCCGACATGGCTGAGCGGGTTCTTGCCGGCCGCCGCTTCCCCGCTCATGGGCCGGTTCAACGCGATCACGCCGCAGACGCGGTTGCCCCGGCCCACTTGGCCGGAATCGCCCTGCTCCGCCGACGTGCCGAGGAGGGACAGGTACATCCCGGCCAGCCCCGCGCCCCGCCGGTCGAGGGCGTTCAGCGTCACCCGGACCCGCTTGCACCCGTGGGGCTGGCTCTGCGCGTAGCTCCGGATCGCTCCGAGAATCTGTCCCTTGCGCTTGAAATAGACAGCCTCGGAGCGGATCGCGTCGGCCAGCAACGGCATGGCGACGGTCAGAGAGAGGTCCCGGTCCAAGCGGACAGCCATGACCTTGACATCTTCGCCGGTCTCCGGGAACTGGCTCTTGAAGAGCGGGCCGTTTAAAAATCGCTCCAGATCCATGACCAGTCGCTCGGTCGGGCTGAGGGGCGCGTAACCGACCGCCGCCGACGTGTCGTTGGCCACGAGCAGGCTCTTGCGTGGCTCGAAGATAGCGCCCAGCTCCGGCGAGGCGGGCTTCAATTCAACCTGGTAGCGGATATGCCGATCGGGATCGAGGTGGCGGAGGTTGTGTTTGAACCATTCACGGGCGGTGTCCACGGCGATCTCGGCCACCGGCACGATCTTGCCTGTGATGCCCGGCGTCGCCCGGTCGCCGATGATCAGACGCATCGGCTCCTTCACCCGGCCTCCCCCCAATCGGCACTCCACCGCACCGCTCATGAGGCGGGAGAAGGACGGTGCGCGGCCCGCAAGGCTGAGGCCGCCTCAGCCAGATAGCGGACCACGGTTGCATCCTCCACTTGCGTGAAGTCCGCATAGTGATTGCCGACCGCGTAGAAGAACTCCGGCATCATGAGCACGATCAGCTCGTCCACCTGCTGTCCGAGCCGGATGAGCGTGTCGCGTGGCCCGACCGGGATCGCCCCGACCAGGCGCATCGGATGGAGTCTCGTGAGCGCGTCAACTGAGGCAAAGAACGTCGAGCCCGTGGCGATCCCGTCATCCACCAGCAAGACGGTGCGACCCTTAAGCGGCGGCAGGGGACGCCCGCTTCGGTACAGGGCCTGGCGCCTGGCGATCTCTTCCTGCTGAGCACGAATCGGCTTGTCGAGATCCTCCTTCGACAAGCTGAACGCCCGCATCGCCTCCTGATTGAGGACGAGGGCGCCGGTTTCCGCAATCGCCCCCAGAGCATATTCCGGGTTGCCCGGCGCCCCGATCTTGCGGGTGATCAAGACATCCAGGGGAAGGTGGAGGGTCAGGCTGAGCGTATAGCCCACCGCCACCCCGCCTCTGGGCAGGGCCAGGATCAGGGTGTTTGGATCGCCCCGGTAGGCCTTCAACCGTTCGGCCAGCAGCTGCCCGGCCTCCTCGCGATCTTGGAACACAGGCCGTTCCCCTCCTCGGTCCTGAGGCACGTTGAAGGCCGACGCTCCGTTGGCTCTTCACGGACCAGGAAGCTTATACCCGATTCCTTCCCGTCCTACTTGAACCCGCCGCCCAATCCCGTGCTCAGAAGAAACAACGACAGCACGGTCACCACCGCAATCAGCCACCAGAGCCGCCGTCTGGTTGCAGCGGGATCCAGCGCCGGTTCATCAGGGTGAAGGGGCACGTGGAGAAACTGCAGCCTTCGGTCCATAGGAGGCCTCCTGTTCCGAGCCGACAAGCCCCGCCGATCCGTCAGCCGACTTTGACCTCGACGGCCTTGGGCTTCGCCTTTTCCGACTTCGGCAGGCGGACCTTCAGGATGCCGTCCTTGAACTCCGCATTCACCTTGGACCCGTCCGCATCTTCCGGCAAGGTGAAGCTGCGCTCAAAGCTGCCGTAGGCCCGCTCGACGCGGTGATACTTCTTGCCCTTTTCTTCCTTCTCGTACTTTCGCTCTCCGGTGATCGTGAGGACATCGTCCTCGACCGTCACCTTGACATCCTCTTTCTTGACCTCGGGCAGTTCGGCCTTGATGAGATATTCCTTCTCATCCTCCACGATGTCCACGAGGGGCGCCCATTCGGCCACCGTCATGGCCTCCTTGCCGCCCTCTTTGCGCACCGGCAGCCGACCGAACAGCGTCCCCAGCCGGCTCTGCATGTCTTCCAACTCCTTGAACGGATCCCATCGAGTCGTTGGTTCCCACCGCATCAGCGTTCCCATGATACATCCTCCTTGTGGTTACGGTCCAGGTTGACTCAAGGCTTCTTGGTCTTTGCGCGCCCGCCCGGCAAGGGCTGTCTGATCGCGGACGCCCGAATCAGGATCGGCAGCTAGACGAAAGCAGTTCCGCGCGCCCGTTGATCGGGCCTTCGGGCTCCGCGCCGCCGCGTCAGAGTCGCACCAGCGCCGCCGCCAGCAGCAACACCGCCAGTGCCAGCCCCAACCCCAGCCGTGCGACCCAGGGGGCGAGCCGGATCATCCCGGATTCGAACGGAGTCCGAGACTCTTGGGACGCTCTCATCCAGCGCCCCACCTTCGGCCCGATCCAGAAATCATGCAGCGCCGTCATCCCGATCAGCACGATGACGAGAACCAGCTTCGCCTTGAGAACGGCCGGCCAACCCGAGGGGGCCAGCAGCGAGTCGACCCGCCGGCTCAGCAGCGGGACGCCCGTGGCAAACAACAGTCCGACCGAGGCCCACACCATCATCCGGAAGCGGCCCGCGATGGCCTTGAACAGAGTTCCGCGCTGAGCAGCAAAGGGCTCGTCCTTCAGAACCGGGACCAGGACCGCCGACAAAAACAGCGAGCCGCCGATCCAGGTGACAGCCGACAGGATGTGAAGCCAGGCTAGGACGATCATCATAGAGGAGCGCTCTCAGCCATCAGCGCTCAGTTTTTGGCGGATTGCTGACGGCTGACTGCCGACGGCTCTATTGGACGGGTTGGATTGAGTAAGGGCACGGGATGGGGTCCGGCGCCTGCGGCCTCCTGCTGGGCTTCGAACATCAAACAGCATTTCAGGCGACCGCAGAGCCCGATGAGCCGGCTTTCACTGGCGGACGGGTCGTCGCTCCTGGCTTTCCTGACGCTGACCGGCCTGAAGTCCGACAGGAAGGCGGCGCAGCAGAGCGTGAGGCCGCAGGAATCCACGCCGCCCAGGCGTCTCGCCTCCTCCCGGACCCCGATGTGTCGCATCTCGATCCGGCCGCCGAAGCGGCGGGCAAGATCCCTGACCAACTGGCGGAAATCGATCCGTTCCTCGGACGTGTAGACGAAGGTGGTCTCCCGCCTTCGGAAGGAGCAGTAGACTTCCACCAACTTCATGTCCAATCCCAACGCCCCAGCCCGCTCCCGACAGTGGGTCATCCCTTCCCGGGCGGTGCGCTGATGCTGGACAATGGCGGCCGTTTCCGCCTCGGTCGCGGGGCGTAGGATGGAGGTCATGACGCGCATGGGGGGGATGAAGGGCGTGGAATAGGGCTCCTGGTAGACCACCCCGTAGGTGAGATCCCGCTCGACCTCCAGCATGACGCGATCCCCGATGCGGAGGGACGCCGCGCCGACGCCCATTTTCTTGACCTCGCCGCGGTCCCGGATCTTGATCCCGGCGATGCGGATCGTGGCCGGGAAGGTCTCTTGAAGCTCCGATAAAGGCATAGTTTCCACTGGCTGTTCAGTCTGCGTCAGGCCATCATACAGAATTCATCGACGTTTGTGAATGGACATGATCTTGAAGACGACGATGGCATACGTCAGTTCGCCGCACGAGACGGTCAGCCACACCGCACCGGCCCGGTTCGGGCGCCTGGCCTTCGCGCCTTTGTGCTCGGCTCAGCGGGCGGGCGATGTCCTTGATACGGTGTCAGGACGCTTTGAAAAACGAGTCGTACACCCCGTAAACCAAGATCAGCCCGATCAGGGTGAACCAGACGTAATCGCCTGCCGCGTACCCTCCCGCAGGGGCCTTGGCCGCTTCTTCGGCCAACGCCGCCGCCGGCCAGAGCAGGCCCGCCGCCATGATCGAGAATGTGGATGGTTCCAGTTGCTTCATGTGTCCCTCCTTTGCGCGATCCATCCGTAGCTGGAGCGCGCGGTTCATCGGTTTGTCGACTCGCCGTTTTGCCGCCGCGTTGTTCTCCCGTCTTCCTCTGGCGGACTTTTTCAACAGCCTGCTAGACCTGCAGCATGCGGCGGCTCATCCTCAGCCGCTGCTCAGCGGTCAGCCGTGTCCCGGCCAGGACGAACAGAATGCGCTCCTCGCAGGAGAGGTGCGCGCGGAACAGCTCGATGAAAGACCGAATCCGAAGCGGGTCGGCGTCGGCGGTGGACTTGCCGAGCGTCTTGGCAATCCCGGCTGCGTCTGTCTTCAGCGTTCGGTGTTCGCACAGAAGGTTTTCGAATCGGTTACGGTCTTTCTGTGTCCGGCCGAGAGCACGGTTGAGGGCTGTGATCAGAACCGCCTCGCGCTTGAAATGAACCTCCGTGCTTTCCGTGAAGAAGCGGAGAAGTTCGCGGAGGGTGGGCCGGTCCGGTTCCGTGGTCGCGCGGCGCACCCGTTGCATTCCCCGGAGCAACGGACCGCCGGCGCGCGGCGCGATGGCGGTCTCGATCATGCGAAGGCGGTCCAGAATCATCTCGTGTTCTCGCTTGAGAAGAAGAATGGGGTCAGGCACCATCGGATGGCCCATCCTTTGTTGCAGGAGCGCACAGGCGATGCAGCAGGCTGTTCACCCGCCTACGCAGGAAGCCACGGCTTTACAGCCGTGGAGGAATGCGCAGCGGGTGTCCTCCGAAGCCTTGGCGAAGGAGGACATGCTTCGGCGGGTTTCGCCGAAGAAACCCAGAGGGACCACGGCTGTAAAGCCGTGGGGCTCCACTCAGGCCGCCACTCTAAGGGAGGAGGCAGGAGCATGACACGCGAGTCGGCCAAGTCGTCTCATGATGGATGTCAAAGACCTGCATGGGGCGTTAGACCTAGGCAAGAAGTGGACAGCCGAGAGCTGCAGAAGCCAACGGGGGGCAGGTTTCCCTACAGGCGAGCAATTCTGGTCAGGCGGTCCTGGTTCAGCAGCGTAAGGGTTCGCCCATCAATGCCGATCAACCCCTCGTCGCGGAAGGTCCCAAGGAGCCGCACGGCGGTTTCGACGGTGACGCCGGCCATCTCGGCGATCTCCTCGCGCTTCAAGGAGATCCCGACCTGGACTCCGCTGCCGCCGTTTTTGCCGAAGCGGTTGCCCAGCTCCAGGAGCAGCCCGGCCAGCCGCTCGCGCGCGGTCTTGAAGGTGAACTGGTCGAGCTGATCCATGTTCACGCTCAGCTCGCAACTCAACAATTGGATGAGCTTGATCGCCAGTTGCGGGTTGTGCCGGAGTAGCCCCAAGTAGGCCTCTTTTTCGATCAGGCAGATTTGGGAAGGTTCGATGGTCTCGCAGGTCACTTCGTGGAGGGCTCCGTCCCGGAACGCGTGTTTTTCAATCAACTGGCCCGCATCCAGAATGCGCACGATCTGTCGCTGACCTCGGGCCGAGGAGCGTGTCAGCTTGACCTTCCCTGCGCACAGCAGGTACAGGCCCAGGCAGGCGTGGCCCTCATAGAAGACGGTCCTGTGCGGCTCGTACTCGAAGGAGTGTTTGACCTGCTGGAAGGAAGCCAGGTCGTCGCCCTCCAGGTCACAGACGACGGACTTGGCGCGCAACTCGCAACAATCGCAATTCTGCAAGAGACTCGGTTTTCGTTTCATGCGCCGACTTTTTCTCTCCCGGCGAGCATCTGCTGCCCGCCGCGCCGCGTAAGACGCAGGAACAGGGTGCAAGTCAGGAACCTTTCCCCTTGGCGCAGCCGCAAAGATTTCGATCAAGATAATGGCTTTAATTCCAACAGGATAGCGGTTGAATGCGGATGTGCAGATTGGCTGGAAGATCCTGCTGGGCAAGCCGGGCAGGGGGATTGTGGAAGAGCGCTACAGAAACCGGACACAACTGTCCAGCCGGCTGGACAGAAATGGAAGGCGCGGAACCAGCCGTGAGCAGGGATGGACGAGGTGGCGGGAGGTGTACACCACCTCGTCCGGAGGGCGGCACATCCCTCCCCCTGAGGCCGCGTCAGGCTGAAGAAGGCGTCGTCCGTGAGGCCCTAATACAGGAGCCCCAAATAAAAGCCCGCCGTGTAGAAGTTGTTCGTGGTCTGCGTCATGTTGGCCGCAAGGTGATAGCGTGCATCAATCCCGAGGTTGAGCGGTCCCCAGAAATTGTATTCAGCTCCGGCCCCCCACTGCGCGCCCACGTCCAGATAGTTGCTCGCATTGGATGGAGGGCTGATCACATGAAAATCCATCCCGATCGGGATGATCCAGGGCCGGAGCTTGTGACCTTCCCGGAATTTGAGCTTCGGCGCCACATCGACCGTCAGCATTGTGAGCTGGACCTTGTCGTTCCGAACGGAGCAGCCCGGAGCCGCAGCACCCAGCGCGCCGGCGCAGGTGGCTGGCACGGCTTGCGTCACTGTCTGAGAATCAAACCGCTTCAATTCCAGCCCGAGTTCTCCCACCAGCGACATCCCCTGGACTCCGAGGAAGTTCTTGTGCATGCCGAGATCAAGCCCGGCACCGACGTAGTACCCGATTTGCGAGTCGTTGCGCAGGTTGTTCCGGCCGTAGACATCGGTGAAAACCTCGTTCGCCCGGTTACTGAACAAGCTGGCGAAGCCGCCCCGGAAGAACACCTGGTTTTCTTCGGCCGATGCGGACGGCGGCTGGATGGTTCCCAACATCGCCGCGGCGGCCAAGAGCGCCGCGGCCCCCAAGCCGGCCCTGCTCTTTCTGTAACTATTCATAGTGCCCCCCTTTCAAGACGAGTGAAGGATGTGAATGGGGGCACTGTAACGAAGGCCTGTGTCAGTCTCCTTGACCGGTGCCGGTCGGAAACATGATGGTTGTCATGCCTCGGCCTAGGGCGTTCGGCCTAATCAGAAACCATGAGAAAGTGAGGCGGTTGGCTTCAGGCTTGAGACGTGAGCGGGGGGACGGAGCGAGGTGGTTCAGAACGTGGCGAGGCCTGCGCCGGGTTACGAATGGGGTTACATCGCCCGGCCCTCTTGCCCTGCCTTCGGCTTCTGATCAAACTCCTCCAGCGGCTGAAAATTGACCGGCAGTTGAAACAAATAGTCGGACAAGCGACGCAACTTCACATGCCGGTATTCCACCACCCAGCTTCCGTCTTTCTTCGCCAACTTGAGCGGAAACTTGATGTCGGTCGCCAGCCACTGGTAATAGACCTCTTCCCGGCTGCCCCTCCGCACGGTCACCTGGTAGAGGGTCGTGGGATGGCCATCCAGCGTCTCGCTCCCGATCTCCTCCCGCGCGACCTCTCCCTCGATCCGTTCGCTCACCTGGGGGGCCTGCTCGGGATCGTAGGGCACGGTCTTAAAGTGCTTCATGCGGGAGAGCAGCAACCACATCACCCGCTTGTCTTTCCGGACGATCGTGACGTTGACGGGACCCAATGCCTGGTGTTCCAGCCGCCACATCTCATCCCGGTAGTAGATGTTGGCTTTGTGGCTGCGCCCGTTGATCCGCGTGATCTGGTCGGCCGAGAACTCCAAGGCCCAGGCGCCGGCGGGAGCCAGCGTCCAGAGCGCCGCGACGAGCATGATCACGAGCCGGTTCATCGTGCGCAGTCTAACACACATGCAACATCGCCTGACTCCTCAGGCGCCTGACGTTTCGCGTCGGACAGGCGGGAGCGTGAGGTTGGGACACCAGTCCACTTCCGCTTGCACGGCGATCTCCCGGAGTTGGGTCGAGATCGGCGGGGCGCCGGTCTCGCGAACGACGCCGAGGCAGCGGGTGCAGATGAATTGGCAGTGGGAGAGGCAGCCGCGATCGGGACACCCGGACAAGTCGCCCAGCCTGGTGGAGACCTGTGCGCAGTAGGCTACAGGGTCAGGCTCGCGGAGGCTATCCCGATAACAGAGAAGCGCGCTCCAGAACAGATTGAAGTTCCTGACGTGGCGGCCGTTGATGGTGGCATGGACTCCCGGAATGTTGATGACCTCTCCGATCAGCCGGACGGCGAGGTCCAGGGTCTGCGAGATATCGGCAAAAGCCGCGAAGTAGACTCGGGTGCCGTCCTCGGACTGGACGGAGTCGAACGTCGGAGCCATGCGGGCAAGACCCAGCGCGAGCGTCGCCGTCGCCGCGCTTGACTCTGGAATCCAGACGGTCAGGGGCATGATCCGCTCGGGTGCCGTCTTTTACGGCAAGCCCTGTGCCGGGTCCTGCGGCGGGTCGGCTAGGGAGACCTGCCGGCCCTGCGGTTCCTGCGCGTCGCGGGCGCAACGGATGCCCAGCCAGTTCATCTTGGTGTTCGGGTCTGCGCCGTTCCGCTGGGCGGCCCGCGCCGTGGTGGTGCTGTCGATCCAGCTTGCTCCCCGGAAGGCCTTGTGCTTGCCCTGGTCGGGGCCTTTAGGATTGCGGTCCGGCGAGTTTTTGTAATACTCAGAGTCGTACCAGTCCGCCACCCACTCCGCCACGTTGCCGATCTGCTGGTACACGCCATAAGGGCTCACGGCGTTCTCGTACTTGTCCACTGAGATGAGGGGCGGATACAGGAGGAGCCGTTCAGGACGGTCCCGCACGGGGCCGGAGAGCCCCGAGCGACCAAAGTTCGCCCGGCTCAGGCCGGCCGTCTGATTGCCCCAGGGGTTGATCCGTCCGTCTGCACCCCGCGCGGCCTTCTCCCACTCGGCTTCCGTCGGGAGACGCTTCCCGGCCCACTTGCAGTACGCATCCGCGTCATACCAACTCACGTGCATGATCGGATGATGCGCCATGCTTTCCTGGAAGTTCCCGCCGTCGTACCGCCAGTCGAGCTGCGGCGGCCGGTTCGTGGCCAACACGAACTTGAGGTACTGGAGCGCGGTGACCTCGTACTTGTCGATCTCGAAGGCGTCGAGATGGATCTTCCGCTGGGGGCGCTCGGCTGCATAGGCATTCCGGTCCATTTTTTTGTCGCTGCCCATGAGGAATTCTCCGACGGGGACCAAAACCATATCGTCCTTGGCGGGCCAGGTCTGGGCACGATCCATCGCAATCTTCTTGCCTTCCGTCGTCCACTCCACGGCGATATCCTGCGTGTCCAGGCCCCAGGCGGCGCTGATCAGGGCGAGCACGGCTGCGCCGGCGAGCAGGACGTTGACGACCCTATTGAGCGTTGAGGGGTGTGCTGTCTGCGGGGAAACCATGACCGACCTCCTTCTTTGAATAGCGTTCAGCATTCAGCGATCAGCACCCCCACCCCACCCTCCCCCTTGAAGGGGGAGGAAAAAGGAGGGGGTAGAGCTGACGGCTGATAGCTGAGGGCTGACAGCTTTCGTTGTTGATTTCGCGCAACGAAATCCGATGAGATAGGAGCGGTGATCGGGGGCGCCGGCACCGCGCCCGGCGGAGCGGGCCACTTCCGGATCTTCGTTCCAGGACCCTCCTCGATGCACCCGATCTTCGCCGAACTCCGGGCCGGTCGGGTTGAAGCTGGTTCCATACTGGTAGTATTCCGGGTCGAACCAGTCGGCAACCCATTCGCCCACGTTCCCTGCCATTTGATAGACCCCGTAGGGACTGGCGCCGCGGTCGTAGCGGTTGACGTTGGCGAGCGGGGGATATTTGACCCCTCGTTTCGATCCCGGATGCGCGATGTTGCTTTTCAGCCATCCGGCCGGTTCGTCGCCCCACGGAAACCTTCGTCCATCCGTTCCCCTGGCGGCTTTCTCCCACTCGGCTTCGGTCGGCAGCCGCTTGTCCGCCCAGCGGCAGTAGGCATCCGCATCGCTCCAGCTCACGCCGATGACCGGATGCATCGCCATCTTGTCGGGAAACGGATCGACGCGCCAGTACGGCGGTCCGACCCGGTCTGTCGCCAACACGAACCGGAGGTAATGCGCGTTCGACACTTCATAGCGATCGATTTCAAACTCGTCCAGGTAAATCCACCGCTGCGGTTGCTCCTGCGGCCCTGCGTCTTCGTCAGCCGCGGGATCGCTGCCCATCAGGAACCATCCGGACGGAATCCGAACCATGCCATCCGGCACCGGCAGGCCTGCTAACCGCGTGGCTTCAACCGCTTCGCCGGTCGGTCGCCACTTCGGCTGATCGTGATCGGCCCACGCAGCGGCCGCGATCGCCGACACGATCAGCGCCGTTGCGCATGCGATTCCAACCGCTTCACGCTTCATGGTTCACCGCGTCTGTCGATCCCGCGTCGGTTTGATCGGCTTCAGTGATCCTGCTTTTTGATCATCGGATCGATTTCCCTCTTCGTTTCCTCGGGCACGTTGTAGCGAATGTACGCATGATCCAACACCTCGTTGGCATAGAGCCGCCCTGTCGGGGCCGGGACCACGATATTTGCCTCCACTGTTCCCTGCGGGCCGATCGTGACGGTTTGCTCGATCCTGCTACGGATATACGGATGCCAGACGGCCAGCGTATAGGTGCCCGGCGGCACATCGGTCATGGAGAACCGGCCTTGCTCGTCTGTCTTGGCGAAGTACGGATTGGTGACGGCCACGCCCCAGCTCTCCATGTACGCGTGGAAGCCGCATTGCATGACGAAGATCCGGCGGTTCTTGCTGAGATTGACCAATTGCTTCGACGGTGCGCCGGCCATGTGTTTGTGGTACATCGCGGCTTCGCTGCGATCCTTGAAGTTGCGCGGGTGCTGCGGATTCATCGGCAGGGGCACGTTGAACAGAACTCGTGGGCCGAGTTCGGACGTCTCATAGGCCTGGATGTCATGCATGACCGGGTCCATGTTGACCACCGTCACCGATTGATCGTCCCGCACGGCAGTCGTGAACGGGACGAAGAGGCAATCTTTCGCTTCGATTTGCGGGAGGCTCCCTTTGTCGAAGGGTTTGCCCTTGCCGATCCCGTCCAGATAGACCACCACCTCGCGAAACTCGCCTCCCGGCCCGACCTGGAACGGTTGCAGGATGCGCCAGCCTTGTCCATCTGAAATCCGCCCGCAATAGACCTGGTCGGGGAGGGTGGTCAGGTTGTAGCCCTTCGGCTTCGGAACCTGGCCGGCCAGGGTCACCGTGCCGGTGATTGTCCCTCCGTCAGTGACCGCGACTTCCTCGTAAGCCTCGGCCTCGCCGAGGCCGAGCAGGAGCGCAGCTCCGACCAGCGCTCCCATGACCATCTTGCTCCATGTCCACATTCCGGCCTCCTCTCGCTCTGTGCTGCTACTGGTATGTCCACCCCTTCAGGCCCTGAGAGCCCTCTCAATATGCTTGCTTTTCCAGCGATGGCACGATCTGACTCTGCACGTCCTCGGTGATGTTGTAGCGGACAAACGGGTTCTCGACCATCTGATTGGCGTAGAGCCGCCCGGTCGGCGCCGGGATCTGCACGTCCAGGGTCGTCTGGACCTTCGGCTGGATCGTCACCGTGAATTCCCTGGCGCCGCCTCCGGCGATATAGGGATGCCACACCAAGACCCTGTATGTTCCTGACGGCACATCGCCGATTGTGAAACGGCCCTCTTTGTCCGTGATCGCATAGTATGGATCATCCACCGTCAACGCCCAGCTTTCCATGTAGGCGTGAAATCCGCACTGCATGACGAACACGCGCCGCCCCTTGGTCATTTTGACGGTCTGGGTCATCGGCGTGCCTTCGTAATGCTTCTGGAAATGAGCGCTCAGCCCGGCTTCATGCGGATACCGCTGGCTGATCGGCAGCGGCACGTTGAACAGCACCCGTGGGCCCAGGTGGGAGGTCTCGTAGGCCTGGATGTCATGCATGGCCGGGTCCATGTTCACCACCGCCACGTCATGCTGATCGCGCACGATGGTGGTGAATGGCATGAAACGGCAATCGAGCGCTTCGATACGCGGGGTCTTGAAGTCGAGGAAGGGCTTGCCCTTCTCGATGCCCTCGATGAGCACGACGACATCCTGAAACGCCCCGTTCGACCCGACGTGGAAGGGCTGGAGGAGTCGCCAGCCTCGTCCGTCCGAAATCCGCCCGCAATAAATCGCGTCGGGCAAGGTGGTCAGGTTGTAGCCCTTCGGCTTCGGCACTTCGCCTGCGAGCGTCACCTTCCCGGTGAGGGTCCCGCCGTCCATCACCGTGGTCTCCTCGTAGGCCCACGCCGCCATGGCGCTCGCCAGCAGCGTTGCAAGCATTCCGGCCAGCACTCTGAGTGGTTGTTTCATTCCGGCCTCCATACCAACCTTGCTGGGGAGTCGTCAGTTTTCAGTCATCAGTCTTCAGTCATGAAACTGCGAACCGAACACTGAGGACTGATAACTTTTCCTTTACTGTGAGCGGATAGTTACTTTGCCTCCAGTAGGCGTAGATTCTTCGCTTGAACCGCGCCCTTCGATTATACCGAGCTTGCGTGCGCCTGGCTAACGGTTTCCTGACGAAACGAAACGGGGGAGCCGCGTTGTTCTGCAGCTCCCCCGTTCGTTGGTTACGCTGACAGAGCGACTTACTTCATCGCGGTCGGAATCGCCTGTGCGACTCCGGGCTGGCTCGGCTGAGCCTCCGCGCTCTTGGTGCCCACTGCGCCGCTCGACAGCGGAAGGACCCGCTGATCGCCGGCCGGCAGCACCCGGAAGTAGCCCCACTGTCCGGACTGCGTGTAAGGCAGCCGCTGGTTGGACCAGACGTAGTCGCCGGCCAACCGAGCCGGGCCGCCCGCACCCTGGCGCAGGAAGACATCCAGGGTCTCGGACCCGGAGTACTCCACCACGCTGATCATGTCGGCACCCGGCATGTAGGGCTCGATGGGCCACTCGTGGCCTTCCACCGAGAACATGCCGTTCTGCTCGTTGTTGGCGCCGATCACGTGGATCCGGACCGGGTCACCCGCGTGCGCCTCGATGAGCGGCGTCACGGGATCTTCGGGGGCGTCCACTTTGCAGGGCATGAACACCTTGCTCAGCGAGCAGCCCTGCTCCTCCCGGAACTTGTACGGTTCCGACCGGTAGTTGACCGACGTCAGACCCGCCACGTTCTGGACGTAGGGCATGAACGCCGTCCCGATGATGTTGTCCTCATCCTGGAAGAAGAGGGCCACATCCCGGTAGTTGACCTTCCCAGCATTCTCCGACAGGCTTCGGTCCACGATCACGTCCGCGCGCCAGGCGTTCTTCTGCGAGAGATCCTCGCCGGTCACCGGATCGCGGTACTGCGATCCTCGAGGCCCGACGATGACCGCGCCGTAGAGGCCATTGCGCGGATTGGTGACGATGTTCCCGCCGTCCCACACCAACGACGTCGTCTCCTTGTTGGCAGGATGCGCGTAGTAGGTGTAAGTGCGGCCCTGGCCCGGGCCGATCGTCTGATCGCCGCCGTTGTTGCCGACGTTCAGACCCTGGGAATCTTTCGGATCGAAGGCCAGGCCCGGCGCAAAGAAGGACGCCTTGCTCTTGGCCATCTTGTTCTTCAGGTTGACCTTGACACAGTCCCCAAGGTTCACGCGCAGCGTCAACGGGTTCGGCATCACCGTCCCCCCGACCTTCGTCGCTTCCTCCTCGAGGGCGAAAATCTTGCCCTCCGGGACCGTCATCTCGATCTTCCGCTCGAAGTCCACCTCAATCGCGTCAGGCGACTTCGGGTTCAGTTTCAGCGGGCGGTCCAGCGCCACCACGTTGAAGGTCTTCACCGGCGCGTCGGCCGGGCAGACCGAAGACGGCGCCGCCGGGATGTCGCCGGGTCTGGTCCCGGACGGCAGCTTCTGCAGGTCGGCGACTTCCTTGCCGAGCACCCGGAAAACCCCCCATCCACCTTCGGCGAAGTGCGAGCTCCGGCCGTTGAAGTGGATGTAGTCGCCCGGCATGCCTTGGAAGCCGCCCGCCTTCGTCACCAGGTCGTACCGTTCGGCGATCCCGACGTGGATCGAGTACTTCCGATTGGCATCCCCGGCGTACCGCTCGGTCAGGAAGGTATGGCCTGACAGAGTCCAGACGTGCGATTCGTTCATCAACTGATGCAGCAGGCGGAACACCACCGTGTCGCCGGTGTAGGCCCGCAGGAGCGGGGTGTCCGGATCACCGTGGATGGCGCTGCTGAAGAGCGCCGAGGTGTCCGGGTTGTTCGCCAGCCGTTGCGCGAAGGGTTCGGCCCGGAAATTCAAGCCGCTTCCCGTCGTGTGCGTCCCCCCATTGATGAAGGGGTTGGGCGTATTGAGGATCTTCTCCGGCATCTGGAACGAGACGGTCTTTCCCGCTTCCAACGCCACTTCGACCGGCTGGCCGGGCGGGTTGCCCGCCTGGATCACGTTCACGGTATGAGGCACCGTGTCGTGGATCGAGACCATCAGCTCGCGGAAACTGCCGGTGACCCCGTACCCGATCGGCTCGGTGCTGTGGATGTCCGCGATCGGACCGCTCCAGACCAGCTTGCCGTTCTTCGGGTCGTGATAGGTGGACCCGAAGGGCTCCACGAGCGTCACGCCGAACCCGCCGTGAGGCCAGGTCGTCGCGCCGAAGGCATGGTCATGCCAGAACACGGTCCCCAGGTCCACGTCCACCCACCACCGATACCGCACGAACTCCGGCGTGACAATGTCGCCCACCGGGTGGTTGTGCTTCAGCGGCTTAAAGAACGTGATCTCATCGCCCTTGATCTCCTTGATTCGGGCAACTTCCGCGCAACTATCTTCCCGCTTGAGCGAGGCGGTGGCATCCTTGCTTGGAATCAAGCAATCCGCACCGACCTGCAGCTCCGTGTTCACATGATACTTCGTGGCGCCGGTCGCCATCTTGATCTTGATGGACCGAGCCCCTGCCTTCGCGGCTTCCGTGAGCTTGGAATTCATCGGCACCGGCAACCCATGCTTGTTCTTCTTCTCATGCATGGTGTACGGCCGGACCGACATCTCGTACTCGAAGCCCGAGATCACGCCATCCGAATTCCCCGTGTCGAACTGGAAGAAGTGGGGATGGATGTTGATCTTGGACGCCTGGAAGTTCGTGAATTCGTCGTCATCCCACTCGCTGGTGAGGATCGAGTCCACGCAATCATACACGTTCGCGCGGATCACGAGCGGGTACTTGAGATCGTCGTTGGCTCGGACCAACTTTTCTTCCTCGGCCAACACGTAAATCAGGCCGTCCTTGTCGACGATCGGTGGCTCCTTCCCCTGCTTCTTCGAGAGGGTGATGGGGAGCCGGATGAACTTGATGTTGTAGAACTTCTGGTTCGCATTGTCCGGGCAGAGGCTCCAACGGCCCTGCTCGCCCGGCTTGGCCGGCTCGCTGGTTCGCTCGCCGTTCTCATCCTGGTGGATCGGCTCCAGCCACGGCGCTCCGCTGTGGTTCGCCGAGAACGGATTGCGCTTGCCGAAGTGCGGCTTCAACAGCGGCCAGGACATCTTGCCCGTCAGCGGTTCAAAGAGAATCGCCGGCCTGGTGCTGTCGTCCCACTTGGCGGCAGCGGGATACTTCGGATATTTCGCCGTGCTTTCCCGCTCGCCCTTGGCGACATCGCCGTCCCACTTCCAGTCCCACACGGTCGCGTCGTAGGACATGATCTGGCCCTTCTCGTCATCCGTGTGACCAGGCTTGCCCTGCGCCGGCAGGAACATTTCGACCCAGTCCTTGATGTTCACGATGGCCGGGTCCGCCTTCCAGTTGGTCTTCTGATTCCGGGCCACGATCTTGAACTTCTTCCCGAACCAGTCCACGGTCGTGCCGATCAACTTATCGGAGGTCACGCCGACTTTCATGCGGCCCTGCCGATCCGGCAGCTCCCGCATGTCCGGCATCGTGTCGGTGTGGTACTGGCCGACCTGCAACGTATTGTAGACGCGGCCATAGCCCCACATGCCCGCGACGTAGTGGTGCGCCACGTGGCAGTGGAACAGGAATTCTCCCGCGAGGTGCTGAGACTGCCCCGCACCGCCCTCGGCTTCCAGATCGAGCGCCTCAGAGGGCCCGATCACTTCCACGTCCACGCGATCGGACTTGGTCCGGACGACCGGGTACTTGATCGGTCCGTCTGCCGCCGCCGCCCAGAAGTCCTGCGGTTCCGCGCGCGGGCTGCGGACCCAGCGGATGGACCCGCTGTGCGGATGGTGGGAGTGGAACACCTCGGATCCCCCGTGCACGATGCGCCATTTGGTCGGATCACCCAGGTAGGCGCGGGGAATCGTCGTCGGTGGATCGCCGAAGGTATAGGCGCTGTACGCCATCGACTCGTCCTCGAAGCCGAAGTATTCATGCTGCAAGTGCATCTGGTCGATGCCGAAGGGCTCGCTGCGGTAGTTCAGCGCGCGCCCGCCAGGCCGATAGGCGTCGGTCAGCGGATCGCGCTGGGGCAGGAAGTCACCCTTCTTGTTCAACGGACGGAAGGCCTCGTCCCCGATCTCGTGATAGAAGATCACGTGTTCGCGGAAGTCGGGCCCGGACCCGTTGTCGATCATCACTTGCCAGCCGCTCTTGGCTTCAGTCGCCGGGCCGGTGCCGAGCGGTTCCAGGTATGTGGACCCCTTCGGTTCGACCACGAACGCGCCGAACAGGCCCAGCACCGTGAGCTCACGATCGTGGCTGTAGGAGTGAAACTGCCGCACGCCTTCCTGCGTGTTGGGGTGGATATACCACTCCAGCTCGACCGACTTGCCTGGTTCCACGACGGAATCCGGATTGGTGGTTGTCGCCGCTTTCCCGGAGGCGCTGATGACCATAGCGGCGGACTGGATATGCAGGCTGCCCGCTTCATCAGCCATTTTGTTGCGCAGGGTGATCTTGACGCAATCGCCCTGATTGCCCCGGATCGCCAGCGGCTGAATGATATCGCCCTGGAGGCCGGTGTTGACCGCTCCGGGGTCGAACCCTTCCTTCTCACGCGCGGCCTTGTTCTTGGCTTCTTCCGCCCGGACCTTGTCGATATTCTCGGTCAGGACGTACATGTAGCCGGGATAGTAGTCCAGCCACCGGTTCAGCGTGATCTCGACGTTGATCATCGACACGTCGTAGGACTTGGCCGGTGCGCCGGCCGGACACTTGCCGCCGGCCATCGAGACCGGCTCGGCCTTGTTGTCCGACATCAGCAGGAAGCTGGACCCGTCCTGGCCCATGTACTGGTGCATCGTGGACATGCCGTTGAACATGCCGGAGGTCTGATGCGCCTGGGCGTCCTGCGCCATCTGCTCATCCAGTTTGCGCATGAGCCGATTGTGCTGCATCTCAACCACTTCGGAACGCCCGGCACGCCCCTCGATGGCCTCCTCCACCCTCGTCTGGCCCTTCAAGGCCTCCTGCCAGTTGATCCCTGCGGCGGGCCCGGCGACGGGGACGGCGTGAACATGCTGTCCCTTCTCCGCGCTACCTGCGGCAAACACTCCCGGCAGGGCCACCAGGCTACTCGCCAGAAGCACTGCTTGCAGACCGACCGCCACGCGAGCGGCTTGCCGTCTGCGGTTAGACTTCAACAACCTCATAACACGGCCTCCTTTCAAATAAATAAAGAGCGAATAGCTGATGGCTTATCGCTCAAACATGGTCCTGATCGTCACGACTGGCTTCCGGCCTCTTGCTCCTGGCGATCAGCCATTCGCCATTCGCTCCGGGCTTGTAAAAGAGCTGGCGGAGGGCCCTATCGTGAGACAGGTCAGGGTCATTCGGAGGCCGGTCCTAGCTACCCCGCGCTCCGCCAGCGCGGCCTTGTAGCGCAACCCCCATGCCATGCCGCTGCTGCGGCTGTTGAATTGGCAAGATTCCTTGGTTCATCAACGGCTTCCTTCATTGCCTCCGTAGCAGGGGGTTGGCGGCCCTGGCGTCGGATTTCCACAGGGCTGTACAGCAAGGAAAAGGCCGGCAGCGCTTTTCTCGTAAAATCATAACCTTGCACTGTCCAAAGAAATGGACGGAGCTTAGAGAGAAATGGGGCAGGATGGGGCATGAGGGGACGGTGCTTGTCTTGGATTCCAAGCGCTGAGCGCGGAGGCACCGACTTGGACTATAATCGGCCAACCGTTTCAGGGAGAAAATCATGACGATCACGCAGACAGTGGTGCCGGACGGGAAGGAGCGAATTACCCTGGCGGGTGGGTGTTTCTGGTGCCTGGAGGCGGTCTATGACCAGATGAAAGGCGTTGAATCAGTGGAGTCCGGCTACATGGGTGGGCAGGTGGCCAACCCCTCCTACGAGGCCGTGTGCACCGGACGGACCGGCCATGCCGAGGTCGTCCAACTCACGTTCGACCCTCAGGTCGTCTCCTATCGAGAAATTTTAGAGGTCTTCTTCGCCATCCACGATCCGACAACGCTCAACCGGCAGGGGAACGATGTCGGCACCCAATACCGCTCGGCGATCTTCTACCACTCGCCGGAGCAGAAAGCGGCGGCCGAAGACGTGATCGCCGCGCTCACGAAGGAGCAGGCGTTCAACCGGTCCATCGTCACGGAGGTTGCTCCAGCCGGCCCGTTCTATGTCGCCGAGGACTATCACCAGGAGTATGCCGCCCGCAATCCCTCCCAGCCCTACTGTGTCTACGTTGTCAATCCGAAAGTCGCCAAGCTGCGCAAGCAGTTTGCAGAGAAGCTCAGGAAGTAGGCCGGCGGGCGGGTCTATTCGATCCGGTAGGCGCGCAGCTTGTTGTAGAGGCTCGCCCGGCTGATCTTCAGCAGCCGCGCGGCTTTCACCCGGTTGCCTGATGCCTGGAGGAGGACTTCGAGAATGCGCGCCCGTTCGGCTTGCTGCGCTGCGCCGCGCCCCACGCTGCGCAAGTCCGTCTCCGCAGGCGTGGCCGTCGCAGTCGGTTCGAAGAAGTCCTCCGACACAAGCCTGGCCCCCTTGGCCGTCACGACGGCTCGCTCGATCCGATGCTGCAGCTCCCGGACGTTCCCGGGCCAGGGCGCCGCCGTGAGCGCCTGCAGGGCCTCGTCGGTCGCCTCGATCACCGGCTTGCGATGCCGCTGACAGGAGGCGGCCACGAAATGTCGGACCAGGCACGGGATGTCCTCCCTCCGGTCCCGCAACGGCGGCAGGATCAACGGAAGGACCGCCAGCCGATAATAGAGGTCTTCACGAAACGCTTTGGCCTTGATCAAATCCGACAGATGCTTGTTGGTCGCCGAAATGACCCGCGCATCCACTTTGATCTGGCGAGTGCTGCCGACCGGCTTGATTTCTCCTTCCTGCAACACCCGCAGCAGCTTGGCCTGAAACTGCGGGCTCGTGTCTGCGATCTCATCAAGAAAGATCGTCCCGCCTTCGGCTTCCTCGAACAGACCTTTCTTGGGGGCCACGGCGCCAGTAAAGGCTCCCTTGACATGCCCAAACAACTCACTTTCTAGCAAGGTCTCCGGCAGCGAGGCGCAGTCCACGGCGACGAAGGGCTTCTCACGCCGGTAGCTCAGCTCATGGATTGTGCGCGCCGCCAACTCTTTGCCGGTTCCGCTTTCACCCTGGAGCAGGACCGTCGCCTGGCTGTCGGCGACCAGCCGGATCATTTCGAAGAGCTGGCGCATCGGCGCGCTTCGGCCGATCAGGGACCCCAGCCGAGTCTCCTCGGAAGGCGAATGGCCGGGACCGGCCGCCTCACCCTGGCCGAGAATCACCAAGACCGCTTCCGTGGTCCCCCGGGCAGAGAGCAGCGAGTAGGCCTGGATCATGCCGCAGTCGCTCGGTTTCTTGGGACTGCCGCATGACACGGAGCGGACCTCGCCGGCGTGGAAGGCCTCCATCGCGCCGCAGTGCGCGCAGGGGTCCTGGCGGTGCAGGATGGCTTGGTAGCACTTGGCCGGCCGACCGTCGGTCGCGTCGCCGGACCCGACTGAGTGGTTGGCGTAGATGATCGTTCCGTCCCGATCGACGACCATGACCCGGTCGGTGGTGCGGTCGGCCAGCAGCTTGAGCGCGTCCAGCCGAGCCGAAAGGACCGGGTCGCGCAGTGAACCGGAAGGGGGTGATAGGGGAGATATGATGTGAGATCCGGCCATCTCGTTTTCCTACGAAGAGCTCACAAGTTGCAAGTGAGCAAGGTGCAAATACGTCCGATCCTTGTCAGCTTGTTTACCTGTCAGCTTGTGACTCGCTTGTACCCTTGTGGTTCCCCAGCAATTGCTTCACGGTCGCCTTGAGGTCCGCCATCCGCACGGGTTTGTCGAAATAGGCGGCGGCGCCGCATTTCAACGCCGTCTCCTTCGTCGTGGCGTCCCCAAAGGCGGTCATGACGATGATCGGGCAGTGGGGGGCAAAGGTTCGCAGCCGCAAGACATGGTCCAATCCTCCGGCAGGCATCCGAAGGTCGGTCAGGATCAGATCAGGCGGTGCATCCATGACCATCTGCAGGGCCTCATCCCCATCGCCCGCCTCCACGATCCTCGCTCCTAAGCCATACAATTCGTCGCACAGGAGGCTCCTCATCGCTCGATCATCTTCGACGACCAACAACACAACCGGCTCCTTTCGCTGCATGGGGGACCTCATCATCCTGGCTCGAGATGGTACCCACAGTGACTGTATGGGTCTCTCCTGCAATTTCTGTACATGCCTTGATGGCCTTGCCGGCGGTGAAGGTTCACAAGCATTTTGCGGGGTTAGAATTGAGCAAGAACGGAGAATTGGCGAGAAAGACCACAGGACCAGAAGCAAGGTGGCGCAAGATGCCCCAGTAAGGGGAAAGGAGCGTATAGCTTATGGCCGATGGCAAGTAGCAGAGAGTCACTGCCTCAGGACCATTGGCTATTCGCTATTTGCTATCGGCAAGGTAAGGTAATAGTGAAGGCGGTTCCCTTGCCAGGCTCGCTCTTCGCCGTGATGCTTCCACCATGTTCCTGGATGATGCCATGCACCACCGTGAGCCCCAGCCCGGTTCCTTTGCCGACCTCTTTGGTCGTGAAAAAGGGATCGAAGATTTTCGGAAGGTGCTCCGAGGAGATGCCGTGGCCGCTGTCCGCGACCGTGATCGTGACGCGGCCGTCGGCCCCGGCCAGTCCGACGCGCAGCCGGCCTCCCTCCGGCATCGCCTGGACGGCGTTGATGAGGAGATTGAGCAGGACCTGGCTCAGGTGGTCTTGGTCGGCGTGAACCGGCGGGAGGGCCGCCGCAAAGTCGGTCTCGACCTGGATCCGGTGTCGCATGATCCGTTCGCTCAGGATCTCCAGACAGTCTCGAACCGTCTGCTTCAGGTCCATCGGCCGCCGCTCGCTCGGGCGCCGCCGTGCGAAGGTCAGCAACTGGTTCATGATCTTCGTAATACGCTCCACTTGCGTGACGATCGTCTCCAATCCCTTCTTGGTCTGCTCCTCCTGCGTCCGTTGCATCAGGTACTCGGCCCGGCCCAGGATGACGTTCATCGGCGTGCCGATCTCATGGGCCATGCCGGAGGCCAGAGTGCCCAACTCGGCCAGCCGCTCGGTCTGGCGGAGCTGCTCCTGCGCCTGTTGGCGGCCTTTCTTTTCCTTATTGAGGCCCCTTTCGAGTTCGCGGCTGAGCTCGGCTAATTGGCGGTTGGCGAACTCCAGTTTCTCCGAGGATTTTCTGATGTAAGCCTCGATCGCAAGCTGAATGTCCAGGAAGATCACCTTGGTCATCGCGATCCGAAGGAACTGGCACTGGGCCGGCTTGTCCCGGAATTCTTTGAAGATGAGGGGATGTAGCAGGTTGAGATAAAGGGCGTAGGCGCCCAGGTACCACTGGGGCGTCAGGCCGATGCGATCGTGGACTTCGCCGATCTTGATCCGGCCCTCCATATAGGCCCGGTCGTAGGGGCCGGCGACCAGGGAAAGCAGGTACCGTTTCTGGGCCTCCTTGAGCCGGGTCGAGATCAGCTCGTCCGTGAGGAGCCGCCTCGTTTCTTCAAAGCTCAGCAGGTGACGGTAGAACGCATCCACCAGCTCATCCACATGCTGAGCCATCAACGGGTGAAGAGACCTGAGGCCGGCCTCTTCCTCCTCTGTGAGCTTGAGGTACTCCTTGCGGATTTGCCAGTCGTCCATCTCTAGACCAATGATGAACGCAGAACAGTGAACAGTTCTCAGGGTCATCAGTCATCAGTTGTCAGTTTTCAGTTCCGGAGACTTCGGAAACTGATAACTGCAAACTGAGAACTGACAACTAAAAGATGACTGACGACTCAAATTCATCATTCGGCAGTCATCGTTCAGCGTTGCTTTTGGTGTTCTTCGATCTCCGCTAATTTTCGATAGAGGGTCTTCCGGTCGATCCCCAGGGTCTGGGCGGCCTGGTACTTGTTCCCGCCCGTTTTCTCCAAAATGCGGAGGATGTATTCCTTCTCGACGTCCTGCAAGGGGAGGATC